>JBBAVS010000076.1:0-19490 GCA_040397585.1 Pirellulales bacterium
CCTGCGGTGATTGCCAGACCAACAGTCCCGTTCCGCAGGGCGAAAACCTGCTTGCAACGCGCGGCGCCGCAGCCGGCCGGAGGCTGCGGACGTGGCCGCAGGTTTTCAACCTGCGGTGATTGCCAGACCAACAGTCCCGTTCCGCAGGGCGAAAACCTGCTTGCTACGCGCGGCGCCGCAGCCGGCCGGAGGCATGCTCGGCGCCGGCGGCACTTGTGAGTTCAAGGCGCCAACGGAATGTCGACGCCCGGCGTCCACAAGTGTCACCGGCTTCTGCGCGTGCCTCCGATCCGGCTGCTCCCCGGACTGAACTCCGACGAGAACGATGATGGAGCGAGGGGCTGACCGTGTCCCGGGAGCCGGCGTATGCCGCCAAGTGCAGCCAGGATGGCGAAACGCAGGCGGCATCCGAGTGAGCGAACGGCACGATGCCGTTCGCGAACGTCCGGCGATGGGATACGGTCAGTCCCGAGCCGCACGAGCGTCCGGCGACGGGCATGGGCAGCCCCGAGCGGGGCAGTCCACCCGGCGGGGATCCCGCAGGTTGCAAACCTGCGGCCACGTGGCGACGGGCCCGATCCCCATCGCTGACGTGATTGGGCTTCCTGACCCCGAGCCCGAGCGACGCGCGAGGGTGAGGTGTAGACCGCATCACACCGTGACGGAACCGCCCGGTGCCAAGGCCTGGGCGGCGGCCACGCCGTCCGCCGCCACGCCACGGGCCCAGGCCGCGGCGTCCTGCTCGATCGGCGGCCACGTGCCGTAGTGGCTGGGCAGCGCGAGCTTCGGCTTCAGGAGCTGCACCGCCTCGCGGGCGTCGGCGGGCCCCATCGTGAACAGATCGCCGATCGGCAGGACCGCGACGTCGAGCCCGCGGCCCGCCTGCGGGCGGCCGATCCGCTCCATGTCGGAGAACAGCGCCGTGTCGCCGGCGACGTAGATCCGCCTGCCCCCCACGTCGAGCAGCCAGCCGCACGGATGACCGGCATACGTCCCGTCGGGCAGGCTCGATGAATGCCAGGCCAGCTCCATCTTCGCCGTGCCGCCGGGCACCGCGGCGGAGCCGCCGAGGTTCATCGGCTGGACGTTCGTCACCCCCTGGCCGCCGAGCCACTGGCCGATCTCCCAGCTGCAAAGCACCTTCGCGCCGGTCCGCTTCGCGATCGCCACGAGGTCGGCGACGTGGTCGAAGTGGCCGTGGGTCACGAGGATCGCATCGCAGGCGACCTCACCCGCCTTGACCGCGGCGGTCGGGCACTCGTCGAAGAACGGGTCGATGAGCAGGACGCCGGCACCGGTGTCGATGAGCCAGGTGGCGTGGCCGGTCCAGGTGAGCGTGACGGGCATGGCAGAGTCTCCCAGGGAAGAACACGAGGATGAGTTTACGGATCGCCGAGCCGATCTTCGATCGCCGTGGCGAGCATCAGCATCTGCAGGAGCTGGCCGACCGCATGCTCGTCGAGCCGCGGCAGGTGAATCTCGGCCGTCGCCACTCCAGCCCCACCCTGGCCGGCTGCGGCTGGCTCCGGGGACGGCAGCACGAGCCGATCGCGGCGACACTCCCCCACCACGAGGCTCGTGAGCACCGTGCCGGGGCCAGCCCCCACCCCGGCGGTGCCGGCACGCGCGGAGCGGAGCCGTTCGTACCACGAGCTCACCGGCAGGAGCTGGCGGCTGCGAGTCGCGAGCCCGCGAACGGGGGCTCCCGACCAGGCCGTGGCCACTCGAGACACGGCGGCGAACTGGAGCACGGGATTGTCGGCGACCGGCGCCTCGCGAAACCTTCGATTCATCGCGGCGGCTCCTTCGAGCAGCCGCACGACGTCGCACCCCGCGATCGACGCGGGCAGGAGACCGACGGCCGTGAACACCGCGAATCCGCCGCGGACACCGGCGGGAATCGCGAACGCCTCGGGACATCCGCCCCGCACCACAGCCGCGGCGCCGAGGCCGGTCGCCCGCGTGATCGACACCACCCGGTCCGCGAGCAGCCGCTCATCACCGCCGACGGCGTCGCGGAGCGCCGCCCGAAACACCGTCGCGGTCTCGGCGCTGCCACCTTCGTTCACGACCACCAGGGCCCAGCGGTCGAGCAGGTCGTCGCCTCGCGGCCTGCCGTGCGGGGCGACGAGATCGAGCAGCCCCTGGGCCACGTCGTTGTCGAGATCGTCAGCGACGAACGAGAGCCGCGGGCGGCCGCCTCGTTCGCCGCGGCCGAGCTCGTTGTGAAACGGATGGCAGCAGGCCGCGACGATCGCCCGCGCGCCCATGATCCCGGTGCCGCCGATCACCACCACCCGATCGACTGTCTCGCGGACGCGTCGCGCCTCCCGCAGGATCGCGAACAGCTCGCTCTGCGGCCGCGTCGTGCCGTAGTCGGCGAGGAGCCGGTCGGGCAGCCCGAGGAAGGCCACGGCGGGTGCGACGCGGTCGGCGGCCCGCCCACCGTCGGCGTCGCCCAGCACCTCGCTTCGCACCGCCTCGAGCCGGTCCGCGAGTGCCGCGACGGCCTCCCGCGAGATCGTCCCGTTCGCGCAGGCCGCCGCGGGATCGTAGCGCAGCGGATCCTCGGGAGGTTTGGGACGGATGACGCTCATGGGCGGCTCGGCGGCGGGCGTGTTTGGGGCGCGGGGATGAGCGTGTAGATTCTGGCGGCGGAACTCTAGCCGATCGGCGGAAGCCCCCGCGAGCGTTCCGCCTCCCCTTCCCCGCCCCAGCCACCCCCGTGTCAGGAACACCGCCGTGAAAGAGCACGAACTGGTCCGCGAACTCGCCGAGAAGAACGCCTCCAAGATCGTGATGCTCGTGGCCGACGGCCTCGGCGGCCTGCCGCTCGAAGCGGGAGGCAAGACCGAGCTCGAAACGGCCTCCACCCCCAACCTCGACCGGCTCGCCGCCCGCGGCACGAGCGGCTCGAGCGTGCCGGTGCTGCCCGGCATCACGCCCGGCTCCGGCCCCGGACACCTCGGCCTGTTCGGCTACGACCCTCTCGAGTTCAAGATCGGCCGCGGTGCCCTCGAGGCCACCGGCATCGGCTTCGAACTCGGGCCCGACGACGTCGCCGCTCGCGGCAACTTCTGCACCCTCGACGCCACTGGAAAGATCTCGGACCGCCGCGCCGGCCGCATCCCCTCCGAGGAGAGCTTCGCGGTCGTGGAGAAGCTCCAGGCGGTGAAGATCCCGGGCGTCGAGACGTTCGTGAAGCCGGTCAAGGAGCACCGCTTCGTGGTCGTGTTCCGCGCGAAGGGGCTCGACGGCCGCGTGGCCGACACCGACCCGCAGGCCGTGGGCGTCGCCCCGCTCGACCCCCAGGCGGCCGATCCGGCAGCCGCGAAGACGGCCGAGGTGGCCAAGGAGTTCGTGAAGCAGGCCCGCGCGATCCTCGCCAACGAGCCGAAGGCCAACGGCCTCGTGCTCCGCGGCTTCGCCGCCAAGCCCGCCCTCCCCACCTACGAGCAGCTCTACGGCCTGAGGGCCGCCGCGATCGCCGTCTATCCGATGTACAAGGGACTCGCCCAACTCGTCGGCATGACCCTCGTGGGCCAGGCCCAGTCGCTCGACGAGCAGATCGCCGCGCTGGCGAAGTGCTGGAACGACTACGACTTCTTCTTCCTGCACTTCAAGTACACCGACTCCACCGGCGAAGACGGCGCCTTCGAGCAGAAGGTGAAGCGGATCGAGGAGCTCGACCGGGCGATCCCGAAGATCGAGGCCCTCGGGCCCGACGTCCTGATCGTGACCGGCGACCACTCCACACCCAGCAAGCTCAAGAGCCATTCCTGGCATCCGGTGCCCACGCTCCTCGCGGCCGACACCTGCCGGCCGGACGGGCTGACGAGCTTCTCGGAGCGCGACTGCCTCCGCGGCGGCTTCGGCATCTTCCCCGCCAAGCACCTCATGCTCCTGGCCATGGCCCACGCGCAGCGATTCGGCAAGTACGGCGCCTGACGCCCCGCGGGATCACACCCGGGGGGAGGCTTGGGGCTGCCCGTGCCCCGAGAGCCGGCGTATGTCGACAAGCGCAGCCACGATGGCGAAGCGTAGGCGACATCCGAGTGAGCCGAGGCCAGGAGGGCCGAGGCGAACGTCCGGCGACGGGGCACGGGCAGCCCCAAGCCGGATTCTCCGCAGGACTGGGGTTTCCCTTGAATCGCAACTAGAGTCGTTAAGACCCGACCCGGAGCTCCGCCCGCCCCATGCCCCGCCCCTCCGACGACGACCTGTTCCAGAGCTCGACGATGACGTTCGGCGAGCACCTGGAGGAGTTGCGCACCTGCCTGATCCGCGCCGCGGCCGGGCTGGCCGTGGCGGCGCTGATCGGCTTCCTCGTCGCCCGGCCCGTCGTCCACCTCATCGAAGACCCGCTCCGCCGCGCCCTCGGCGACTACTACTCCAAGCGGGCCCTGGAGACGGCGGCCGAATGGAAGGCCCGCGCGGCGGGCGGGATGCCGCTGCCCTACTCGCAGGACGAGATCCGCGATGCCGTCGAGCAACACGCGATGACGTTCGAGCTCCGCGAGGTCCATCCCGACAGGCTCGCGGCCGTGATCGGCGGAACCGCCGCGCCCGCCGCCGTCGCGAGCGGCACGGCGGCGTTCGACAGCGACGCCCTCGTGCCCGTGCTCCTCTGGCAGCCCCTCACCCGCGACCCACGGGTGAGCATCACCACGCTCTCCGCGCAGGAGGCGTTCGGGATCTACGTGAAGGCGGCGATGCTCGTGGGCGTGGTGCTCGCCAGCCCGTGGATCTTCTACCAGCTCTGGACGTTCGTCGCGGCGGGCCTGTACCGACACGAGCGGAAGTGGGTCTGGACGTTCCTGCCGATCAGCGTGGCCCTGTTCCTCGCGGGAGTGTTCATCGCCTTCTTCTTCGTGTTCGACTTCGTGCTCGACTACCTGCTGCAGTTCAACGCCTGGCTGGGCCTCGACCCCGACCCGCGGATCAGCGAGTGGATGAGTTTCGTGCTCATCATGCCGATCGGCTTCGGCCTCGGCTTCCAGCTGCCGCTGGTGATGCTCTTCCTGGAGCGGATCGGCGTGTTCGACGTCGCGGCCTACGTGTCGCAGTGGCGGATGGCCGTGCTGGTGATCGTCGTGGTCTCGGCCATCCTCACGCCCGCCGATCCCTACAGCATGCTCTTCCTGGCGGCGCCGCTCTGCCTGCTCTACTTCGGCGGCGTGGCCCTGTGCCGCTGGTTCGGCGACGGGCATGGGCCATCCCCGGCAGGAGGATCCGCAGGTTGAAAACCTGCGGCCACTTCAGAAAACCTGCGGCCACTCTGCGGCGGAGCAGACGAGCGAGGGGCTGCCCGTGCCCCGAGAGCCGGCGTTGCTGACCAGCGGAGCCAGGATGGCGAAGCGCAGGCAGCATCGAGCGAGCGGAGGGCAGGATGCCCGCAGCGAGCGTCCGGCGACGGGGCATGGGCGGCCCCGAGCGGGAGAGCACACCGGGCCCGAACTTCCGCAGGTTGAAAACCTGCGGCCACTTCAGAAAACCTGCGGCCACTTCTGATCAGGCGACGAAGGCCAGCCAGTAAAACACGCTCCCCGTGATCGCGGTGAGCAGCAGGTCGGCCGCCGCCAGCCGGGCCAGCACCCGATGCCGCGGCCCGTGGGTGCCCGGCGTTGGCGGCGAGGAAAACCGCGCCAGCGCCTCCCAGACCACCCACACCCAGAGCAGGAAGGTCGAGACCGCGAACACGAGGTGGATCCCGAGCGCCACCAGCACGCCCGCGGGCCACCAGGGATTCGGCCGGCCGCCCCAGGCGACTCCGCCGGCGGCCCGCAGCTTCCAGTCGCTCACCAGGCGAACGTCGATCTCGAAGACGACGATCGCGGCCAGCAGGGCAACCACGATGAAGAGTTGCAGCCGCTTGTGGGCCGCGTAGGCGCCGCGGCGGGCCAGGCCGATGCTCCAGGCCAGCACGGGGAGCAGGGCGATCAGCCCGACGAGCACAACGTCCATCCCCAGCGAGGCCCGGGTTCCCAGGAAGCCGTCGATCCCTCGTGACGCCACCGGAGACTCGGTCGTCGCGTGCTGCACGGGGCTCATCCTCGGGCGGGGTCGGGGGCAGGAAATGCGGCGGGACCGCCGATTGTAGCCCAGGGCCTGCCCGACGCGGGCGGCGGGCGGCTACGATCGTGGAGCCGGCCGAGTGGCGAAACTGGCAGACGCACGGGACTTAAAATCCCGTGGAGAGCGATCTCCGTGCGGGTTCGATCCCCGCCTCGGCCACTGGTGGGTCCATCCCGCGGGCGCTCTTGCCCCGGCCGGTGTCCGGCGGCTATTCCCCCGGCCATGCTCGCTCCCTCGACGCCGCCCCATTCCGCACCCCGGCCGTGGCAGACGCCCGTCTGGCTGCCCTGGGTCTCCGCGCCGCTGTTCTTCCTCCTGCCGATCGGGGGCTGCGGCGTCGCGGCCACCGCCCGCCGGTCTCCGGCCACCGCCACCGTCACCGCGGCCCATCCCCTGCCCGGCCCCGCACCGGTCGCGACGATGATGACGGTCATGACGCCCGCCCGGTGAGCTTCCCGCCGTCCGGTGGCGTGCGGTCGTCCGGCGCACTAGTTTTGCTCGTGGGTCTCGAGCCCGAGCCCCACGGAGATTCTTCATGTCGCTTCGTTCCCGGATCGCGCTGGTGGCGGCGGCGCTCGTGCTTGCCGCCGTCGCCGTGAGCACCGTCCTGCAGACGCTCGCCGCCCGCCGCGCCATTCTCGAGCAGGCTCGGGCTGGCGGCGACGGCATCGCCGGCATGCTCGCGCGGGTCGCGGCGTTCGCCGAAGACGTGCCGCCCGCCGTCGAGGAGGAGATCGGCCGACACATGCTCGCCGAGGCCCGGCTGCTCGCCGCCTATGTGGCGGCCGCCGAGAAGGCCGGCACTCCAGCCGAGGCGATCGTCGACCGGCTGCGCAGCGTCACCGACGACACGGTGGTGGACCAGCTCGTGGTCACAGGCACCGACGGCGTGTGCACGATCGACACCGAGCGGCCCGAGAAGCCGTTCGTGTTTCTGCCCGACGCGGCCCGGCAGCCCGAGGCCCATGCGTTTCACCGCCTGCTCACCGGGGAGATCGCCACGCTCATCCAGCGAGCCCAGCGGCGCGACCAGGATGGCAAGGTGTTCAAGTACGCCGGGGTCGGCGGGCTCGACAAGCCCCGGATCGTCGAGGTGGGCATCGAGGCCACCTTCCGCGAACGGCTCGACAAGAACCTCGGCGTGCGTCGGCTGGTCGGCGAGGTCGTCGGCGGAAACGTGAAGGAAGTGCAGGTCCTCGACCGCCAGCTGGTGCCGCTCGTCACCCGCCGCATCGACGAGAGCGGTGCGGCGACCGACGTCCCCCTCGCTCTCCCCCAGGCCGACGCGGAGCTCGTCCGGCAGAGCATGGCCACCGGCGCTCCCGTCGGCCGGTTCACCTCCGACACCTACCGCGTGGCCGCTCCTGTCGCCAGGTCCGACGGACGCTCGTCGGGAGCCGTGCTCGTGAGCCTGGCGACCGACTCCAGCCGCGACGTGCTCTGGTGGCAGGCCGCAGGGGCCGCCGCCTCCGCCTTCATGGTCGGCCTCCCGGGCGTGCTGGCCGCGATCTGGCTGGCTCGCTCGATCGCCGAGCCGGTCCGCCGGGCCCTCTCGGTGGCCGAATCGATCGCCGCGGGCGACCTGACCCGCACGATCCGCGGGGAAGGGTCTCACGAGATGGGCCGGCTGCTGGGGGCCTTCGAGCGGATGACACAGTCACTCGGTGGGCTGGTCGGCCGCATCCAGGCGGCCGGCGAGCGGCTCTCCAGCGTCGAGGCCGATGCCGCCGCGGCGCTCACCCGGCAGGAGCGGGCCGTCAGCAGCGTGAGCGGGTCGGCCAACGAGATCGCGGCCGCCGTCACGGAGATCTCCGCGACGGGCGAGCAGCTCCTCGACGCCACCAGCAGCGTCACCGGGATCGCCCGCGAGGCCGCCCAGGTGGCCGAGCAGGGCCGCGGCGGCCTGGAGAGCATGACGGCCTCGATGGAGCATCTCGACGAGGCGATGAACGCCTTCACGCGGAAACTCGCCACGATCAGCCAGCGAGCCAGCGGGATCACCTCGGTGGTGACCACGATTGCCAAGGTCGCCGAGCAGACCAACCTCTTGTCGGTGAACGCCACGATCGAGGCCGAGAAGGCCGGGGAGTCGGGCCGTGGCTTCCGGATCGTGGCCCAGGAGATCCGGCGGCTGGCCGACCAGACGGCTCTCTCCACCAAGGACATCGAGCGGATGGTCCGCGACATGCAGGCGGCGGTCGCCAGCGGCACCATGGAGATGGACCGGTTCCGCAACGAAGTCAGCGGCCGGATCGGGGAGGTCGCTCAGGTGAGCGAGAAGCTCGGAAAGATCATCGAGCCGGTGCAGTCGGTCACGCGGTCGCTGGAGACGGTCCATCAGGGCATGGAGTCGCAGTCGCAGGGGGCCCGGCAGATCCGCGATGCGATGGAATCGCTCCGCACTGACGCCGGCGAGTCGGCCGAGTCGCTGGCGGTGTTCTCCGCGTCGCTCGCCGAACTGCGGCGGTCGATCGGGGAACTCAACGCCGAAGTCGCCCGGTTCCGCACCCGCCCCGACCAGCCCGAGGCGGCCTGAAGCCCCCACGGCCCGCCGCGACCGACGGCGACGGACCCCAAGCGGTTACCGGCGGGCGTCGCTCTGGCGGGCAGCCTGGCGGTTGGCCAGGAACCGGCGGAGGCCAGTGACGATGCGGGTGGCCGTCTGGGAGCCCGACTCCACATGGACGGGGGTCTCGCCGTCCTCCGTCACGATCACCTCGACCGCCTCGGGGGGCAGGTTTTCGCCCCCCAGCAGGTCCACCGGGACCCCGGCAGGCTGCCCGGCGGCCTCGCCGGCCGATTCGTCTCGGGGCGGAACCTGAGCGACGACGAAGTTGTCCCGGGTGAGCGAGTCGAACTCGGGATCCTTGATCAGCGTCGCCACCCGGGTTTTGGCCGCGGAATCGCTCGGCCGCGAAACCAAGAGCAGCACGGGCTTGCGGCTGTCGCGAGCGGTTTCCACTGCCTCGTCGATCGACGACAGGATCCGTTCTCCGTCCTCGGGGTTTTCAGCCAGCACCGGGGCCGGCACGTGCTTTTCCATGGTCGCCAGCCAGGCTTCCGGCGTCTGGCCGTGATAGCCCGACTGAGCCATGATCTTGGCCCCGTCCGGGGCGATCAGGACCGTGTTGGGGAAGGTCCGGACCCCGTACTTGATGCACACCCGGGAGCGGGCGTGCCGCTCCTCTTGGGAAATGCCCTGCTGGGGCAGGTCGATCATCAGGAGCACGACGCGATTCTCGGCCCAGGCGAGGAACTGCTGGGAATCCAGCACCTTTTTCTCGAGCGTCACGCAGTGGGGACACCAGTCGCTGCCGGTGAAGATCGTGAGCACCGGCCGACCGGTCTGCTCCGCGGCCCTCATGGCTTCGTCGTAGTTCCGCAGCCAACGGTCGTTGGCCAGGGCCGAACCGGCCACCGCCAGAGCGATGAAAACCGCTGCCACGAGGCGGCTGGCGGCCGTGAATGCCGTGCCCGCCGCAAACTCAAACCTTCCCGTCGTGCTGCATAGACTCATCGTCGCTTGCCTCCTTGCCGTCCGGTTCCCATTTCATCGGGTGGACTTCATCCGGCCCGCGAGAGTCCGCGGGCCAAAACGAGCAAGAAAGGTAGGCTGACGGGGGCTCACCTGTAAAACTGTGAGCCTTGTGCAGATTACGCACCTTACCGAAACAGCCCACGCTCAACGTGGCTGCTGGACTTAGGTCGATCGCCGTTGCCCGGGCCAGGGCCGCGAAATCCTCCGGGCCACGGGGAGACACGCCTGCAGCACATGGCCGGCAGGCCTCTCACGGAGGTGGTGGCGGGGGCTTGATCTGCCTCCGACCGCGTGCCGGCTTGCGCGTTCGACCGGTCGGCCGGGAGGCGAGAACCGCCAGGCCCGCGACCAGCGAGAGCACGAGGATGAGCCAGAACGTGAGGGGCATGAGCTGGGTTCGCGGGCACCGGCAGCCAGCGGATCCGGGCCCGCCCCACGGCGTCCCCCGGGACCGTGTCGGGAAGCCTACCGCAAAATTGGCGAGGCCCACCGTTGCCGGTGGGCCTCGCTTGATTTCAGCCGTTGGCTGGCGAGCCGGAGGCTCGCCGCTTCGTGGGGCAGGGCACGGACCGGTCCGTGCCCTGCCGGAGCCCGCGGGGGCCATGGATGGCTCCGCAGGCGGGACAACTAGAACTGCCAGATCGCGTCGCAGCCGCCGTAGAACTGGCCGTACTGGTCGCCCGATCCGCCCGAGATCCTGCCGAAGGGGAGCGGGCCGGCCATGTTGTCCGGCGAGTACCAGTCGTACCGCAGCTCAGGCCGGATGATCCAGTTGCGGTTGGGCTTCCAGTTCAGACCCCAGGTGGCCTGCCAGAAGTTGCCCGCGTAGCCGCTGCCGACCGGACCGCCCCAGATGGCGTTGCGGATCGGGTTGAGCACTCGATACCCGTTGTTGTCGCGGAACCACTCCAGTCGCATGCCCGCCACCAGCGTGTCGCTGATGGTGTAGAACATGTACTGGTTGATGCCGTACCACTGCGCCAGGCCGGCCGCCTGCCCGATGTTCTGTGACACCGGGTTGGCATTGAACTGCCAGCCGTTGTCGTTTTGGAACACGTAGGTGAGCTTGTCGGACAGCTCGTTGACGTACACGGTGCTCACGATCGACCGGTTGCCGATGTTGGCAGGGCCGGTCGCGGAGACGAACGAGCCCGGCTCGTTGCCGCTGGCGACGGTCGTCGTCAGCGACTGGGTCTGATCCGAGTTCTTGAACGACACACCGCCGAGGAAGCCCGCGTTGCTGTTCGCACCCGGATAGGCCGGATTCGCGATCCCGAGGATATTGATGGGATCGCTGAAGTTGTCCCAGCCGTTCGTGATACCGCCATACACGGTGAGCTGATCGTTGGGCGACCACGTGTCGAGGATGCCCGTGTGGGTAAACGGCTCGCCGTACTGCATCGTGTAGGCGTGCGTGTAGAAGAAGTTGCCGATCGCCGGCACCACTTCGTACCCGATGATCGTGTAGAAGTGTCCGAACTTCACGGCGTGGTTCCCGGCCCCCACTTCGCCGTAGAGCTGCGGCATCGCCAGACCGTAGTCCTTGCTCGACGCCCACGACGGCGCGCCCGCCACACCCGCCGAGTTCGGCTGGTTCAGGAGGTTGCCGTCGAGACCACGCGCGGTGGTGTAGATGTAGTCCGTACCGTAGAGCAGGTCGACACGGCCGCCGAGCCAGCGCCCGTTGTCAACGTCGAGCAGCCGCTCGTTGACGAGGTAGAGCTGGTTCATCTGGCCCTGCCAGTTGCGGTCGTTGAACGTGATCGGGCCGTTGAAGGGACTGCCCCAGTTGTTGGCACCGATTCCCGCGTTGATCCAGCCGTAGGTGTTGATCCCGCGGCTCGTCAGCGGCTCCACTTCGAGATAGCGCGTCGGGCCTTCCTCTGCCGACGCCTCCTGGGCGGCTTCCTGAGGCGGGAGCGCCCGCATCTGGTAGGCATCCTCCTGCGGCACGTTCGGCACCACCGGCACCGGGTTCACCGGCGCGTCGTTCTGGGCCAGCTGGCTGTAGAGGTTCGGATCGATCCGCGACGGCAGCGACGTGTCGGCGGCATTTGCTGCACTGACGGCCAGCAGGCCGCTGGCCACCCAGAGGGGCAGCTTGAACTTGGCGAAACGCATGGCGTGGTGAACTCCCGGTCTTCGGTGTGGATTTCCGGACCGCGTTGCCGCGGCCCGGCGTGACGTACGCGAAACACGGAGGCCCACCTACCCGACCGCAGAATCCGCCGATCCGCGCCGGCCCAGTCCCCCGTCCCCGAGGTGGAGAATCGACACGCCGGCCGCCAGAAAACCCCCGCGGCCCCGGGCTCCGGCACATCTTTCGCAACCGGACTCCGGCTCTGGGAGAGTCTGCGGGTCGGGAAAGCCCGTCGGTCAGCCGGCCGGGGCGAAAGAGCCCTCGAGCAGGGCCGCCAGGAAGGCCTCGGGCCGAAACGGCTCGAGGTCGTCGGCCGTTTCCCCGACGCCGACGAACTTCACCGGCAGGCCGAACTGCTCCGCCACCGGCACGATCACGCCGCCCCGCGCCGACCCGTCGAGCTTGGAGAGCACGATGCCGGTGCACCCGGCGGCCTCCTTGAATCCCTTGGCCTGCGAGAGGGCGTTCTGCCCGGCCGTGGCGTCGATCACGAGCAGCGTCTCGTGAGGGGCTTCGGGAATCTGCTTGGCGATCACGCGGCGGATCTTGCCGAGCTCCTGCATCAGGTTGGCCTGCGTCTGCAGCCGGCCGGCGGTGTCGACGATGCACACGTCGAAGCCCCCTTCGATCGCCTTCGCGACCGCGCGATGCGCCACGCTCGCCGGGTCGCAGCCCGGCTCGCCCCGGACGATCTCGGCGCCGAGCCGCCCCGCCCACATGGCGAGCTGCTCCACGGCCGCCGCCCGGAAGGTGTCGCCAGCCCCGAGCACGACCGTCTTGCCGTCGCGGAGGAAGAGCCGCGCGAGCTTCGCGATCGAGGTCGTCTTGCCCGAGCCGTTGACGCCCGTGACGAGAATCACGGTGGGGCCCGTGGCCGCGATCGCGATGCCCGCCTCGGCGGGCGCGAGTCGCGCCAGCAGCTGCGTGCGAATCGAGTCGAGCACCACGTCGGGATCGACCACGCGGGCCCGGAGCCGGTCGCGGACGTCGGCCACGATCGCCTCGGCGGCGGCCGGACCCATGTCGGTCTTCACCAGCGCCGCCCGCAGCTCCTCCAGAAACTCCTCGTCAACCAGCCGGCCCTCGCGCTTGAAGATGTCGCGGACGTCGGTGGAGAGCACCTTGGCCGTCTTGGCGAGGCCCGACTTCAGCCGGTCGAGGAACCCGGGCCTGCTCGGCGCGGCAGCTGCCGGCGCGGCCGGCGCGGGCTCCACCGCGGCGGCCTCGGGCCGGGGCTCGTCCTTGTCCTTGCGTCCGAAGCGAAACAGGGCCATGGGGCGTGGGTCTCCGTCGGGGCGTCAGCCGGCTGCGGGCCGCGACCGGCCACCGCGGCCGTCGAGGATCGCGCCGAGGATGCCGGCCACGAAGGCGGGCGACTCCTGGCTGCCATAGCGACGCGCCAGCTCGATCGCCTCGTCCACCACGACGGGGCCCGGCGTGTCGGTGTGCAAGAGCTCGAAGGCCGCGATCCGGAGGACGGCCCGGTCGGTGGCCGCCATCCGCGACAGCCGCCAGTTGGCGCTGCGGGCGTCGAGGAGGGCGTCGATCTCCGCCTGGTGGCTGCGGACGCCGTCCACGAGCTCGTCGGCGAAGGCCACCAGCTCCGCCGACTTCAGCCGCCCCTTGTGGAACCGGGCGCGATCGCGGGCCTCCACGGCGTTCAGCTCGCCCTGGTAGAGCGACTGCAGGGCCACCTCGCGGGCACGGCTGCGGCGGCTCATGCGGCGCCTCCCGCACGGATCGCCTGCAGGAGCCCCGCCATTTCGATCGCGGCCGCGGCACACTCGGCCCCCTTGTTGCCGGCGTAGCCGTCGGCCGCGTCGCCACCCGCCCGCACCAGCGCCTGGGCGAGGGTGTCGCAGGTGAGCACACCGAAGATCACCGGCAGCTCGTGGTGGCGGCCGGCGGCCTCGATCCCGGCCGCGGCGGCGGTGGCGATGTGATGATCGTGCGAGGTCTCGCCCTTGATGATCGCCCCCAGGCAGAGCAAGGCGACGTAGCGGCCGGTGGCCGCCAGCCGGTCGGCGGCGAGCGGCAGTTCGAACGAGCCCGGCACCCAGGCGACGTCCACCGCGTCGGCGGCGATCCCCGCGGCCGCGAAGCGATGCACCGCGGCCGCGAGCAGCCGCCGCGTGATCGTATCGTTCCAGCGGGACACGGCGATGGCGACCCGGGCTCCCCGGGGCAGGGCCACGGCCGTGCCGTCGAAGACCGGGGGCGTGGAGGTGCCGCTCATGCCGCCGCGCTCACGACTTCAGGGCCAGGAGGAACTCGCTGTTCGACTTCGTCTTCGCGAGCCGATTGACGAGCAGTTCCATGGCATCGGTGGGGTTCATCTCGCCGAGCACGCGGCGGAGCACGCAGATCCGCCGATACTCGTCGGGCTCCAAGAGCATCTCCTCGCGGCGGGTGCCGGAGCGATTGATGTCGATCGCGGGATAGATCCGCTTGTCCACCAGCCGTCGGTCGAGCACGATCTCGAGGTTGCCCGTGCCCTTGAACTCCTCGAAGATCACGTCGTCCATCCGGCTGCCGGTGTCGACCAGCGCCGTGGCGATGATCGTCAGCGAGCCCCCCTGCTCCACCTTGCGGGCACTGCCGAAGAATCGCTTCGGCCGCTGCAGGGCGCCCGAGTCGACGCCGCCCGACAGGATTTTGCCGGAGTTGGGCACCTCGGCGTTCCAGGCTCGCGCCAGCCGCGTGATCGAGTCGAGGAAGATGACCACATCGCGGCCATACTCCACGAGCCGCTTGGCCTTCTCGATCACCATGTCGGCCACCTGGATGTGGCGGCTGGAGTTCTCGTCGAAGGTCGAGCTGATCACCTCACACGACGGCCCCTTGACCTGCCGCTCCATGTCGGTGACCTCTTCGGGTCGCTCGTCGATGAGCAGCATGAAGACATAGGCTTCGGGATAGTTGGCGAGCACCGCCTTCGCCATCTTCTGCAGCAGGATCGTCTTGCCCGCCCGGGGTGGGCTGACGATCAGGCCGCGCTGCCCGAAGCCGATCGGCACGACCAGGTCGACCACGCGGGTGGAGACCTCGTCGGCGGTCGTCTCCAGCACGATCCGCTCGTCGGGGTGCAGGGGCGTGAGCTCGTCGAAGAACACGCGGGTGGTGAGCTTCGCGGGATCCTCCCCGTTGATCGCCTCGACGCGAAGCAGCGCGAAGTAGCGCTCGCTCTCCTTGGGCGGCCGGATCTGGCCGGCCACGCTCATGCCGTTGCGGAGCCCGAAGCGGCGGATCTGGCTCGGCGACACGTAGATGTCATCCGGGCACGACAGGTAGTGGGCATCGGGGCTCCGCAGGAAGCCGAAGCCGTCGGGCAGGATCTCCAGCGTGCCCTCGCCGAACATCAGCCCGTTGAGCTTGATCCGCTCCTTGAGGATCCGGAACACGAGGTCCTGCCGCTTGGCGCCGGAGACGTCGCCGAGGTTCTCCTTGCGGGCCAGTTCCACCAGCTCCTGCATCGAGAGCTTCTGGAGCTCCGCGATGAACGAGTCGCCCTTCTTGAGGGCCTCGTAGTGGCTGGTGACGTCGAGCCCGTCCTTGACCTCGGCGGCGATCTCCTCGGCAAGCGAGAGCGGCTCCCGCCCGGCGTCGTCGAGCGGGGATTCAGGTGTGGTGTTGGACATGGATGCACCGGATGCCGCGGCGACGCGGACGAGGCGCCGAGTGTCGGCGTGACAGCGGGAGGGGGATGGAAAGGGAGATGTGAGGAGAGGATCGCGACCGCAGCCACGGTTCCGCACACGAGCGCGAACCGGCTGTGAACGGGCAGACGAGCAAGGAACCCCAGGCAGGAGCCGACCCTGAAAGGCGGGAGCCGACCGCAACCGCACGCGACCTCGCGGGCTCAAGGGCCCGCAATCGCCTGCCAGATCCGATCGACCTGTTCGGCAGTATAAGCGGGATCCCTCGAGGCATCCACGGACCACGTGGTGGCCCCGGAAGGCGGGGGGCAATAGCCCCGCTCCCAGGCCCGATCCCGGGCGGCGATCTGCTCGGCCGACCAGCCCCGGGCGGCCAGCCGCATCCGCCTCACCGATTCCTCGCACTCGACCACCACCAGATGGGTGCAGAGGTCGCCCCAGCCGGCCTGCAGGAGGAGAGGCACGTCGAGAACCACGGCCGGCCGTCGTCCAACCGGCAGGTTTCGCGCCGCCTCCTCGGCGAGCGCCGTCTCCAGCCGCCGTCGGACCCACGGATGCACCAGCGCCTCGAGCGCCGCGCGGTCCGCGTCGTGCGCGGGCGTGCCGCCGAACACGCGGGCGGCCAGGGCGGCCCGGTCGACCCGCCCATGGGCATCGATGACGCTCTCCCCGAAGCGGGCGGCGATCGCGGTGGTCACCTCCGGATCGGCGAGCGCCTCATGGGCATGGTGGTCGGCATCGACGACGGCGGCGCCGTGCGCCGCGAACCGCCGCGACACGGTCGACTTGCCCGCCCCGATCCGGCCGACCAGCCCGATGATGATCATCTATTCGCACTCCGCCCAGGTGGCTCCCGACTGCACCGACACCTCCACCGGCACCTCGAGCGGGAGCGCCGCCCGCATCTCCTCCGCGACCAGCCGCTCGACGGCGGGCACTTCGTCGGCCGGCGCTTCGAGCAGCAGCTCGTCGTGGATCTGGAGCACGAGGGCCGCGCGGCGGCTCTCGGACCGGAGGCGGGCATCGACGCGGAGCATCGCGAGCTTGATGAGGTCGGCCGCCGATCCCTGCACGACGGTGTTGACCGCTTCCCGCTCCGGCAGCGTGAGCGTCATCACGCCGGCGGCATTCCGCCGCTTCGCCTTCTCGCGGACACCCGTGATCACCCGGCGGCGACCGAGCATCGTCGTCACCTGACCGTCTCGACGGCAGCGATCGAGCACGTCGTCCATGAAGGCCGCGGCGCCGGCGAACGCGCGAAAGTAGCCCGCGATGAACTCGCCGGCGTCGGCCTGCGAGATGCCCAGCGCCTTGGCGAGCCCGAACGCCGACTGGCCGTAGAGAATGCCGAAGTTCACCGCCTTGGCGATCCGCCGCATCGCCGACGTCACCTCGGTGGCCGCCACGCCGCAGACAGCCGCCGCGGTCCGCGCGTGGATGTCCTCACCGGCGGCGAACGCGGCCCGCATGGCCTCATCGCCCGAGAGATGGGCGAGGATCCTCAGCTCGATCTGCGAGTAGTCGGCGGCCACGAACCGCCAGCCCGGCTCGCCCGGCAGGAAGGCGGCGCGGATCTCCTGCCCCTCGGCCGTCCGCGTGGGGATGTTCTGCAGGTTCGGGTCGCTGGAGCTGAGCCTGCCCGTGGCCGTGACCGTCTGGTTGAACGTCGTGTGGACGCGGCCGGTCGCGGGGGCGACGAGCGCGGGCAGCGCGTCGACGTAGGTGCTCTTGAGCTTCGTGTACTTGCGGTGCTCGAGAAGCTTCGCGGGCAGCGGATGGAGCGGGGCGAGCTGCTCCAACACCTCGGCGTCGGTGCTCGGACCCGTCTTGCCCCGCTTCACCACCGGGAGACCCAGTTCGTCGAACAGCACGGCCCGCAGCTGGAGCGGCGAGGCGATGGCGAACTCGCGGCCCGCCAGCGCGTGGATCTCACGTTCCAGCGTCGCGAGCCGGCCCGCGTAGTCGGCGGAAAGCGCGGCGAGCTTCGCGGTGTCGATCCGCACGCCCCGGCACTCCATGCCCGCGAGCACGGCCGCCAGCGGCATCTCCACCGTCGCGAACAGCTCCTCGAGGCGATCCGCGGCGAGGGCCGCGGGCAGGAGGGCTGCCAGCGCGTGGACGAGCCGGCAGTGCGTGGCCGCGGCCGCGGCGTCGATGGGGCGATCGACGGCCGTCGCGGCCGCGGCATCGACGCCCGCCACGCCGTGACGGACCGCGGTCTCCGTGAGCCCGAGGTTTCGCTCGCCGGCCTCGAGCAAATACGCGGCCAGGAGCGTGTCGAACGCCGCGCCGGCAAGCTGGATGCCGAGCGTTCGCAGGGCAACGTCGTGCCGTTTGAGATCGTGGCCCCGCTTGGGCACCGTTGGATCGGCGACGAGGGACCGCAGGTCGGCGTGCGAGGCGAGGGTCTCCGCCGTGAACCAGACGGCCCGCTCCGCGGAGGCGATCACCGCGCCGACGGGCCGCGAGAGGATCGTCGCCTGGGCCGGCGACGCGACGGCGATCGCCAGCGGCCCCGCGGACCGGAGCGCGGCCACGGCCGCGGCGATGCCCGCGGAGTCGTCCGGCTGCTCGACGGGCCGCGGCTCGGGCTGGGCGGCGGCGACCGCGGCCGGCGGGGCCGCGGTGTCTTCCTCGAGGTCGAACAGCGTCCGCGGACCGGTCTTCCGCGCCGCCGGGGCGGCGCTTTTCCCTGGCGGCTGCCGGGGAGTCGCGCCATCTCCCTTCACGACGCGGCCGAGCAGGCTGCGGAAGCCGAACTCGCGGAGCAGGCCGCCGAGCGCCTCGGCATCGGGCGGATGCAGCGCGGCGGCGGCCCAGGGGACGGCGACGGGCACGTCGGTCTCGAGGCGGATCAGCTCCCGGCCGGCGCGGGCGGTGTCGGCGTGGCCGCGGAGGTTTTCCTTCCGCTTCGCCCCCGAGACGGCGTCGATGTTTGCCAGCAGGCCGTCGAGCGTGCCGTGGGCCTGGAGGAGCTCGGCGGCGATCTTGGGCCCGATGCCGGGCACGCCGGGGACGTTGTCCACGCTGTCGCCCACGAGCGCCAGGAAATCGACCACCTGGTCGGGCCGGATCGACCACTCGGCCAGCAGTTCGTCGGTGCCGAGCGGCTGGTTGGTGCGGAGGTTGAGCAGGCTCACGTGCGGCCCCAGCAGCTGCCGGGCGTCCTTGTCGGACGTGGCGATCGTGCAGTCACCCCCGGCGGCGACCGTCCGCGTGGCGATCGTGGCGAGCACGTCGTCGGCCTCGAAGCCGGGCACCTCGACGCAGGGAACGCCGAGCGCCGCGAGGAGCCGCCGCACGAGCGGGATCTGCGGCACGAGGTCGGCCGGCATCTCCGCGCGATTCGCCTTGTAGGCGGCGAACTTCTCGTGGCGAAACGTGGGCCCCGGCGGGTCCATCGCGCAGAACAGGTAGTCGGGCTTCTTTTTCTCGATGATGTCGAGCAGGTCGCGGGTGAGCCCGAAGATCACCGACACGGGCGTGCCGTCCGGCGCCGTCATCTCAGGGAGCGCGTGAAACAGCTGGTAGACCCGCGAGAGCGTGTCGATCGCCAGCACGGTCTTGCCGGACAGGTCGGGCGTTGCGGCGGCGGCGGGGGCGATGGTCATGACGCGGGTCAGCATAGCGGGGGACGGCGCGCGGGCGGGCCACTCCGGGGCACGCCGCCGGCCGGAGAACCATGCTCGGAGCCGGCGGCACTTGTGATTTCAAGGCTCCTGCGGAATGTCGGCGTCTTGCGTCCACAAGTGTCACCGGCTCCTGCGCGTGGCCTCCGACCGGCGGCGTGCCAAGCAGCTGGGCCGCATACGTCTGGGAGGATTTCGGCCAGCAACGGACGAGCGAGGGGGCGTGGGCGGCCCCGAGCGGCGAACCACGCGAGATCCCCATCGCTCACGCGATTGGGCTTCCTGATGGCCGAGCGGGGCGGCGCGGCGTGCATCGGCGAGAATCCCGCAGGTTGAAAACCTGCGGCCACTTCAGTCGCCGCTCGGGGGCTCGTATTCGAAGTCCTTCCACTTCATGGCGCGGCGGAAGGGCTCGATGCGGAGCACCACTTCGCCGTTCTGGAAGATCCGCA
>JBBAVS010000077.1:0-3457 GCA_040397585.1 Pirellulales bacterium
CCGCGGTGCGGGTAGCCCGTGTCGGACTGTCCGACGTGGGTGCAGGTTTTCAACCTGCACATGCAGCGGCTCCGGCGGCGAGTTTCCGCGCCCCAAGTGGGTGCAGGTTTTCAACCTGCACAAGAACCACACCCGGCTTGGACTCACCGCAGGTTGAAAACCTGCGGCCACTTCAAGCACCTGCGGCCACTTCAAGCACCTGCGACCCGGATGAGACGCCGGTCAGGAGCGCTCCTGCCGCGGCAGCCGGTTTCCGACGAAGACGTCGTAGATCCAGCCGCCGAGCACGCCCCCCACGAGCGGCGCCACGATCGGCACCCACCACCAGCCATGGCCCGCGCGGAACACCTCGCCGCCCCAGCCGGCGAGGGCCGTGAACAGCCGCGGTCCGAAGTCCCGCGCCGGGTTGATCGCGTAGCCGGCGTTCACGCCGAACGAGGCGCCGATGGCCATCACGAGCAGTCCCACGAGGAGCGGACCGAGGCCCGGAGGCGGCGCGGCGTTGCGGCGATCCGAGATCGCGAAGATCCCTCCGACGAGCAGGGCGGTGCCCACGACCTGATCGATGAACCCGCCCCACGTGCTCAGCCAGGGCTGCGGGTAGGTCGCCCAGATGCCGGCCGTGCCCTGGGGCCCGAGCACCTGCCGCGTGCCGCCGTCGAAGGCCGCGAGCGCCTCGTGATAAGTGGCATACACGACCGCCGAGGCCACGAAGGCGCCCGCGAACTGGGCGGCCACGTACGCCGCGACCTTCGCCCAGGGGAAGCCGCGGTGGACGGCCAGCGCCAGCGTGACGGCAGGGTTGAGGTGGGCGCCCGAGACGCCGGCCGCGACGTGGCAGCCCATCGTCACGGCCAGGCCCCAGGCCAGGTTGATCGAGAGGGCGTCGCCGAACTTCCCCGCGCCGAGCACCACCTGGGCCACGACCCCGAGGCCGAGCATCATCAGGACGAAGGTGCCGAGAAACTCGGCGAGGGCTTCCCGGGTCGTGGAGTCGGTGGTGTGCGGCATGGGTGAGGTTGCGGGGTTCATGCGTTGGTGGGTGCGTGACTCACTCCGCCAGCGAGACGCGGATCACCTCGGCGTCGTTGCGGACGACGATCGACTTGTTGGCGTAGGCCGGGGCGCACCACACCACGGGGCGTCCGAAGGCGTTGTTGGTCGGCTCGAGGAGGTGCGCCCGCGAGAGCTCCTCGTAGCCCGCGGGCGTGAGCTTCGCGATCACGAGGTCGCCCGTCTCCGTGAACAGGAAGAACCGATCGCTCTGCTTCGTAAGGAAGGCGGTGCCGGAGCCCTGCGGACGTTCGCCGAGCGGCCCGCCGCCCTTCCAGGCGAAGTCGCCTTCCGGAACCTTCATCGCCCGCAGTTCGCCGCTTTCGTGGAAGCCGTAGACGAGGCCGTCGGCCACGAACGGCTGCACGTTCACCGCCGAGATCGCCTGCTTCGGCTTGTTGCGCCAGATGACCTCCACGCCGGGCGCGTCGGCTCTCAGCTTCAGAAGCAGGTTCTTCCCCTGGTAGCCGCCGATGTAGAGGAACTCTCCGATCCGCACGGGGGTCATGATGATCGACCCGTTGTCGGCGTTGTAGGGTGTTTCCCAGAGGAGCTTGCCCGTCTCGGGCTCCACGGCATACACGCCGTCGGGCTTGGCGAGCACGAGCTGCCGCACGCCCGCCGCCTCGATGATCGACGGGGGCACGTAGCCCTGCTCGGGTGCCTTGCCCGTGCGCCAGATCTCCTTGCCCGTCTTCAGGTCGAACGCGGCCGCGTGGGCCACGTCGGTGCCCACCACGCACACGAGGCGGTCGCCGTCCACGAGCGGATGGCTCGCCCATCCCCAGAGCGCCGCCTTGGTGGCGTAGTCCTTCTTCAAGTCGCGGGCCCAGACCACGGCGCCGGTCGCGGCCTCGAAGCAGAGCAGGTCGCCCTCGGCGCCGAGCGTGGTGACGCGGCCGTCGTGCACCGTGGGCGTGCACCGCGGGCCGGCTGGGTAGGCGATCGTGTAGGTGACCGGATACTCGTGCTTCCAGAGGATCTTGCCGGTCGCCTCATCCAGGCACAGCACCCGCTCCCGGCCGGTGGAGGCCTTGCGCTCGAAGTTGGCCACCTTCACGTCGGCGTCGGTCACGTAGTCGGTGACGAACACGCGGCCACCGGCCACCGCGGCGCCGGCATAGCCGCCGGCGATCGGCGTCCGCCAGAGGACCTGCGGGCCCGCGGCCGGAAACCGCTCGACGATGCCGTCCTCGTGCCAGACGCTGTCGCGGGTGGGGCCCATCCACTGCGGCCAGTCGTCGCCCTGGACCGCGGTGACCAGGGCGAGAGCCATGAGCGGGGCGGCGAACAGGGGACGCATGCGTGAGGCTCCGCGGTTCGGGCAGGGGATTCCCATCGACTGACGGGGAGGCATAATCACCATCATTTCACATCCCCGGGAAAGCTGCCATGCCCCTGCTCGTCGTCGGAAGCGTCGCCCTCGATTGCGTCGAGACCCCCACGGACAAGCGCGACGACGTGCTCGGCGGCTCAGCGGTGTTCTTCTCCTACGCCGCCAGCTTCTTCTCGCCGGTGAAGATGATCGGCACGGTGGGGGAAGACTGGCCGCACGAGCACACGCGGTTCCTGGAGCAGCGGGGCATCGACACCTCCGGCATCGAGGTGATCCAGGGAGGCAAGACGTTCCGCTGGCGGGGCCGCTACCTCCCCAACATGAACGACCGCGAGACGCTCGAGGTACACCTCAACGTGTTCGGGGAGTTCAAGCCGAAGCTCCAGGCCAACCACCGCGAATCCAAGTTCGTGTTTCTCGGCAACGCCGCGCCGGTCACGCAGCTCTCCGTGCTCGACCAGGTGCCCGACGCCAAGCTCACCGTGGCCGACACCATGGACCTGTGGATCAACATCCAGCGGGACGAGCTCGAGGCGCTGCTCAAGCGGATCGACGGCCTCGTGCTCAACGACTCGGAGGCCAAGCTGCTCGCCGAGGACGAGAACCTCGTGCGGGCCGGCCACAAGGTGCGGGCCATGGGGCCGAAGTTCGTGGTCATCAAGAAGGGCGAGCACGGCGCCATGTTCTTCAGCGAGCACGAGATGTATGTCCTGCCGGCCTATCCGACGCCGCAGGTGCTCGATCCGACGGGCGCGGGCGACAGCTTCGCCGGCGGCATGATGGGCTACCTCGCCAGCAAGGACCGCTACGATCCGCAGTCGCTGAAGGAAGCCCTGGCCTACGGCGTGGTGACGGCGAGCTACACGGTCGAGGACTTCAGCCTCGACCGGCTGGCGGGCATCGACCGCGCCGACCTCGACCGCCGCGTGGCCGAATACCGCCAGATGCTCACGTTCTGATCGCCGCTCGCGGCCGCAGGCACGTGGCCTTCGGAAAGTGGCCGCAGGTTTTCGACCTGCGGGTCCCAGTCGTTTGGTGCCGCGCCGCTCGGGGCTGCCCACGCCCGCC
>JBBAVS010000077.1:3557-19176 GCA_040397585.1 Pirellulales bacterium
GCCGGACGCTCACTGCGCCCCTCCTGGGCTTCGTTCGCTCGGTGCTGACTGCGCTCCGCCATCCTGGCTGCGCTGATCAGCAAACGCCGGCTCTCGGGCACGGGCAGCCCCTCGCTGGCCCTGCAGACGTGGCCGCAGGTTTTCAACCCGCGGGTTCAGTCGTTTGGTGCCGCGCCGCTCGGGACTGCCCACGCCCGCCGCCGGACGCTCACTGCGCCCCTCCTGGGCTTCGTTCGCTCGGTGCTGACTGCGCTTCGCCATCCTGGCTGCGCTGGTCAGCAAACGCCGGCTCTCGGGCACGGGCAGCCCCTCGCTGACCCTGCAGAAGTGGCCGCAGGTTTTCAACCTGCGGGTGGTCGGTCACGGGAAACGGCTCCGGCGGGAGGGTAGGCTGTCGTCATCATGAGCCGACCGGCGAAGAAGGTGAAGCGACGGGTAGGGCAGGGGGGCTGGGAGCCGCTCCTCGACCTCCTGCGGACGTTCCGCGACGACCGCGACTGGAGGCAGTTTCACAACCCCAAGGACCTCGCCGCGGCCATCGCGATCGAGGCGGGGGAGCTGCAGGAGCACTTTCTCTGGAGAACGCCCGACGAGGTCGCGGCCGACCTCGCGGCCCCGGGCCGGCGGCAGGCGGTGGTGGACGAGTTGGCCGACGTGTTCATCTGCGCCCTGCTCCTGGCGGACTGCCTGGGTGTGGACGTCGACGCCGCCGTCCGCTCCAAGACTGCGGCCAATGCCCGGAAGTACCCCGTCAGCAAGGCCAAGGGCACGTCCCGGAAGTACACGGAACTGGGCTGACGAGACGGCGGAACCGCGGAATTGCCGACATGTACGGCCGTCCAGAAAATCTGCTTGCCAGGGCGGGTGGATGCCGATAGTATACCCGCGTTCAGTGTTCGGTTCCGCGGCAAATCGCTCGATTCATGGTGGCGAAGCAACCACCCCGACGACGTGCCGGGAAACGTGGGAGATGGTCGCCATGGTCACGGCAGTCGAAGGAGTGAACGGTCGGATGGGCAAGAAAGACGACAAAGACAAGGAAGCCCGCGAAGCGAGGCTCCAGGAGCGGTCCGAGAAGACCGAGAAGGGTGCCAAGAAGGGGGCGAAGACGGTGTCGTCGTTCCTCGACGACAATCCCGCACTCCGCAACACGCTTGCCCAGATCGAGAAGGAGTTTGGCGAGGGCTCGATCATGCCACTGGGCCTCGATGCCCAGAAGCCGATCGAGGGCATCTCGTCGGGCAGCCTGTCGGTCGATCTCGCCCTCGGCGGGAAGGGCTTTCCGCGTGGCCGCATCATCGAGGTTTTCGGTCCGGAATCGAGCGGCAAGACGACGATCGCACTGCACTCCGTGGCGGCCGCCCAGCGGGCCGGGGGCATCGCGGCGTTCATCGACGCCGAGCACGCGCTCGACCCGAGCTGGGCCAAGAAGCTGGGCATCTCGCTCGAGAGCCTGCTCGTCAGCCAGCCGACGAGCGGTGAGGAAGCGATGAACATCGCGGAAATGCTGATCAAGAGCAACGCGGTCGACATCATCGTCATCGACTCCGTGGCCGCCCTCGTGCCGCAGAAGGAACTCGACGGCGAGATGGGCGATTCGTTCGTGGGGTTGCAGGCCCGGCTCATGAGCCAGGCGATGCGGAAGCTCACGGGCGCTATCGCCAAGAGCAAGACGACCGTGATCTTCATCAACCAGATCCGTGAGAAGATCGGCGTCATGTTCGGTAGCCCCGAGACCACGCCTGGCGGCCGGGCGCTGAAGTTTTACTCGTCCTGCCGCGTCGATGTCCGCCGGATCGGCACCCTCAAGGACGGCGAGGAAGTCGTTGGCCAGCGGGTGAAGGTGAAGGTGGTCAAGAACAAGGTGGCGCCGCCCTTCCGGGTGGCTGAGTTCGACATGATGCACGCCGATGGCATCAGCGTCGAAGGCGACATCCTCGACCTGGCGATCATCGCCAAACTCGTCGACAAGACGGGCACCTGGCTGCGGTACGGCGAGACACACCTCGGCCAGGGCCGCGAGAAGGCCCGGCAGTTCCTCAAGGACAATCCGGCCGTGGCCCAGGAGATTCGCGAGAAGATCCTCGGCGCCAAGGATACCGTGATCGCGATGGCGAGCGACGGTGGTGCTGCCGGCGAGTGATCGCCGCCGGCAAACGGCCGGCAGATTGTTTTCTCCCCGACCGCCCACGTGAGGCTGACCCAAGCGGCCGCTCGTGGGCGGTGCTGTTTCGGGTGCGATTGGCCTCGCGAGGCGGGCCCCACGGCGGCATCGCGTTGCCGCCATGGCCACGGGTATAGTGTCGGCCCCGCCGGGATTTTCCGGCGGTCCCCGGGAGCCGACTGCAGACATGAAGGCCGACGATCTCCGCGAAGCCTATCTCGCATTCTTCGAGTCGAAGGGCTGCGTCCGACGCCCCAGCGACGTGCTCGTGCCCCGGTGGGATCCATCGGTGCTGTTCACGCCGGCGGGCATGAACCAGTTCAAGGATCACTTCCTCGGCAAGTGCAAACTGGAGTTCACCAGGGCCACGACCTGCCAGAAGTGCCTGCGGACGGGCGACATCGACAACGTGGGGCGGACGCCGAGGCATCACACGTTTTTCGAGATGCTCGGCAACTTTTCGTTCGGTGACTACTTCAAGCGGGAGGCGATCCACTGGGCCTGGGAGTTTCTCACCGCGAAGAACTGGCTGAACATCGCCCCCGAGAAGCTCTCGATCACCGTCTACCACGACGACCACGAGGCCTTCGCGATCTGGGCCGACGAGATCGGCGTGCCGGCCGCGCGGATCACGCGGATGGGCGAAGACGACAACTTCTGGCCGGCGAGTTCGCCCTCCCAGGGGCCCGACGGCGTCTGCGGGCCGTGCAGCGAGATCTTTTACCGGATGCCCGACGGCAGCGACGTGGAGATCTGGAACCTCGTGTTCACGCAGTTCAACCGCGTGGGCCCGCCGCCCGACAACCTCCACCCGCTGCCAAGCCGCAACATCGACACTGGCATGGGCCTGGAGCGGACCTGCGCCATGCTCCAGGGCGTGGACTCCAACTTCCACATCGACATCCTCCGGCCGCTTGTCGAGGCGGTGGCGGAGGTCTGCGGCAGGAAGTACGAGCCGGCCACGGACGACGGCCGGCGGATGCGGCGGATCGCTGATCACGTGCGGGCCTGCACGTTCGCGATCCACGAGAACGTGCTGCCGGGCAACAACGAGGAGAAGTACGTCGTGAAGCGGCTCCTGCGGCGGGCCGTGCTCGACGGCCGGCAGATGGGCATGCGGGAACCGTTCCTGCACCGACTGCCGCCGGTGGTGGCGGAGATGATGCGGAAGCCCTATCCGGAACTCGGCGACACGACGGGCCGCGTGGGGAGCGTGATCGAGCGGGAGGAGGCATCGTTCCTGGCCACGATCGACGGCGGCCTCGAGCGGATCGAGCGGCTCTTCAAGACGCTCGGCTCATCGGGCAAGGCGGTCGTGCCCGGGGGCGACGCCGCGGAACTCTACACCACCTACGGCTTCCCGCCGGAGCTGCTCGAGACGCTCGCCGCGGAGCGGAACTGCAGCTTCGACTGGGACGGATTCCGGGCGGCGATGGAGGAGCACGGGCTGAAGTCGGGCGCCGGCACCCGCGTGGAGGTGTTCACCTCCGGCCCGCTCGATGCCCTGAAGAAGACGATGCACGGCTCGGAGTTCCTCGGCTACGAGTCGAGCGAGGCTCCGGGGAAGGTGATCGGCATCATCGCCCAGGATGCGCTCTGCGACCGACTCCAGGAGGTGGGGCATGCCCAGCCCGTGACGGTGGTCCTCGACCGCACGCCGTTCTACGGCGAGTCGGGCGGCCAGGTGGGTGACACCGGCCGGCTCACCTGGGCGGGCGGCGAGTTCGAGGTCACCGACACGCTGCGGGAAGGGGGCTTCATGCTCCACGTAGGACACCTGCGCCGGGGGGGCCTCGATCTCGGCGGCACCGTCACTGCGACGGTCGATCCCGGCCGTCGCGCCGCGCTGCGGCGGGCCCATTCGGCCACGCACCTGCTCCATGCCGCCCTCCAGCACCACCTCGGATCGCATGCGGTGCAGCAGGGTTCGAAGGTGGATGCCGACCTGCTCCGGTTCGACTTTTCGCACACAAGTTCCATCGACGCGGACACGCTCCGGGCCATCGAAGGGATGGTCAACGCCGGCGTGTTCGCGGCGGTGCCCGTGACCGCCCAACTCCTGCCGCTGGCCGAGGCCCGGCACGCCGGGGCGATGATGCTCTTCGGGGAGAAGTATCCCGACGTCGTGCGGATGGTGACGATGGACGGCGTGAGCCGCGAACTCTGTGGCGGCACACACGTGACCAGCACGGGCCAGATCGGCCTGGTGCGGATCGTCGGCGAGGAGAGCGTGTCGGCCGGCACGCGGCGGATCACGGCCGTCACCGGGGCCAAGGCGCTCGACCGCTTCCGTCAGGCGGAGCAGACACTCGCCGAGGCGGCGTCGGCCCTCAAGGTGCCGGTCGGCGAACTGCCGCACCGGCTCGCGGCGGTCGTCAAGGAACTCCGCGACCTGAAGAAGGCGAAGCCCGTGACGGCCGGGGCCGCACTCTCGGCCGACGATCTGCTCGCCGCCGCGGCGGCGGTGGCCGGGGCCCGGATCGTCGTCGCCGACGCCAAGGGAGCCGACGCGGCCGCGATGCGGCAGTGCATCGATCTCCTGCGGCGGAAGGGGAGCCCCATCGCGGTGCTCTTGGGCAGCGTCGAGGGCGACAAGGTGACGCTGGTCGCCGGGATCTCCCGAGAGCTCGAGGAGCGTGGCCTGTCGGCCGGCGTGTGGATCAAGGACGCGGCGACGATCGTCGGCGGCAAGGGAGGCGGCCGGGCCGACCTCGCCCAGGCCGGAGGCAAGCTCGCCGACCAACTGCCGGCCGCGCTCGCCGCGGCTCGGCAGTCGATCGAACGGCTGCTCGAGGCGTGAGGGTCAGCCGGCGAGCTTCTCGAGGGCCGCGATCGCGGCGTCGTAGTTGGGCTCGCTCGCCACTTCCTTGACGACCTCGGCGTACTGCACGACGCCCTTGGCGTCGAGCACGAACACCGCGCGGGCGAGAATCTTGAGCTCGTCGATGAGCACGCCGAAGTCGCGGCCGAACGCCCGGTCCATGTAGTCGCTGCCGCTCCGCATGCCCTTGATGTCTTCCGCGCCGCAGAAGCGGTTCATCGCGAACGGCAGGTCGAGGCTGACCGTCAGGGCGTTGACCTTGTCGCCGAGCGTCCCCAGCCGCTTGTTGAACGTCTTCGTCTGCACCTGGCAGACGGGGGTGTCGAGCGACGGCACCACACTGATGATCGTGGGCTTGCCGGCCACGTCGGTATTGGTGATGTGCTGCATGCCGTTGGGGCCGAAGCAGGCGAGGTCGAACGCCGGCGCAGCGGAGCCGACCTTGATCTCCTCGCCGGCGAGGGTGAGCGGGTTGCCCTTGAACGTGACGGCGCCGTGACGGCCCATGGACGAGTCTCCTGCGGTTGGGGGAACGAACCGATGGCAGTATTGCTGTCATGTCGCCCGCGGCAAGCCCGCCCAGGTGTCCACGCGGGTTTGGCGGCCGCACGCCGGGGGACTCGGCCGCCGGGCTTGCCAGAATCCGGATGGCAGGCCAATCATGCGGGCGTCAGGGGGCACGGTGGCAGCACGCCGCCGGCAGAGGCGAAACGGACTTCGCGGTTGCACCACTATCTAAGGAGGGTTGTGTCATGCATGCGGCACAGGTTCAGGGGGATTCTCAGGGAGGACGATCGACACGCGTCGTGGAGTCGCATCACGCCCCCGACTGGGGCGTGGCGGTCGAGCGGGGGCCCGACTGGCTGTTCCTGCGGCTGCAGGAGGATGGCGCGGCGGCGGACGGCGAGGGCCGCCCGCTGGCCGAGCGGCTCTGGGGTATGATCCGGGCGAACCGCGCGCATCGCG
This sequence comes from Pirellulales bacterium, assembly GCA_040397585.1. Taxonomy (GTDB): domain Bacteria; phylum Planctomycetota; class Planctomycetia; order Pirellulales; family UBA1268; genus QWPN01. The sequence continues at coordinate 9,509 of JBBAVS010000077.1, forward strand.
TGGTGTTGGAGCTCGATCGGGTGGACGCCATCGACGACACACTCATCGGCGCGATCGCTGACGTGGGCACGCGGATGCGTGGCGATGGCGGATTCATTCGCGTTTGCGGCCTGTCGGAGCCGAACCTCGAGCGGCTGCGGTCGTCTGGCCGAGTGAACGGGCTGCCCCACTTCGAGTCGCGGACAGCGGCCGTCGCGCCACGGTGCGGAGCCGCGCCGTGAGGGCCGTCGGTCGCCTCGGTCAGATGCTCGGCCTGACGATCCCCGCCGTGGCGGTGGTGATGGAGTTGAGTGGCCGAATCACATCGGGGCCGATGCTCGGCATGCTGGTGTTTTCGGTATGCTGCTTCGCCATCGGGCGGATTCTCGAGGGTTACGCCGGCTCGTGAGGGAGCGGCGGGGTCCGCCCGCCGTCCTGACGAGGCCACCGTGCTCACGCCGCTGATCCTGGCTCCGATCTACCGTTCCTATCTCTGGGGCGGCCGCCGCTTCGAGACCGCGCTCGGCCGCACGTTGCCCGGCGAGGGCGTGGTTGCGGAGTCGTGGCAGCTGGTCGACCGCGGCGGCGATCAGAGCGTGGTGGCGGCCGGTCCGCTCGCCGGCACCACGCTCGGGGCGCTCGTCTCGTCGAGCGGCCCTGAGCTCCTCGGCCGCCATGCTCTCCGGGGAGCGTTTCCGCTCCTCTTCAAGTTTCTCGACGCCTGTCAGGACCTCTCGGTGCAGGTGCATCCCGACGACGAGCGGGCCGCCCGCCTCGGCACGCCCGACCTCGGCAAGACGGAGGCTTGGTATGTCGTCGATGCGGCACCGGGCAGCCGGATCTATGCCGGCCTCGCTCCGGGCGTGACGCGGAAGGGCTTCGCAACGGCGCTCCGGGCAGGTCGCTGCGACGAGGTGATCCACTCGTTTCCAGTCCGGGCCGGCGACTGCGTGTTCATTCCTGCGGGCACCGTGCATGCGATCGGGGCCGGATTGCTCGTGGCGGAGATCCAGCAGTCGAGCGACGTGACCTTTCGCCTGCACGACTGGAATCGCGTCGGCCCGGATGGCAAGCCCCGGGCCCTGCACGTGGAGGAAGGCCTGGAGGCCACCACGAGGTTCGGGCCGGTGACGCCCGTGACGCCCGGCTTCACCTCCGACCCGGCGGTCCGGCGGCTCGTCGCCTGCGACTACTTCGTGTTCGACGAGGTGCTGCCGAAGGGGCCGTGGGAGGTTGGCGGCGACGACGGCTGTCATTTCGTGGCGGTGATCGGCGGCGCGGTGGCCTTCGACGACCGCTGGGGGCTGCCGCAGCTGGGCGTCGGTGACTGCGTGCTGCTTCCGGCATCGATCGGCCGGCAGACGCTCACGCCGGTGGCCACGGGGGCCGCGACGAAGCTCCTCCATGTCGCGTTGCCGTGAAGCCCTCCCGCGCGGCGGCGGGGTCTCGGCTGGGAACGTGGGTGCAGGGTTTTAACTTGGAAAGTGGGTGCAGGTTTTAACTTGGAAAGTGGGTGCAGGTTTTCAACCTGCACGCTGGATTCCCCGCAGGTTGAAAACCTGCGGCCACTTCAGAAACCTGCGGCCACTTCAGAAACCTGCGGCCACGTCGGTGCGAACCGCCAATGAACCTCCCGGGAAATCGGGGTTGGGGGGGCGTTCCACGCCGCCTACACTCCTGCCCCCAATCGTTCCCGGAGGCATTCCATGCCCGCCCGCCGACCGACTTTCGTCGCCGTTGTCGTCGCCGTCGCCGTCGTCGTCGTCTGCGCTCCGGGCTGCGCGTCGCTGGGAAAGCCACAGTGGCTCGAGCCGCTCCCTGCCAAGAGCCAGCAGCGGCGGGCCGTGCGGTTCGACCCGTTCATGGAGAACGACATCGGGCCGTCGCTGCTGCGGCAGTACTCGACGCTCGACGGAACGCGGCCCCGCGACTACGCGGAACCCGTGGCCGAGGTGAAGCGGGCGCGGTGGTGGTCGCAGCCGCCGCGGTGACCTGCCGCGTTCGCTGGTCGGGTGTATGATCGGGCCTCCCGGCCGCGGGCCGTGCCTGCCAGGCCCCATGTCCGGCCCCCACTCCACACCGGCCCCCACCCCACACCCGCCCCCACCCCACCCCCACCCCACCCCACACCACCCCACCCCACCCCACACCCCGCCCCCACGGAACCCCGTCATGCCCGCCCCTGATTCGCGTCCTCCCCGTGGTCGTCCGGTCCGTGGCCTTCCTCCCCGTCCGGGCCGTCCGGATCGTCCCTTCCGACCGAAGGCCCCCGACGACGACGGCCTGGAGCGGCTGCAGAAGGTGCTCGCGGCGGCGGGGCTCGGCAGCCGTCGCGCCTGCGAAGAGCTGATCACGACGGGCCGCGTCGAGGTCGATCGCCAGGTGGTGACCACGCTCGGCTCCCGCGTCGATCCGCATGCCCAGGAGATCCGCGTCGACGGCGAGAAGCTGCCCAATCCGAAGCGGGTGGTGTACATGCTCCACAAGCCGGTCGGCGTGGTCACGACCAACGCCGATCCGGCGGGCCGTCCCCGCGTGGTTGATCTCGTGCCCGGCGAGCAGCGGCTGTTCGCCATCGGCCGGCTCGACCGGATGAGCGAGGGCCTGATCCTGCTCACCAACGACGGCGGGCTGGCCAACCTGCTCGCCCATCCGCGATATGGCGTCGAGAAGAAGTATCTCGTGCAGGTCGCCGGCGTGCCGAGCGACGAGCTACTCGATCGGCTGCGCCGCGGCATCCGGCTCGCCGAGGCCGAGGTGCATGCCAAGCGGGTGTCGATCCGCTCGCAGCACAAGCAGAGTGCCGTGCTCGAGATGGTGCTTGACGAGGGCAAGAATCGCGAGATCCGCCGGATGCTGGCCACGCTCGGCCACAAGGTCCACCAGCTCAAGCGGGTCGCCGTGGGCGGGCTGTCGCTCGGCAACCTCCTGCCCGGCCAGTGGCGGCAGCTGACATGGAGCGAGATCGAGTCGCTCCGCAAGGACGCGATCGCGGCCGTCGGGCCCGACGCCGAGCGCGAGCCGCTGCGGCCACGCGGTCCGGCGCGGGGCCGGCGGCCCGGGGGCGCGCCGCCGCGTCCCGGGATGCGGGGCCGCCCGGATGGCAAGCCTCCACGGGGCCGGCCCGATGGCAAGCCGCCCCGCGGCCGGCCAGCCGGCCAGCCGCCCCGCGGCCGGCCCGACGGGAAGCCGGTGGGACGGCCAGATGGTCGGCCGGCCGGGCGTCCTGGAGGCCCCGGGAAGGGCGCCGGAGGGCCCGTTGGCCCTCGGAAGCGAAAGCGGGCCGGCAAGGCCTCGCAGTGGCGGTCTCGGCCGTCGGGCGGGGAGGCGTGATCGATGGCCGGCCCTGCCGTCTGTCATGCCGATGAGGCCGCCGTCCTCCGGGCCCGTGTGGTGTCGCACGACCAAGTGGCCGAGGCGACGTGGCGGATCCGCCTCGACTGCCCGTCCATCGCGGCCCGGGCCGTGCCCGGCCAGTTCGCCATGCTCCGGCTTCCTGACCGCTGCGACCCGCTGCTCGCCCGTCCGTTCGCCGTGTACGACGTCTTCTCCGACGGCATCGGGCCTCGGTATGCCGACTTCGTCTACCTCGTGCACGGACGGTTCACACGGGCTCTCGCCGATGTCCGGCCCGGCGACGAGATCCTCGCGTGGGGGCCGCTCGGCAACGGGTTTTCGGCCCCGCCGACGGAGCATCTCGTGCTCGTTGCCGGCGGCATCGGCCAGACGGCCCTGCTGGCGCTCGCCCGCGAGCGGCTGGGGGTGGCCCGCTACGGCGCCGTATCCGGCGAGCCAGCGCGGGCCGGCCGCGTGACGTTCTGCTGGGGCGCGCGGTCCGCTGCGATGTTCGCCTGCACCGACGACTTCCGGAAGGCGGGCTGCGACGTACACCTCGCCACCCTCGACGGGTCGGCCGGCACCAAGGGCACCGTGGTGGATCTGCTCGACCAGCGATTCGCTGCGGGCATCGAGCCCGCGGCGACGCGGATCGCCTGCTGCGGGCCGGAGCCGATGATGGAGGCCGTGGCCGACTGGGCCGCGGCCCGCGGCGTGCCCTGCGAGGTGTCGCTCGAGACGCCGATGGCCTGCGGCATCGGCATCTGCTTCACGTGCGTCGCCCGGATCCGCGATGCCGACGGCGGGTGGGACTACCGGCGGACCTGCGTCGAAGGCCCCGTGTTCGACGCGGCCCGAGTGGTCTGGTGACAGTCGAATGGTGACGATCAGCCGCTCGACTTCGCCGCCTTCGTGGTCACCTTGCGGCCCTTGGCCGGCGGCTTCGTCGCTCCCGTGCCCTTCTCGGCGTTCTTCACGCGGGCCGAGAGCCGCGACTTGATCCGTGCCGCGCGGTTGCGGTGGATCGTGCCCTTGGCCGCGGCGCGGTCGGTCGACTTCGCCATGCCCCGGAACTGCTCCTTGGCGGTTGCGACGTCGCCGGAGGTGATCGCGTCGAGAACCTTGCGGATCTTCGACTTGATCTCCGACTTGACGGTGCGGTTGCGGTCGCGGTCGCGGAGGTTCTGGCGGTGGCGCTTCTTCGCGCTGGCCGAGTGGGGCATTCGTGAATCCTCAATCGTGGGGGCGTGCGGTGATGTCGGGATCGGTCCCGGCCGGCAGAGGCAGCGGCCCGGATGGCCGGCTCAACCGTCGGCCCCTTTATCCTTCGCCGCACCCAACTTGTCCAGACGTTGGGCCACATCCCGGTATCCGAAGTCCAGTCCGGCGAGCATGGAGAGGTATTTCCGGGCCGAGTCGAGGTCGTCGAGGCCCGACGCCAGCACCCCCGCCCGGTAGAGGGCCCGCTTGCGGAGCTCCAGTTCGCGGTCGGTCAGGGTCTCGACGGCGGTCTGGTAGTTCTGGATGGCGAGTTGGTACTGCTTGATCTTCTGGAAGCACTCGCCGAGTTCCAGGGCCACCGCCCCCCGCCGGCGGGTCTCCTTCATCGATTCCTGGAACTGGCGGATCGCCTCGGCGTAGTTGCCGGCCGCCTTGAGCCGTAACGCGAGCTCGTATTTCCAGGTGAGGTTCTCGGGATAGCGGCTGCAGCGGGCCGCGTAGACGTCGATCTCCTGCTTCAGCTGGAGCGCACGGAGCCGCTCGACCGTCGTCCGGTTGTCCGGCGTGTCGTCGCCGGCCAGCCGCTTCTCGGCAAGCATGATCCGCTGCTTGCCCCAGCGGAGCTGGCGATCCTCGAGATGCTCTTGCACCTTGAGGTCGTTGCCCGAGGCCTCGAGCGCCCGGCGGAGCACCTTCTCGGCCTCCTCCACGGTCGCGTCCCGCTCGAGAAGGTCGGCGAGTTCGAGCGCGGCCTCGATGTCGGCGGGGTTGTTTGCGACCGCCTGGCGGAGCTCCGCCAGCCGCCCACCGGTGGGTGCGGCCGGGCCGGGCTTGCCCGTGCTGCGGCCGGCCGACTGCCCGCCGCGGCCGATCATTCCCTGGCCGGCGGCGATGGTCTTGTCCACCGAGAGCTCGGCGATCGCCTTCTCGGCTTCTTCGGCGAGCCCCTTCGTGCGGCCGATTCGCCGCCAGCACTCGATCGCCTGGTCGAAGTTGCCCTGGCTGGCCGCGAACTTGGCGCACTGCCGGTTCACCTCGGGGTCGGTCGGCGAGGCATCGAGGGCGGCCCGGAGATAGAACGCCTGCGTCTCGAGGAACATCAGGTTGCCGCACGCCTCGGCCATCGCCAGGAGGGTGACCTGGTCGGAGAGATTGCCCTTGATGATCTCCACGCCCTGCTTGATGACGTCGCGCCACTGGGCCGACGCGGCGAGCTTCTTGAGCCCCGCCCGCGAGCCGGCCCCGAAAAACGTCGTCAGGCTGCCCGCCCTCTTGCCGCCGGCCTTGCGTTTCAGGGCCTCGAGGAGCTTCTGCAGGAAAATCGGGTTTCCCGGGTCGCCGATCACGCACTGGGCGAACATGTCGATGGCGTAATCGACGTTGCCCTGCTGGGCCTGGGACCCCGTGACGTAGCACTTCATCAGCCGCGACCGTTCGGCCGCAGGCAGGGCCGCGGTGGACGGGGCCGCCGCGGGATCGACCGGGCCGGGGGCGGCCGCAGTGGACTCATTCGCCATGGTCGGGGACGATTGGGGGAGGTGGTTCTCGCCGACGAGTGTAGTGCGGCGTGCGGGAACACCAAACGCCGGCCCTCCGGGCCGCGGAACTCGGGTCTCGCCATGTCATCCTCACCATCACTGCCGTCAGGCCGTGTCACCTTCGTCGGCGCCGGCCCGGGCGCGGCCGATCTGCTCACGGTTCGGGCGGTGGAGCGGCTTCGGGCTGCCGACGTGGTGGTCCACGACGCGCTCGTGCCCACGCCTGTGCTCGACGAGATCAATCCCGCGGCGGAGCGGCTGCAGGTGGATCGTGACCACGAGCGGCGTCCGAGTCCGGGGACGGCGACTGGCAGGCTGCTCGCCCGTCTGGCCCTCGAGGGCCGCACGGTCGTGCGGCTCAAGGGGGGAGACCCGACGGTATTCGCCCGGCTTGCCGAAGAACTCGAGCCCCTGCGCCAGGCCGGGGTCGCGGTGGAGTTTGTGCCCGGGATCACGGCCGCGCTCGCGGCCGCCGCGGCTGCCGGCGTGCCGCTCACGAGCCGCGACTCCGCGTCGAGCGTCACGCTCGTCACGGGCCGCGAAGCGGATGACAAGCCGGACGGGATCGACTTCCGGTCGCTCGCGGGCCTGCCGGGCACGATCGCCGTCTACATGGGCGTGGAGCAGGTGAATCGTTGGTCGCGCGACCTGCTCGCCGCCGGCATGCCTGCCGACACGCCGGTGACCATCGTCAGCCGGTGCTCGTGGCCCGACCAGCGCATCGGCCGCAGCACGCTCGCCGCCTGCGCCGGGGATTTCGCCATCCAGGGCTGGCGGTCACCGGCCGTGGTGATGGTGGGGGCGAACGCGCCGCCCCCGGCAGGTCCGCTCGCGGGCCGGCTGGTGCTCGCCACGCGGCCGGCCGGCCAGGAGGGAGAGATCGCCGCCGCCGTCCGCTCGGCGGGGGGCGAGTGCCTCAACTCGCCGCTCGTCCGCATCGCCGATCCGTCGTCATGGCAGCCGCTCGACGAGGCGCTGGCTCGGGCCGACACCTACGACTGGATCGTGTTCGCCAGCGGCAACGGCGTCCGCGGCTTCCTGCGGCGGCTCGCCGCCCTCGGACGCGACGGCCGTGGGCTCGGCACCGCGCGGCTGGCGGCGATCGGTCCCGCCACCGCTCGGCAGCTCGAGCAGGCGGGCTATCGCTGCGACCTCGTTCCCGCCCAGTTCTCGTCGGAGGGGCTGGCGGCGGCCCTGGCCATGCGGGCCGTGCGGGGCCGCTTCCTGCTGGTGCGGGCCGACCGCGGCCGTGACCTCCTCCGCCGTGATCTCGAAGCGCACGGCCACCACGTGGACGAGGTCGTGGCCTACGAGAACGTGCCGCTCGACGCGCTCTCCTCCGAGACCTTGGCCACCATCGACGCCGCTCCGGTGGACTGGGTCACCCTGACGAGCCCCTCGATCGCCGAGGCGGCGGCGCGGCTTTTCGGCCCCCGGCTTCAGGACTGGAAGATCGTCACCATCAGCCCGCTGACGTCCGCAGCCCTCGCCCGCCACGGCCTGCGGCCCACCGCCGAGGCGGTCGAGGCCACTGCGACCGGCATGGTCGAGGCCATCGTGCGGCACGAGGCGGCAGGAGTTCGCCCGCCGGCAGAGTCGGCGGAGGCCGCCAATCTCCCCCCGACTTCCCGCGGCTGACCACCGCGAGCCGGGCCTTGAGTGGCCGCGGCCAGGGCGTCGATAGACAGTGGGCCCGGGTCGCCGATGCGCAGCGGATGCGGCCGGCTCGAACCGCGGGATAGGGGGGCTGTCGATGAAGGGGCGGAACCAACCGGCCACGCTCGTGCTCTGTGCGACCGCACCGCGGCAGGCTCTCGCAGGCCGCCCTCGGGCCTGGCTCGAGGCCGTCCGCGGCGTCGCGGTGCCCGTGACGTGGGCCGTCGGCATCGACACGCTCGCTGAGGTCGCGGGGCAGGCGGATGGCCTCGACCTCGCCCTCGACATCCCGCCGGCGGCCTGCGGCTCGCGGATGCGGCTCCGCGAACTCATCCTCCGGGGCCGCGACCTCGTGCCCGACCTCGCCGCGGTGGTGCTCCGCGGTCCGACGCCTGCGGCGAATCGCAGCGTGCTGGTGGAGGAGGGGATCGGGGTCGCCGTCGTCGATGCGTTCGAGGAGGAGGGGCGGGGCAACCGGCGTCCCGCGCCGAAGGGCTGGGGCTGTCGCAATCCGATCTGGGGCCTGTGGGAGGTGCGGGTTACGCCGGCGCGGCCCGCGGGAATCGCCGGCTGGCTCGGGTTCGGTGGCATGCCGCGGCTCGTGCCCGGCGGGCTGCACCTGCTGCGGACCGACGGCGTGTCGGTGGGCAACAACGGGTCGGCGTTCGTGGCCCCGCGGCTGGAGCGGTGGATCGCGTGGGTCGTGCAGCGGCGGTTCCGGGGCACGGTCTCGGTCGTACCGCTCTCCACGCTGCCCCGGCTGATCACGGGGACCGACCGCGAGGCGGTGGGTCGCTCGGTGCTCCGGGCGGCGTGACCCGCGGCTCGGTCAGGCCTTGGCCCGGGTGTTGATCGACCAACTCAGGTATCCGACCAGCAGGCCCGCGAGGATGAATCCGATGTCAGCCGGCACGCTGACCCGCTGAAACGGAAACGCGGCCGCGAGGTCGGCCACGAAGAGGATCACGACGATCCCCGAAAGGATCAGGCCTGCGAGGGAGAGCACGATCGACGCGCGGGGAGCGCTCCTGGGTCGGCGACGGTTTCAAGCGGAACGACAATTCCATACCATACCTTCGCCGCTACGACCATGACACCCACGCCTTCTGAGTCCCGTGCCGTCGCCGTCTACATCGGGTCGTTCGACCCGATCACGCTCGGCCATCTCGACGTGATCGGCCGGGCCAGCCGGATTTTCGGGACGATCGTCGTGGGGGTGGGCATCAATCCCGACAAGCACCCGCTGTTTTCGCTCGAGGAGCGGGTGGACCTGGTGAAGGCCGCCGTGTCGGCGTTCGGCAACGTCCGGGTGGAACTGTTCAGCGGGCTGTCGGTGGCCTTCGTGCGGGAGCAGGGGGCCCGCGTGCTGCTCCGCGGCGTGCGGTCGCTGACCGACATCGAGGCCGAGTTCACCATGACCCTGGCCAACCGCAAGCTCGACCCCTCGGTGGAGACCGTCTTCCTGATGGCCGACGCCGCCTACTCGCACATCTCATCGTCGCTGCTCAAGCAGATCACGCCCCTGGCTGACGACGAGGCGCTGTCGAAGTTCGTGCCGCCGCCGGTCGTGGCGGCGCTGCGGCGAAAGCTCGCCGCGGGCTGAGCCGCCCTGAAGGTGGCCGCTCCGAGGGTGGCCGCAGGTTTGAAGTGGCCGCAGGTTTTCAACCTGCGGGTTCCGGTTCTGTGGTGCCGCGCCGCGTGGGGCCGCCCATACCCCGTCGCCGGACGCTCGCGGATGCCTTCGTGGCATCCGCTCGCTCGGTGCTTCCTCCGCTTCGCCATCCTGGCTGCGCGGAGGAAGCAAACGCCGGCTCTCGGGGCATGGGCGGCCCCACGCTTGCCACCCGTGAGCATCCAGGAAGCCTCGGGCGCGCCCTGCCTCGGAAGTGGCCGCAGGTTCGAAGTGGCCGCAGGTTTTCAACCTGCGGTGAACCACGG
>JBBAVS010000078.1:0-15728 GCA_040397585.1 Pirellulales bacterium
TACCGCGTCTACTTCTACTCGCACGAGTCCAACGAGCCCGCGCACGTGCATATCGACCGCGACCAAGCGTCGTGCAAGTTTTGGTTGTCGCCCGTCAGTTTGGCGAGTAATCTTGGCTTTAGGGCCCCAGAGTTACGCGACATCGAACGTCTGATCGAGGATCACGTCGATGATTTGCTGAAGGAGTGGGAGGCAGTCCATGGCGAACCCGGGTGAGCGAATCATGCGGGCCAGTTGCAACGAGGATTCCGTCGTCGTCGAGTTGGCCGACGGCCGGACACTCTCTGCTCCGCTGGCCTGGTATCCCCGCCTTCTGCACGCGACGCCGCAGCAGCGATCAACTTGCGTGATTGCCGGCGGAGGGTATGGCATTCACTGGCCGGAGATCGACGAGGATCTCAGCGTCGACGGCTTGCTTCGAGGAGCCCCATCGCCACGCGTTTCGGCCAAGGCCAGCTAACCAGACGCTGGATCAGACTACGGCTTGCGTCCCGCGGAGTTGCCGGGCGTATGGTCCGCCGCTGATCAGCTCGGTCGTTAGGCGTCTCGCCCTCCATCGATGCGCTTCCACAGGAGCATGAAACATGACTTTAGAGTCTGACAAAAACCCTCAACCAAGAAAGCCTCTTGCCGGAACCTGGCTTGCTGTTGGCGCTGCTGTAGGTGTGGCGCTCGGTGCGGCGTTCGATCAACTTGCACTATGCCTCGCGCTTGGCGCTGCGTTTGGAGCAGTGATAGACGTTATCTCGCATCTGCGGTACAGAAATCGGCAATAGGCTCCGCTTGGCGCGACCTGTCGCCATACAAAGAGACGCCTCACCTTCTGAGCATTTGAGTTCGCGAAGCCGAACCTCAAGTCCTCTGTTCAAGAAGCCCGGTGAAGCTGGGAACGAACCGCATCCCTAGGGCAACGGTGGGAAGCGGAGCCTCAGGACAAAGGAGCGGCATGGGATCTGCGAGCCAAGACCGTGTTTTGGACTTCGCTCCAATCGGCATGTGGTGGGAGATCACCAAGTCAACCGCCGACACGAGGGGCGAACTGTTCGAGGCCATCAATGTGCTTGACCCGATCTTTGCGGGTCCGCCTCTGCACACCCATCCGACCGCGGAGGAGAGTTACGCGGTGATGTCAGGGACTCTCGACGTCTGTGTCGGCGGGAAGTGGCGGAAGCTGACCGCGGGTGAGTCCGTGAACGTTCCGGCGGGCACGCCCCACACTCTCAAGAACGAGAGCGGGGCCGTCGTGAGGCTGATCAACGTCCACAAGCCCGCCTTGGACTTCGAGCGGTTCTTCCGACGACTTCACGCCTTGGTCTGCTCGCGCGGGGTGAACCTCCCGCCGAAGGATCTGCGGTCGGCTATCCTCGTGTCGATGCTGTTCTCGGAACACCCCCAAGAGGTGTTCTCGGTAAAGCCGCCTCGCAGGGTGATGAAGGCGCTGGCGCTCATCGGCAGGCTTCTCGGCTTCAAACTTCCACCATGATCTCTCACTCGGCCGACATCGCCTCGAGCAGGTCGAGGTTCACGGCCCGACGGGCGGGCAGCCAGGCCGCCAGCGCCGTGACCACGAGGGCCGCGAGGAGATTGGCGATCACCACCGCGGGGCGGATATGCATCGCGAGCGGATGGCCGAGGAGCGGCTGGCTCGCGAACTGGATAAAGAGCGCGGTCGTCACGCCCGACACGAGCCCGATGATCCCGGCGGCCGCGCCGAGGAGCATGCTCTGCAGCACCACCAGCGCGACCACCTGCCCACGGCGCATGCCCACGGCCCGCAAGAGGCCGAGCGACCGCTGCTGCTCCAGCACGCTCATGGTGACGGTGTTGGCCACCCCCAGGCTGCCGACCACGAAGCCGAGCCCGAGGATCGACCAGAGCGAGCCGACCACGCCGGAGACGATCCGGTCGATGAAGGCTCGCAGGTCGCCATACGACCGCAGCACCATGGAACGGCTGCGGGCAATCGCCTCGAGCGGCTCCCGGAGGGCCGCCGACCGGCCCGCCGCGGCGGTCACGAGGAGCACGTCGGCCGCCTCCATGCCGAACAGCCGCCGGGCGGCATCGCGGCGGACCACGAGCGAGGCGCCCCCCGAGGTGTAATCGACGACGAGCGCCGCGATGCGAACCGGCGTGGTGCGGCCAAACACCTCGACCATGGCTTCGTCGCCCGCCTTCAGGCCGGTTCGCTGGGCGAGCACCGTGCCGACGACCGCCTCCCCCCGCTCGAGCGCCGCGCGGACATCAGCCTCGGTGGCCTCCACCGGCTCGAGCGGCAGCGGCAGCCCGGCGGGCAGGTCGCGGGCGACCACCACGCAGGCCTGTCCGGCGATCCGCCCCGTCGCCACGCCGATCCCCTCCACGTCGGCCACGCCATCGAGCCGGGCGACCTCCTCCTGCATGGCCCGTGAGGCGGCGCCGCGATCCTGCCGCGACACCGACAGCGCCCCGGCCTGCGTCAGCACCCAGTCGGCCTTGAGCATCTTGGCATACCAGCCGAGCACGTCGTCCACGCTGTCGCGGATCGCGTGGCCGAGCCCGATGCCGTTGCTCACCGCCACCACGAGCACGCCGGCCGTGAGCGCGGTGCGAACCGGCTGACGGACGATCTGCGACACCGCCAGCGCGCCTTCGATCCGCCACCGGGATGGCACGAGGCGGCCGAGCAGCCGCACCAGCGGGATCAGGAGCAGCGGCGTGAAGGCCACGAAGGCAAGCAACAGCACCACGCCCGACACCACCGACGCCCGAGGCGGCAGGAGCCCATAGGCCATGGCCAGTTCGCACACGAGCGCGACGACCGTCAGCCCGGCAGCGGCCACGAGCAGGCCGCGCATCGACTCCCGGCGCGGTTCGGACGGGAGCGCGGACAGTCCTTCGAGCAGGTCGATCGACGTGGCCTCACGGGCGGGCCACCAGGCCGCGGCCACCGCGATCACGACCCCCAGCGCCACCGCCACCGGCACGAGCAGCGGATGCACGGCCACGCCCGCGGCGCTCGTCTGCAGGGCCCGCGAGATCCCGGCGGAGATCGGGGCGGCCGCGGCGAGGCCGATGGCGGCTCCGACCGCGGCGCCGAAGCCGCCAAGCAGCGCCGCCTCGACGGTCACGAGCCGGCGGACCTGGCGGGCGGTGCCGCCGAGCACACGAATCAGCGTCAGCCCGCGGCGTCGCTCGGCGACGTTCATCAGCATCGCGTTGCCGACGATGAACCAGGCCATCGCGAGCGTGAGCGATGTCACGAAGTCGAGCCCCAGGTTCGCCGAATGGAGCACGTCTTCGGCAAGGCTGGCCCGGCCCGCGGGCACGTCGGCGACCAGCGTGTCTGGCAGTCGCCGCGCGACCGCCGCCAGCACGGCATCGCGGGAGGCATCGGGGCCGAGCGCGATCCGGACACGATCGACTTCGGCGGTCGCCAGCGACATCGTCTCCAGCACCTGGATGTCGACGACGACGGTGGCCCCCTCCGCGAACCAGCGGAGGGAGTTGGTGGCGGCGAGCCCGGTGACCCGCATCCGCGCGATCCGCCGCCGGGCGAAGAACAGCACCTCGTCGCCCACGGTCACGCCGAGCCCCTTGGCGAGCGTGGCATCGAGCACCAGTTCGTCGTCCTCGCGGCACGGCGCGCCCGACTCGAGCGCCAGCAGCCCCTCCGCCACCAGGGCCTCCACGTCAACGCCCACCGCCACCTCACGGAGCCGGCTCTCGCCCACGCGGACGAGCGACGGCCGGTAGAAGAGCGGCACGACCGCTCGGACGCCCGGCACGTCCACGAGGCGGGGCACGGCTGAGGCGTCGAACCGCTGCCCGTCGCGGGCCGTGACGTCGATCGTGGGCACGCCCGCGACCGCCTCGGTGAGCCGCTGGTAGCCCTGCCGCGACGCGTCGGCCGCCGTCCACGTGGCCACGACCGCACCGACCGCCACCGCCACGCTCGCAGCCGCGGCCAGCGCCCGCCCAGGGCGGCGGCTCCACTGCCGGACGAGCAGCCCGCCGAGCCTCATGGCCGCGGGTTCCCGGCCGAGTCAGACTCGATCTCGCCGTCTCGCATGCGAATGACCCGGCCGGCGGCGGCCGCCACCGTGACATCGTGGGTGACCAGGATGACGGTCTGCCCTCGTTCGGCGACGAGGCGACCGAGGAGCTCGACGACCCGGGCTGAGTTGGCCGAGTCGAGGGCCCCGGTGGGCTCGTCGGCAAGCACGACCGCCGGGTCGGTGACCAGCGCCCGCGCGATCGCCCCCCGCTGCTGCTCGCCCCCCGAGAGCCCGTCGGGCCGGTGGGCGGCGCGGTGGACCATGCCGACGGCCTCGAGGGCCGCCATGGCCGCCTCAGCACACCGCGCCGGCGGCACGCGGTCGAGGGCCAGCGGCAGGGAGACGTTTTCGACGAGCGAGAGTTCCGGGAGGAGGTTGTAGCGCTGAAACACGAAGCCGATCCGACGGCGACGAATCGCGGCGAGGGCGTCGTCGTCGAGCGTCGCCAGATCGACCCCCTCGAGCAGCACGCGTCCCGCGGTCGGCCGCGTGATCCCGCCGAGCATGTGGAGGAGCGTGCTCTTGCCCGACCCGGAGGCGCCGGTGACCGCCACGAACTGCCCGCGGTCCACGCTCAGCGTCACCCCGCGAACGGCGGCCACCGTGGCCTCGCCGTCGCCTCCGGCGAACGTCTTCTCGAGCCGCTCGGTGCCGAGGATCGGGAGTCGCATCTCCATCGCATGATACCCGATAGGCCGCGGCACCGTGGCCGCCGGACCGACCTCAGCGGGACTCGGCGACGATCTCGAGCGGCAGGCTGGTCCGGGCCTTCGTGCCGGCGAGCGTGTCGCTCACGACCACGTCGAGGCGGCAGGGCCCCAGGGGGGCGGCCTCCGGCAGGCGAATCACGTAGCGGGCGAAGTAATCGTGCCGCTGCGACGCACAGGTTTCGGCGATCGGTTCGAAGCTCCAGTCGCGGATCGTGGTGCCATCGGCCGCGACGAGCGCGAGCGCGGCATCGATGCACGTCGTGTGCCCGGCCGCGGATCGGCCCGACGAGAGGTGGTCGAGTTCGAAGTACACGATCAGTTCCTGGCCGGGGCGGAAGCGGGCCTCGGGAAACCGGTCAACCACGCCCCAGGCCTGGACCCGGGTGGCGAAGCAGGCGTTGCGGACGGCCAGCACGGGAGCGGACGACGCGACCGCCGGCTGGGCCGGCACCGCTGGTTCCGGGGCGGACGGCACCGAGCTCCCCGCCACATCCGGGCTTGCAGGGGCAGGGGACAGGGCCGCAGGTTCGGCCTCTGCTGGCGGCGCCAGCGGCTCCGGGGCGGGCGGCGGCACGACGGCAGCGCCATCGAGATCGGCCTTGGCCACGGTGTGCGCGGCGGCGATCACGGCGACCGGAGCCTGCGGTGCATCCGACTCGTCCTCCAGGATCGCGGCGGGGTGCGGAGTTGTGGCGGCGAGCGACGAGGCGAACGCCTCGACCACGACCGGCCAGTCCTCCTGCTGGGTTCCCTGTAGCGTCTCGATGAGCGTGCCCCGGGCCGCGTCATCGAGCGCCCCGATCTTCGTCAGCCGAGCGACCGCCTCGTCGATCGCGGCCTCGCGCCGCTCCGCATCGGCGGCTGCCGTGTCGGAGCCCTCCGCCGCCGCCTCTCCCGCCACCGCATCGACAGCCTCCTTCGGCTCCTCCTCCGCGGCGTGGTCGGAGAGATCCCAGAACGTGTCGCGGAGATAGGCGGTGCTGATGGCGGAGGTGCAGCCGCTCGTCGCGACGACGACGACAAGCAAGGCCGCCCAGGGTGCCCGGATCGAACAGACGGAGCCATTCATGAATGGATGCTCGACATGCGGCGGGGCCTCAGGGCCGGCCGCCAGGGTCCGGTTCCAAACGCGGCGGGAGGGTAGGTGGCCGGCATCCGCCGGAGCAAGGCCAACCGCTCGCCCCCCCCGCCGGGACGGCTGCCGGCCCCGCAAATCCCGCCAGCTCTGCTAAACTCGTCGCCGTCCGAGCCCGGCGGCCCCAGCCACCCCGCAGGCTTCCTTCACGTGCCCGAACCGCTCGTTTCTCGCGCCGCATGAGCACCGCCGCCCTCGCCCACGAGACCGTGCCCGCGCACTGGCGGCATCGACACCTCCTCGACCTCGAGCGGCTCACGCCGGACGAGATCCGCACGCTGCTCGACACCGCCACCCTCTTCAAGGAGGCGACCGACGGTTGCCGCCGCAAGCTGGCCGTGCTCAACGGCACCACCATCGTCACGCTGTTCTTCGAGAACTCCACCCGCACGAAGACGAGCTTCGCCCTCGCCGCCCGCCGGCTCGGGGCCGATGTGATCGACTTCTCGGCCTCGTCGAGCAGCCTGTCGAAGGGGGAGTCGTTCATCGACACCGCCAAGAACCTGGAGGCGATGGGGGTGGATGCCGCCGTCGTCCGCCACGAGACGCCGGGCACGCCGCACCTGCTCGCACAGCATCTCTCGGTCGGGGTGATCAACGCCGGCGACGGGCCGCACGAGCATCCCACCCAGGGGTTGCTCGACATCTTCACGATCCGGGAGCGGCTCGGCGACCTCTCGGGGATCACCGTCGGGCTCGTCGGCGACATCGCCCACAGCCGGACGGCCCGGTCCAATATCTGGGGCCTGCTGAAGCTCGGCGCCAGGGTGATCCTCTGCGGCCCCCCCACGCTCGTCTCCGAGCGCTGGCGGGAGTTGGGCGTCGAGGTCTCGCACGACCTCGACGCGATCGTGCCGCGGTGCGACGTGCTGAACCTCCTGCGAATCCAGTTCGAGCGGCAGAACACCCGCCCCTTTCCGTCGGTCCGCGAATACGCCCACCTCTACGCCATGACCCGCGACCGGCTGAAGCAGGCCAAGAAGGATCTGCTCATCCTGGCGCCTGGCCCGATCAACCGCGGCGTCGAGGTCACCGCCGAGGTGGCCGACTGCCCGCAGTCGCTGATCCTCGGCCAGGTGGCCAACGGGCTGGCGGTGCGGATGGCGGTGCTCTGGCTGACGTGCGGGCCGCGGACGGGCGGCGCGGCCGGCGCTGCGGCGACCAGGATCTCCTGACGAGGATTCCCGATGGGCACGCTCCTGATTCGCGGCGGCAGGGTGGTCGATCCTTCGCAGGACATCGACCGCCTCGACGACGTGCTCGTCCGCGACGGGCAGGTGGTCGCCGTGGGCCTCGCCGGGGCGCAGCCGATCGGCAAGGCCGACGAGACGATCGACGCCACCGGCCTCGTGGTGACGCCCGGCCTGGTCGACATGCACGTCCACCTCCGCGAGCCGGGCCGCGAGGAGGACGAGACGATCGAGACCGGCACGCGGGCAGCGCTGGCCGGCGGCTTCACGAGCGTGGCCTGCATCCCCAACACCGAGCCGCCGCTCGACACGCAGGCCGCCGTGGAGTTCATCCACCAGAAGGCGGCCCGCGCCGACACCTGCAACGTGTTCGTGGTGGCCTGCGTGAGCCGGGGCCGCGAGGGCAAGGAACTCGCCGAGATCGGCCAGCTCGTGGAGGCAGGGGCCGTGGCCTTCAGCGACGACGGCGCGCCGGTGTACGACGCGGAGCTGATGCGACGGGCCTTCGAATACTGCCGGATGTTCGACAAGCCGATCCTCGCCCACGAGGAGGTGCTGGAGCTTTCGCGGGGGGGCGTGATGCACGAGGGGCTGGTCTCGCTCGTGCTCGGCCTCGGCGGGATGCCGGCGGCCGCCGAGGAGGTGCTCATCGGCCGCGACATCGCCCTCGCGGAGGTGACCGGAGGCCGGCTCCACGCCATGCACGTCTCGACGGGGGGCGGGGTGGCCTTGATCCGCGCGGCCAAGCAGCGGGGGATCCGCGTCACCGCGGAGGCCTGTCCGCACCACTTCACGCTCACCGACGAGAGCCTCAGGGGCTTCGACTCCAACTTCAAGATGAGCCCGCCCCTGCGAACGGCCGCCGACGTCGAGGCGATCATCGAGGGACTCGCCGACGGCACGATCGACTGCATCGCGACCGACCACGCCCCGCACGCCCGCGAGAAGAAGATGCTGGAACTCGACCGGGCCCCGTTCGGGATCCTCGGCCTGGAGACGGCCGTGGGCCTCTCCGTGACGAGGCTGGTGCACACCGGCCGGCTGGGCTGGCCGCGGCTGGTCGCGGCGCTGAGCACGCTGCCCGCGAGGATCCTGGGCATCAACCGGGGCACGCTCCGTCCCGGGGCCGTGGCCGACATCACGCTGATCGACCCGAATCTCTCGTGGACGGTCGATGTAAACTCGTTCCGCTCCAAGAGCGTGAACTCGCCGTTCCACGGCTGGACGCTCCAGGGCCGGGCGGTGGCCACGATCGTGGGGGGCCGCGTGAAGTACCGGCTCGGCTGAATGACCCTGATCATCGACGGCTACAACCTGCTCCACGCCTCGGGCGTGTTCGGGGATTCCCGCGGGCCGAAGGGCTTCGAGCAGTCGCGGGCGGCGCTGCTCGACCTCCTCGTGGACCTGCTCGGCGAGAAGGCCTCCGACACGATCGTGGTGTTCGACGCGGCCCGGGCCCCCGACGGCCTGCCGGCCCGGCTCTCGCACGGCGGCATCCGCGTCTGGTTCGCCCGCGAGTATCCGGATGCCGACTCGCTCATCGAGGAACTCGTGGAGGACGACACGGCCCCGACCCACCTCGTGGTGGTTTCGAGCGATCGCCGGCTCCAGGCGGCGGCCCGCCGCCGCCGGGCCCGGGCGGTTTCGTGCGAGGAGTGGCTCGCAGACGCCCGCGCGGCCCGCCGGAGCCGCGGCCGCCCGGCGGCCGACGCCAAGCCGCCGGAGCCGGGACCGGAAGGGGCCGACTACTGGAAGAAGTATTTCGGCCTCGGCGACTGATCGCCGCCCGAACCTGGCCGCAGGTTTTCAACCTGCGGTTTCCGAACGTGGCCGCAGGTTTTCAACCTGCGGTTTCCGAACGTGGCCGCAGGTTTTCAACCTGCGGTTTCCAGGCTTGCGGCACCGCGTCCGAGCGACGCGGTGCGCCACGACATCCCCATCGCTTACGCGATTGGGCTTCCTGAAAACATCCCCATCGCTTACGCGATTGGGCTTCCTGAAGACAGGCTTCCGGCGGCGTGCCTACACCCGCGCCCACTTCGCGAGCTTGCGGTCGAGCGTGGAACGTTCGATGCCGAGGATCGCCGCCGCCTTCGTCTTGTTGCCACCCACCGCCTCGAGCGTGGCCAGTACGTGCCGCCGCTCCATCTCCTCGATCGTCAGCGGCACGAACGGCCCCGACCGCAGGGCCGCGTCGGTGTCGCCGGGCACCGCGAGGTGGCTGAGGCTCAGTTCGTGCACGTCGATCGAGTCTCCCTGGGAGAGCACCACGGCCCGCTCGATCACGTTGCGGAGTTCGCGGATGTTGCCGGGCCAGTGATAGGCCTGCATCGCCTCGACGGCCGCCGGCGTGAACCCCCGCAGCTTGCGGCCGGTGTCGCTGGCGAAGCGGCTGAGGAAATGCTGCGCCAGGGGCTCGATGTCCTCGGGCCGCCGGCGGAGCGGCGGCACCATGATCTCGACCACCTTGAGCCGGAAGTAGAGATCGCGGCGAAACGCCCCGGCGGTCACGGCCTTCTCCAGGTCGCGGTTGGTGGCGGCGACCACGCGGACGTCCACCTGCACGCGGCCGCTGCCGCCGACCCGCTCGAAGGGATGCCCCTCGAGCACCCGGAGGAACTTCGCCTGGATGGCGGGGCTCATCTCGCCGATCTCGTCGAGCATCAGCGTGCCCCGGTGGGCGGCCTCGAACTTACCGATCTTTCGCTCGGTCGCCCCCGTGAAGGCGCCCTTCTCATGCCCGAAGAGTTCGCTCTCCAGGAGCGTCTCGGAGAGCGCCGCGCAGTTCAGGCAGACGAAGGGGCCGCGACTGCGATCGCTCGCCTCGTGGATGGCGCGGGCGATGAGTTCCTTGCCCGCGCCGCTCTCGCCGCGGACCAGGACCGTCGCCTTGGTGGTCGCCACCCGCTGCAGCTGGCCGATGATCCCCTGCAGGGCCGGGCTCGCGCCCACCATCTGGGTTTCCTCGCCGAGCCGGCGCCGGAGCCGCTCGTTCTCGTCGGCCGCCGTGGCGAGCCGAGTGGAGAGCACTTCGCGGGCCGCGAGGTTGTCGAGGGCCACGCCGAGCGCGTCGCAGACCGCCATCACGAACTCGAGGTCGTCGGGCGTCGCCACCCCGCCGGGCTCGACCTCGAGATGCATGACGCCGACCGGCTGGCCGCGGGAACGGATCGGTGCGGCGATCGCCGCGACCGCCGCCCCCGAGCCACCGTCGCCAGCCGCCAGCACCGCCTCGTCGGTGCGCAGCACCGTCGCCGCGGCGGCGTGGGGCAGGGGCCGGCCCCAGGGATCCGGAGTGGACGCCAGCGGCGCGACCATGTCGACCGTGACCGCGTCGAGGGCCGCGTCAGCGAGCCGGGCGGGCAGCAGGACCACGCCGCGGGTCGCCGCTGTGCCCTGCAGCGCCGAGTCGAGGGCGAGCCTGGCGATGCCGCGGGCATCGTCCGCACCGGCCAGCGCGAAGGCGAGACGACAGAGATCGGCCGCCGCCCGGCCCACGCGCGGCGCCGTGCCGGCCGACTCCTGGATCGCCTCGAGGAGGCCGCTGCGACTGCGGCGATGCGTGATCGACGCGGTCCACTCGGCGGCGGCGGGAACGTCACCGTCCAGCGTGTCGGACGGGCCGAGCGACTGCCCCGGTTCGGTCGGCGGATCACCATCCGAGAAGGCGATCTGCACGAGGCCGATGCGGATCACGTCGCCGACGGCGAGGGCCCGCTCGGCCGTGATCGGAGTGCCGTTGACGGTGGTGCCGTTGCGGCTTTGGAGGTCGCGGACGACCCAGCCGCCGGCGGCGGCGGTGACCTCCGCGTGGACCCGGCTGGCCCGCTCGTCGTGGAGGACGACGTCGTTGGAGGGGGCACGGCCAAGCGTCACCCGCTTCCCCGGCCGGAGCCGGACGATGCTCTCGCCGATCGCGGGATCGACCACGTGGAGAAAGGTCTGGGATTCGGCGGTCATGCCATGCGTCGAGGCGGGGCGGGCCGCGCCGGCCCGCGCGGAACGGGCGGGCAGGCGGCACGGTCCCTGCATCATGATGCAGCGGCGGTCGCTTGGCGAGGCCGGCAAAAGGCGGGGTTTCCCCGGCAGAACCGGGTTTGCCGGAAATTGCGGGCCTTACTAGCATCGGGGACGGTTTGCCCCCCGGGGTTCCATACCGCCACTGCGAGGTCTCCATGTCCGCGATCCGCGTCCCCGCTGCCGCCTGCCGCGCTGCCTGCCTCGTGCCCCTCCTGGCCGCGCTGGTGCCCACGGGCGTCTGCTTCGGCCAGTTCGGCGGCGGCGGATTAGGCAACCAGGCCGTGGGCGGCATCTCGGTCGATGCCGACGGCATCGTCCGGAGCCTCGATCCGAAGGCGCTGGAGTCGCTGGCGGCGGAGCGGAACCGGGCCCTGACCGATGCCGGCTGGTCGGGCGCGGCGGCCGAGTCGCGCACGGTGTCGCTCAAGGCCGTCGCCGCCGCGGTCAAGGAGTCGGTCGCGAAGGGGACGCCGCTTCCCGTCGAGGTGCAGTTCCTCGGCGGCCTCCAGCGGATCGAACGCGTGTTCGTCGATCCCGACGGCCACGACCTTCTGCTCTGCGGCCCGTCCGACGCGCTCGTCGTGGACCGCTCCGGTGCGATCGTCGGTGCCGCCAGCCGCCGGCCGCCGCTCCACATCGAGGATCTCATCGTCTGTCTGCGATCAATCGAGGCCGCCCGCGCGGGAGGCATGACCTGCTCGATCGACCCGACGCCCGAGGGCATCGCGAAGCTCCAGGCCGTGCTCCGTCGGCAGGGCACCATGGGCTCCGACCCGCAGGCCACGTTCACCGCCATGGAGCAGGCGCTCGGCCCCCAGCAGGTGACCGTCGCGGGCGTGCCGACCGACAGCCGCTTCGCCCGCGTGCTCGTCGCGGCCGACTACCGCATGAAGCGGATCGGGATGGGGCTCGAGGAGTCGGGCCTGAAGGAACTGCCGAGCTATCTCGCCCTGATCCCCGCCGGCGGCCGGGCCGCCACGCTGCCACGCTTCTGGCTCGAGCCCGACTACGACCCGATCGCCCGCGACCCGGACGAACTGGCCTGGAGCATCGGCGGCCGACGGATGAAGTGCCTCACCGAAAGCGACGTGGCGGAGAAGGGGGGCATGAAGCGCGGCGCCGTCCCGGCCGACGCCATCGCCAAGAAGTGGTGCGCTGCCATGACGGCCTCCTACGACGAGCTCGCGGCCCAGCAGCCGGTGTTCGCCGAACTCGCGAACTGCATCGACCTCGCCGTGGTGGCGGCCCTGATCAAGGGCCGGCAGCTCGACGCCCGGGCCGGCTGCGACCTCACGCCGCTCACCGATCCTGCGGGTCTGAAGCTGCCGTCGTACGACGTGCCAACGTCGGTGCCAACCGTGGCGACGGGCTTGAAGAAGGGAACGACCTGGATCCTGTCGGCGTCGGGCGGGGTGAAGTTCCAGCCGTGGCTGTTCGCCTCCAAGACCGCCGATTCGGCCGACCTCGCGGCGACCCGGACCGCCCTGCTGGCGGCCCGGCCCGCCACGGTCAGCGGCTGCTCGTGGGAATGATGCCCGACGGCACCACCCACTCGAGCCGCGCGAGGTCCGCCGCCGCGACCGGAAAGTGACCGTCGACCCAGCCCGCATGTGCGAGGGATGGCAGGTCGTCGGTTGACGCCGGCGGCGGCACGCTCTTCGCGAGCACGAGCGCCGCGGCGATTGTGGTGGCAACGAGGGCCGCGATCGAGTCGCTCGTGACCTGCCAGCCGACGGGCAACTTGCCATATCGGTCCACGTGCGACAGCCACGCCGCCGCGTCGAGGACGACGGCCCGATCGGCAAGGGCCGGTGCAGCAGCGAGCGGCAGTCTCGCCGCCTCGGCGACCAGCCGGGCGGTGACTCCCATCGCCTCGATCGCAAGCTGGTGCATCACGGCCGCGGGCCGCGGGCTGGCCGCATCGATCGCCCTCAGACCCTCGACCACCGCCCCGCCGCCCACCACGATGGTCGTCGGCCCGGTGAAGTCCGCCACGAGCGTGCGTAGTTCATCGGGCCACGACGTCCGCCCCAGCAGGCTGCCGCCGAACTTGATCACCGTCAGAGACATGGCCGTTCGTGGGCCGCCCCGGATCACGCCCCGGCTCCAACCGGCTGTCATGCGAGTTCTCCCCGGACGATCGCCGCGAGCGCATGGGCGGGTGCCGACCGGGAGACGGCGGCGCCCACCACGGCCGGCAGCGACACGACGGCCACGCTCCAGCCGAGACAGTCGAAGGCCATCCGGGCGAGCCGCTCTCCGTGCCCGGAGTAGACGACGGCTTCCGGTCTTCCCCCGCACCGGCGGGCCACTCGGTCCACCGCCCGTGCCACCTGCCGGGCCTGGGCCGCGGCGATCCATCGCGCGGCGCGCTCCGCATCGGCGGCCGTGAAGAGACCGGGCTCCAGGAGCATGGCCCGCGCCAGCCGGATGCGGGAGCCCTCGGGCGTGAACGGTCCGCCGTCGGCCGTGTCCCGCGAAGCGGGATCCTCGGCGAGGCCGCCGAGCACGAGCCAGGCATCGCGCGACTCGGCGAACCGC
Source organism: Pirellulales bacterium (assembly GCA_040397585.1). Lineage (GTDB taxonomy): Bacteria > Planctomycetota > Planctomycetia > Pirellulales > UBA1268 > QWPN01. Next base: position 13,631 of record JBBAVS010000078.1, read on the forward strand.
TCGCTCGCCACCGGGCGGCGGATGCCCCGGTGCGGCAATCCCCGCACGATCGCTGGTACGGGCGTCCGTTCGACGCCGGTGTAGACGAGTTCACCGGTCGCCATGCGTCCGGCGTCGTCGGCGGCCAGCGGCGCGGGTCGCCCGCCGACGAGCGGCACGATATCGGTGGTGGTCGAGCCGATGTCCACGAGCAGGGCCCGTGCCTCGGGGACCAGCGACGCCGCGAGCCGCGCGACCGCATGCCAGTTGCTCGCGGCGACACCGAGCGGATCGGCAACCGCGTCGTCGGGGGCCACGATCCGTCCATCGACTCGATAGATTCCCGGAGGATCGCACCCGCATGCCTCCGCCGCCGCCGCGACCGCCCGCACGATGTGCGTCACGCCCGCCCGCCGATCGGCGAAGCAGTCGGCGATCTCGCCCGTCATCGTGGCCACGATCCGCCGCGGGCCGGCGGCGCGGATGATCCGAGTCAGCACCTCCGCGAGCCGGGGCGCGTCGCGCCACATGGCAAACGGCTCCGCGTGGTTCCAGCCGGTGCCGTCGGCGGCCTTGATGTTGGCGCCGCCGACATCGAGGGCCAGCACGTCACGTGGCAGGGGCGGGGATGTCATCGGCGAGCGTGAAGGTGCATGCGGTGGGCAGGGCCCCGCGGTCGATCTCGTGGCCGCGGGCCACGTCCACGAGCGTCCTGACGAGGCTCGCCGGGGCCACGGCCGCAAGCCCGGCGAACGACGTGGTGACCCGCGGATTCACTTCCAGGACGCGGTCATCCAGGCCGTCGCCGCGGTCTCCGAGGATCATATCGACTCCGACCCAGCCCGCGTGGGCACCCTGGGGATCGCGGCGGAGGAGGGCCGCGACGGCACGCACGGCAAGCCGCTCCGCCCGGCGGCGTGCGGCCGGGTCGTGAAGCGGCGCTCCGCCGACATAGCTCGGGAACGGCCCGCTGGAAAATCGCTGTGCGAGCGCCGCGACGGGGACGACACCCCGAGGCCCGATCATGCACGATACGCCGATCGGCTGACCCCCACACTCGGCCTCCAGCCGCGTGGCCACGAGGGCAGGGGAAGGGAGCCGTTCGCCCGGGCGCACGACCACGAGGCCGTCGCAGCCGGTGCTCGTCCGGGCCTTGCGAACCGCCGGCAGCAGAAAGCCGGCTGGCCACGGCTCGGCCGCGGCGAGCGACCGGCCGGCCGGCACGGGCACACCGGCCGCCGCCAGGGCGTCGATTGTGGCCTGTTTGTCGGCCGCAAGCTGGATGAACGCCGTCGAGGGCCCGAGCACCGTGCCGCCGACGGCCCGAACCGCCTCCACCCGCGAGGCCAGCACGTCCGCCGTTTCGGGCGCGACCAGGATCACGCCGTCAGCCTCCCGCGCGGCCGTCAGGAGGGCGTTCACCTCGCCCCCGCGTGGCACCCCGATCCGCCGCACGCCGGCCCCGAGTTCCAGCGGCAACGACTCCTCGACGAGCACGGCCACCTCGAAGCCGCCGTCGCGTGCGGCGTCGGCGACAAGCGCAAGCATCATCGCCCGCCCCTCGCGCACGAGCGAAGTCACGTCGTCGTCTGCAGAAACGACCGCCGCCCGATCGGGCCCGGCCAAGCCTCCGGAGCAGCACCACTCGTAGATGAGAAGACGCATGAAAAACTTTCAGAATGCGAGGGTCGCGCGTGTCAGGATCACACACACGGCGAACCGGTGCCACCTCGAGGCCCCGCAGGTTGAAAACCTGCGGCCACTTCGGACACCACAGGTTGAAAACGTGTGGCCACGTCGGACCAGCGAGGCGTAGCGAGGGGCGGCCCGTGCCCCGGGAGCCGGCGTTTGCATTCTCCGCGAGCCACGATGGCGAAGCGGAGAATGCACCGAGCGAGCGGAGGGCAAGATGCCCGCAGCGAGCGTCCGGCGACGGGGCATGGGCAGCCCCGAGCGGGGAGACTCCGCAGGTTGAAAACCTGCGGCCACTTCGGACACCACAGGTTGAAAACGTGCGGCCACGTCGGACCAGCGAGGCGTAGCGAGGGGCGGCCCGTGCCCCGAGAGCCGGCGTTTGCATTCTCCGCGAGCCACGATGGCGAAGCGGAGAATGCACCGA
>JBBAVS010000078.1:15828-18919 GCA_040397585.1 Pirellulales bacterium
GCGAGCGGAGGGCAAGATGCCCGCAGCGAGCGTCCGGCGACGGGGAGTGGGCAGCCCCGAGCGGGGCGGCGTCATGCGGGAGGAACCCGCAGGTCGAAAACCTGCGGCCACGGAGGAACCTGCGGCCACGTGGGCAACCGATGGCCACGAGGGCGAATCGGCCCGCTCGTCAGAAGATGCCGAGCTGGTCGCGGGCGGCCTCGGTCATGCGGTCGGGAGTCCACGGGGGGTCCATCACGATCCGCACCTCGACCGCAGAGACGTCCGGACTCGCGCCCACGGCCCGCTTCGTGTCGGCGATCAGCTGCGGGCCGGCCGGACAGGCCGGGCTGGTCATGGTCATGTCGATGAAAACGTGCTGCTTGCCCGGCGCGTCGGCCGCCGGCGCGAGCGTGACCCCGTAGATCAGGCCGAGATCGACGATGTTCACGAACAGTTCCGGGTCCTTGACCTCCTTGAGCATCTCGCGGACGTGGTCCTCGCAGAGCGGCCCCCCGGGGGCGGCCGGCTCGGCCGGCGTAACGCCCGCTTCGCGGCTGGCCGCCGGCGTGGAGCAGGTGGAGACGGTCGGAGCCGCCACGGCGCCGTGCAGCGGCGGCCCTCCGGCGCCGGCTTCGGCCCGCAGGCGGACCCACACGCCGCCGTCTTCGACCTTCACGTCGTGAGCCCGGGTCGGCCGAACGGCGGGCATCGACAGCGCGGCACCGGTGCGGATGTCGAACTTCGCTCCGTGCCGCGGGCAGGCGATCTTGTGGTCGCGGAGTTCACCGTCGGCGAGCGGGCCGCCGTCGTGCGTGCAGACATCATCGAGGGCGTAGAACGTGCCGCCGACGTGGAACACGGCCACCATCTCGCCTTCGACCTCGACGAGCGTCTTGCCCGGATCGGGAACCTCGGCGACGTCGATCACACGAACGAACTCGGGCATGGCGTGGCTCAGGCAATCCGGTGAATGCGGCCGCCGATCGCCCGGGCGAGCGCCTCGCGGACCTGCGGAATCGTGATCCGGTCGAAGACCTGCTGGAAGAAGCCGGCGACCACGAGCCGCGCCGCCTCATCGGCCGAAAGCCCTCGGGCCTGGGCATAGAAGAGTTGCTCGGCATCGACGCGGCCGCTGGTTGCGCCGTGGGTGCAGCGGACGTCGTCGGCCTCGATCTCCAGGCCCGGGATCGAGTCGGCCCGGGCCGCGGTCGAGAGCATCAGGTTGTCGTTCCGCTGGTAGCCGTCGGTCTTCTGGGCGGCCTTGTCCACCTTGATCATGCCCCGCCAGACGAGCCGGCTGCGATCCTGAAGCGCGCCCTTGTAGAGAAGGTCGCTGGTGCAGGACGGGGCCTCGTGGTGCTGGAGCGTGTTGTAGACGAGGTGCTGCCGGCCCTCGGTGAACATCACGCCGTTGACCTGCGCCGCCGCGCCGCGGCCCACCAGCGCCACGTCCTGGGCCACCTGCGACAGCCGGCTGCCGAGCGCCCCGAGCGTCCACTGCAGGCGGCCAGCCGCATGCACCACCGCCTTCTGCCGGGCGAAGTGCCAGACGCCCGTGTCCCAGTTCTGGAGGTTCACGATCCGCAGGAAGGCACCCTTCCCGACGACGATCTCGGTGCCCCCGCAGTGAAAGCCTCCGGCCGAGCCGGCGGTACCACCGCCGGCCGTTTCGGTGAGCACCGTCGCCTCGGCACCCTCGCCGAGCACCACCAGCACGTGCGAGGTGTCCACGCCACCGGGGCTGATGCCGGCGATCACGTGCAGCGGATCGGCGATCCTCACTCCCGGCGGCACGTAGAGCACGACACTCGCAGCGTGAAAGGCCGCATGCGCCGCGGCGAACCAGTCGCAGCCTGGATCGATGACGCGGAACCAATGCGGCCGCAGCGCGTCGGCATGGCTTGCGAGCACCGCGTCGGCCGGACCGAACACGACCCCCTGCGCGGCCACGGCCGGATCGAGTTCGTGCCGCACGATGTGGCCATCGACCGACGCCAGCCGTCCTGCCAGTCGCCCCGGGCCGATCGACCGCGGGGTCGCCTCGAAATCGGCGAACGACTCGCTGGCCAGATCGCCCGACAGGATCGCCGGGGCGAGCAGCCCTTCGGGCACCGCGGCCGAAGCCGCGCCATCCGTCGGCCCCCAGGCCGCCGGCTTGAACAGCCGGATGTCGGTCCGCATCCAGTTCTCGTTGCGGCGGTCGGGCAGGCCGAGCGACGCGAACCGCTCGAACGCCGTGCGCCGCAGGTCGTTGGCCCAGGTCGGCAACGACGACGAGCCGATGATTCGCTCGAGAAGGGCCGCGTCGAACGCTGCTCGGGGAGAGGCCGTGGCGGTGCTCATGGACACGGTCACCCCACCGAGCCTTCCATCTGAAGCTCGATCAGGCGGTTCATCTCGACCGCATACTCCATCGGGAGCTCCTTGACGAGCGGCTCGATGAAGCCACCCACGATCATGGTGCTGGCCTCCGCCTCGGTGAGTCCGCGGCTCATCAGGTAGAAGAGCTGCTCCTCGCCGATCTTGGAGACGCTCGCCTCGTGGCCGATGGTGACGTCCTGCTCCTCGACCTCGATGTAGGGGTAGGTGTCGCTCCGGCTCCGATCGTCGAGGATCAGGGCATCGCAGACCACGCTCGAGCGGCTCTTCGTGGCCCCGGGCTCCACCTTCACGAGGCCGCGGTAGCTCGCCCGGCCGCCGTTCTTGGAGATGCTCTTGGAGACGATCCGGCCGCTCGTGTTGGGGGCGACGTGCACGATCTTCGCGCCCGCGTCCTGATGCTGCCCGGCCGAGGCGAAGGCGATCGAGAGGATCTCACCGCGGGCGCCCGGTTCCATGAGGTAGACGGCGGGATACTTCATCGTCAGGTGGCTGCCGAGATTCCCGTCGATCCACTCCATCAGCGCCCCCTCGTAGGCCATGGCCCGCTTGGTGACGAGGTTGTAGATGTTGTTGGCCCAGTTCTGAATCGTCGTGTAGCGGCAGCGGCCGTGCTTCTTGACCACGATCTCGACCACCGCCGAGTGCAGGCTTTCGGTGGAATACATCGGGGCCGTGCAGCCCTCGACGTAGTGCACCTGGGCGCCCTCGTCGACGATGATCAGCGTCC
>JBBAVS010000079.1:0-13628 GCA_040397585.1 Pirellulales bacterium
GGCGTGGGTGCAGGTTTTTAACCTGCACAAGAACCACCCTCGGCCCAGCCTCACCGCAGGCTGAAAACCTGCGGCCACTTCTCCGGCGGGGGTGATCTCAGAGCGCCAGGCAGGCCGTGGCGAGGATGGCCGCGGCCACGGGAATCCACCACCGCGCCGCGGCGTCGGGGAAGCGGCGCCGGGCCGCCACCGCGGCCACGAGCACGAGCGCGGCGGCCGCGGCCTCGACGGCGAGCACGCGCGGCGTGGCAGCCTGGAGCCAGCGGATCGCGAGGAAGGCGGTCGCCACCGCGCCGCCCGCGGCCAGGCAGGCGAGCGGCTGCGTGACCGGTGGCACGGCCGCGGTCGCGGCGGTGAGGTGCATGGCGAAGGGGAAGTAGAGCTCGCGGTTGCCGGTGGCCTGGGACGCGACCGCCCAGGCGAGCGCCGGGGCGAGCGGGGCGAGGTGTGCCGGCCGCAGGCCACCCCAGGCATGGGCCACGCAGGCGATCACGGCGAGCGCGGTCCACGTCGGACCGCCGAGCACGTGGGCGGCGGCGAGCAGGGCGAGCTCGATGGCGATGAACGCGGCGGTCCGCATGGCGGCGGGGGCGGCTTGGCGGTGGGGGCGACGCGGACCAGACTACGCTTTTCCCGTGCTGTCGGCGGCACACGAGGAGTCGAGGCCGATGAACGAATGGATCGCGTTCGGGATCGTGGCGGTGATCTGCGGGCTCTTGGCCTGGCTCGTGAGTCTGTCCGGCGACGGCGACCAAGCCCCGGATGAAAACGATTCATAGTCGTGTCGCCATGTTCCGATATAATCAGCCATGGCGGCGCCCGACCGGGCCCGTCGGAGGCGACGTCCGTGGTCGATGCCAGCCGCAAGCCTGTCCGTCCGTCGCGGCTCACGAGCCTCGAGTGCCTCGGGGAGGCGGCCGAGTGCCTGCGGACCTTGGCTCATCCGCATCGGCTTCGGATCGTGCAGATGCTCCTCGATGGCCGCTACACGGTGGGTGAGCTCGCCGAGGCCTGCGGCATCCCCAGCCACATGGCGTCGGAGCACCTCCGGCTGATGCATCGCTGCGGCTTCCTCAACGTGGAGAAGGAGGGCCGCTGTTCGTATTACACCGTCGCGGAGCCGCATCTCGCGAGCATCATGAGCTGCATCGAGGACCGGTTCGGCGGGGCGAAGGCGGCGCGGACGGGCGGCTGACGAACCCGTTGGTCGAGGCTCGGGGCTGCCCATGCCCGTCGCCGGACGTTCGCTGCATCAGGAAGCCCAATCGCGTAAGCGATGGGGACCTCGTAGCGTACCGCCGCTCGGGGCTGCCCATGCCCGTCGCCGGACGCTCGCTGCGGGCATCCTGCCCTCCGCTCGCTCGGTGCTTTCTCCGCTCCGCCATCCTGGCTCGCGGAGAAAGCAAACGCCGGCTCTCGGGCACGGGCAGCCCCGAGCTCCCTTGCTGGTGGTTCGTGGCATGCGATGAGCACGCGGAGACCGTGTCAGCCCGCGGCGACACAGGCCGTGACGAGGCGGCGGAGCGCGGTGTAGTCGGTCTTGCCGGTGCCGAGCACCGGGATGCGGTCGAGCCGGCGGACCTCGTCGAGTCGCATCACGCCGCGGAGGCCGTCCGCGAGGAGGAACTCGGCGGCGGCGCGGAGCGGCAGGTCGAACGTGGTGAACAGGACCACGTGCCGGCCGTCGGGCGTTTCGATGCCCTCCACGGCCACCTGGGGGCCGTTCTCGTCGGGCGGGTAGCGCTTCTGAAACGGCTCCTCGAGCGCGGGCAGCGAGATCATCTCGCCCCCGGCCTTGAGGAACCGCTTGAGCCGGCCCCGGAACGTGAAGAAGCCGTCGGTGTCGGCGGAGACGAGGTCGCCGGTGCGATACCACGATCGGCCGTCCGCCTCGACGAAGGGGGACGGGCCATCGTGGCGATGGTAGCCCTTGAAGATCGACCGCCCGCGGACGAGGAGCATGCCCGTGGTGCCCGTGGGCAGGGGGGCGTGGGAGTCGGGGTCGACGACGAGGGTCTCGACGTGCCTCACGGGGCAGCCGATCGACCCGGCCTTCACGCGGCCGAGCCGGTTGGCGGCCACCACCGGCGAGCATTCGGTGATCCCATAGCCCTCGAGAATCACGGCCGAGGGGGCGAGCCGCCGGCAGGCGGCGAACGTGGCCTCCGGGCAGCGCTCCGCCCCCGTGATGATCTTCCGCAGGCTCGCGAGCTCGTTGCCTGAGCAGGCGGCGAGGATGTAGCCGAGGAAGGTGGGCGTGGTGAAGAGCATCGTCGGCCGGTAGGCCTCGATCAGCCGCACGAGGCCGCGGGCGTCGGTCGGGTCGGTGTGCCGCACGGAGCGGATGCCGGCCACGACCGGCAGGAGCACGTTGCCCGTGAGCCCGAAGCTGTGGAACGGGGGCAGGAAGCCGAGCAGGGAGTCGTCGGTGTCGGGCTCGAGCACGTCGAGGCCCGCTGCCACGTTGGCGAGCAGGTTGTCGTGCGTGAGCGGGACGGTCTTGGGCGAGCTCTCCGAGCCGGAGGTGAAGAGAAACACGGCCGTGTCGTCGGGCCGCTGCCGCGGCAGGCGGCGGAGGAAGCCGTGCGGCGCGACGCGGGCGGCGAGCATGGTGCCTGCGGCCTCGAGCCGGCCGATGCCCGCCTTGATCTCCTCGAGGAACGCAAACTCCGCCCCCTCCACCTCGATGCCGAGCCGATCGACGAGCTTGCGGGAGGTGAGGATCCGGCGGGTGTCGGTGATGCGGATGCCGTGGGCGAGATTGGCGGGCCCGGTCGTCCAGTTCATCATCACCGGCACCTTGCCGGCGAGATGGAGCGCATAGAAGACGATGTCGGCCGCGGCGCTCGCGGGCAGCATCACGCCCACGTGCGGCTCGGGATAGGCCGCGAACCGCCGGGCCATCAGGGTCGCGGCCACGAGCAGCCGCCGCGCCGAGAGCACGCCCGACGAGGCATCGGCCACCGCGACGGCATCGGGCGCGGCGAGCACGCGGCGGACGAACGCCTCGGCGACGGTGTCGGCGAGCACGCTCCGCGAGCCGCGACCGGCGGGCTGCGTCCAGGCCGCCGGGGCCGCCGCGGGCTGGGGCGGTCCCGCGGCGGCGGCCAGCTTGCCGTCGGCCAGGGCCCAGAGCCCGCCGAGCGTGTCCACCACCGTGTCGCTGCGAAACCCGAACTGGTGCTCGATGGTGAGGGCGAGCTCCATCCGGTCGAGGCTGTCGAGGCCGATGGCGTCGAACCGGGTTTCGGGGCGGAGCTCGTCGGGGGCGAGTTCTCGCTTGAGGTGCGCGGCGAGCAGGTCATTGACCAGCCGGATCGTCTTCGGCGAGATGGTGGCGGGATCGACGGCGAGGCCGGCCGCCGCGGCCTGGAAGTCGCCCGACGACGGCCCGAAGAAGGCGTTGGAGCGGACGAACAGCGGCCGCTGGCCGCCGTCGGCTTCGTACCACGATTCCAGAAAGGCGTTGAACTCCTCCCGTGAGCCGAGCGGCAGCCGGCCGCGGGGCACCACCTCCGCATGCAGGTGCACCGGCCGCCGCGGCAGGAAGAACACCAGGCTGGCACAGCACCAGCCGACGGCGGCCACGGCCGCGCGGCCGAGGTCGGGCAGCGTGCCGCGGCGGGCGCAGCTGAACATGCTGCCCCACAGCCCGCGAGTGCGGACCAGGACAACGTTCACCTCCGGGCAGCGGGTAAGGAGCTCATGGACCACGCGGGCCGAGCCCACGATCTCGCGGTCGCCCCGCTGCAGCCGGCCGGAGGGATAGATGAGGAAGCTCTCGCCCGCCTGCAGCCGCGCGGCGACCGACTCGATGAGCTCCCGCGTCTTCGCCGCGGCGTCGCGGCTCTGCGCCGAAAGGTCGGGCACCTCGAAGGCGCGCACGAGCTTCATCAGGGGGAGCAGCGGCAGCAGCCGGTAGGTGCCCGAGTAGACGAGCGGCCGCAGCGCCGCCGTGAGCGGCACGTGGGCGAGCACGGTGGGCGGATCGACGTAGGCCGGATGGTTGGGGAGGACGAGCGTGGGGCCGCGAAGGTCGCGGATCGCCGCCATCCCGTCGGTGGTCACGCGATACCGGAGGCGGAGCAGGGCACGTACGCCCCACCAGAAGATGCGATCCATGCGCCAGTTCATGCCATGAGCCTCCCTGGGTAGGATACCGTTCCAGTCCTATTCGTTCGGACCAGGTTTCATCCATGCCCAGTGTCCGTGCCCTCGCCGTCCAGTTGAAGGTCTCCGCCGCCACGGTGTCGCGGGTGCTCAACAACCACCCCGACGTGGACGAAGCGACCCGCCAGCGGGTGCTCGCCCGGATCAATGCCACGGGCTACGTGCAGCGGATCGGCCGGCGGATCACCAACGTGATCGCCCTGGCGTATCCCGACGAGCCGGTGCGGTCGGAGTACGGCTCCTTCGAGCCCTCGCTCCTCAGCGGCATCATGCGGGGGCTCCAGGAACACCACTACGACCTCAAGCTGCTGAGCATCCGCCGCGACAAGTCGCCCGACGAGACCTACACGCAGTTCTTTCTCCGCAAGGGCATCCAGGGCGTGATCCTCCGGTGCGTGCACCGGACACGCAACATGATCGCCCAGATCGCGAAGGAGGGTTTTCCGAGCGTGGTGGTGGCGGCCCGGTTCGAGGAGCCGGCCGTGAACTTCATCGACGCGGATTCCTATCCCAGCAGCCGGCGGGCCGTCGAGCACCTGGTCGGGCTGGGGCACCGGAGGATCGTGCTGGCGATCCACAATGTCTCCGACACCGATCACGCCGATCGGCGACGGGCCTACGAAGACGCGCTCGCGGCGGCCGCGCTCCCGCTCGACCGAGATCTGATCATGGAGTTGCAAGACAGCATCTCCTCGGGCGAGCAGGTGGTCGATGCGATCCTGGCGCTGCCCGACCGGCCCACCGCGGTGTTCGCCACCAATCCCATGACGGCGCTCGGCATCATGCGGCGGGCCCAGGAACTCGGGGTGACGATCCCGGCGGAGCTCTCGGTGGTCGGCGTCGATGACAGCGACGTGCGGATGCACGTCTGGCCGAGGCTCACGGCGGTCACGCAAGATGCCTCGACCATGGGCTACGAAGCGGCCGCGTGGCTCACGCGGGTGTTGTCGCAGGAGGAATCGACGAAGAAGTTGCGGCGGACGATCCCCTCGACGTTCGAAGTCAACGGCACGACCGCGGCCCCGCCGGTGGTCGCGGCCGCGAAGCGGCCCGCCGCCCGCTCCCGTCAGGCCAAGCGACCGCCGGCCCGTTCAGCCCGGAAGCGGTGAGCGTGTCCGCTCGGGCGTGCTCAGGCGTCGGCGGCGGGCTTGGTACCATGGGCGACGTCCGTCCCGCCCGGTTTCGTTTCTCGCTTGGTCGCCCACGAATGCCAAAGCCCCGCCGTGTGTCACCGGAGCCCCGGACGGCGTTCGTCTGGATGGCGATCGCACTGGCGGGCCTCGCCGGCGGCTGCGGCCGGCCCACGAGGCCGGTGGTGGAGTTGCCGCCGCCCGAGGTGACGGTGGCCCGGCCGGTGGCCCGCGAGGTCACCGAGCGGGTCGAGTTCACGGGCAACGCGCTGGCCGTCGAGTCGGTGGAGATCAAGCCGCGGATCTCGGGGTTCATCACCAAGGTCCACTTCGTGGACGGCGAGGACGTGAAGGCGGGCGATCCGCTCTTCGACATCGACGACCGTCCCTCCGTGATCGCCCGCGACAAGGCCGCGGCCGAGGTGGACCGGCACGTTGCGGAGCTCAAGGAACTCGAGAGCGAGGTGGCCCGCAACGAGCCGCTCGTGCCGCGCGGCGTTGTCACGAGGGAGCAGTTCGAGATCCTGGTGGCGAAGCGCGACATGGCGAAGGCGATGCTCGCCGCGGCCCGGGCGGCGCTGGCGCAGGCGGAGCTCGATCTCGCGTTCTGCCGGGTGACGGCGCCGATCGACGGGCGGATCGGCGCCCGGCGGGTGAACGTGGGGGATCTCGTCTCAGGCGCCGCCGGCTCGGCGACGCCGCTGACCGTCGTCGTGGGCATCAGCCCGATGTACGTCTCCTTCGACGCCGACGAGCGGTCGGTGCTGATCGCCCGGGCGCAGGCCATCGCGGCCCGGCACGACGCCGGGGCGGACGGGGGCGAGTGGCGTAACATCAAGTCGCTCGCCATCCCGGTCGAGATCGCGCTGGTCACCGACGAGGGCTTTCCGCGCCGCGGGATCCTCGACTTCGTGGACGTGGCCGTGAAGGCGGCGACCGGCACCATTCGCTGCCGGGCCGTCCTCGACAATCCCGACCGGCTGATCGCTCCCGGGATGTTCGTCCGGGTGCGGCTCCCCTTCGGCGATCCCACGGCGGCGCTCCTCGTGGCCGACCGGGCGATCGGCACCGACCAGGGCCGCCGGTACGTCGCTGTGGTCGGTGCCGACGACCGCGTGGCGCACCGCACCGTGACCCCCACGTTTCTCGACGGCGGCCTCCGGGTGATCGCCGCGGGGCTCGAGCCGGGCGAGCGGGTGGTGGTCGGCGGGCTGCAGCGGGCCCGCGAGGGGATCGTCGTCCGGCCCACCGAGGTCGCGATGGAGCGGTGATGTCGCAGTATTTCATCGACCGCCCGATCTTCGCGACGGTGCTCTCCCTCGTGATCCTGATCCTCGGGGGCATCGCGCTCGTGGGCCTGCCGGTCGCGCAGCTCCCCGACGTCACGCCCCCCACGATCCAGATCCAGGCCTTCTATCCGGGCGCCAGTGCCCAGGTGGTCGCCGACACCGTCACCGCGCCGATCGAGCAGGAGGTCAACGGCGTCGAGAACATGCTGTATGTCTCGTCGCAGAGCACCGGCGACGGCCAGAGCGTGATCGACGTCACCTTCAAGCTTGGCACCGATGTCGATCAGGCGCAGGTGCTCACGCAGAACCGTGTGGCGGTGGCGCTCGCGAAACTGCCCGAGGAGGTGAAGCGGCAGGGGGTGGTGACCAAGAAGAAGGCGTCGAGCATCCTGCTGTGTGTCAATCTCTTCTCGCCCGACGGACGCTACGACCAGCTCTACCTCTCCAACTACGCCCTCATCCAGGTGAAGGATGCGCTCGCCCGGCTCGACGGCGTGGGAGACGTGGCCTTCCTCGGGGCCCGCGACTACGCGATGCGGGTCTGGCTCGACCCCGACGCCCTCGCCAGCCGGGGGATGACCGCCGGCGACGTGGTCCGCAGTCTCCGCGAGCAGAACGTGCAGGTCGCCGCGGGCCAGCTGGGGCAGCCGCCGGCCCCGCCGGGCGTCGATTTCCAGGTGCCGGTCAGGGCGTCGGGCCGGCTGCTGACGGCGGAGGAGTTTGCCGCCGTGATCGTCAAGGCCGGTGGTGCGGCCAAGGGCCGCGACGGGTTCGTGACCGGCGGCGAGATCGTCCGCCTCGCCGACGTCGGCCGCGTGGAACTCGGCGCGAAAAACTCCGACATGACCAGCCGGCTCGACGGCCGCGAGAGCATCACGATCGCCGTCTTCCAGCGGCCCGGATCCAACGCCCTCGCCACGGCGGCGGAGGTCCGCCGCGAGATGGCACGGCTGGCCGCGGAGTTTCCCGCCGGCCTGGCCCACGCCATCCATTACGACACCACCGTGTTCGTGGACGAGAGCGTGCACGAGGTGTTCAAGACGCTCTTCGAGGCGGTGGTGCTCGTGTTCGTGGTGGTGCTCGTGTTCCTCCAGTCGTGGCGGGCGACGATCATCCCGATGATCGCGGTGCCGGTGTCGCTGGTGGGCACGTTCGCCGTGATGCGGGTGCTCGGCTTCTCGCTCAACAACCTTTCGCTCTTCGGGCTCGTGCTCGCGATCGGGATCGTCGTGGACGATGCGATCGTGGTGGTGGAGAACGTGGAACGCTGGCTGGCGCAGGGGCTCTCGGCCCGCGAGGCGGCCCGCCGGGCGATGGGGGAGGTGTCGGGGCCGGTGGTCGCGATCGCGCTGGTGCTCTGCGCCGTGTTCGTGCCGACCGCGTTCATCCCGGGGATCAGCGGGGAGTTTTACCGGCAGTTCGCCCTCACGATCGCGGCGAGCACGGTGATCTCGGCCTTCAACTCGCTCACGCTCTCCCCGGCCCTGGCGGCGATCCTGTTCCGCGGCCAGGAGCGGACCGCGGCCGCCGCGGACGGACACGCGGGCCCCCACGGGCAGCCGCTGCCGGCCCTCGGGCTGGCGCTCGTGGGCGGCCTGTTCGCGATCTGGCTGCTGGAAGATCTGGCGGTGGTGAGGGCGGGCCTGGCGGCGGCGGGCGTGCCGAACGAGTGGCTCGTGTGGGGCGTGCGGCTGGCGCTGTTCGCCGCCGGCGGGATCGTCGGGTTCGCGGCGAGCCCGCTGATCAATCCCTTGCTCACCGGATTCTTCCGGCTCTTCAACCTCTTCTTCGGCCTCGCCACCGGGGCCTACGGGGCGGTCGTCGGCGTGTTGCTCCGCGTGAGCATCGTGGTCGTGGCCGCTTACGTCGGGCTGATGGCGCTCACCTACTACGGCTTCACGACCGTGCCGGTGGGCTTCATCCCCGAGCAGGACAAGGGCTACCTCGTGGTCAACGCCCTCCTCCCGGACGGCGCCAGCGGCGAGCGGACGGCGCCGGTGGTCGAGCGGCTCACCCGCGAGGCGCTCGACACACCGGGCGTGGCCCACGTGATCAGCGTGAGCGGGTATTCGCTGATCACGAGCACGAACCTGCCGAACGCCGGCGGAATGTTCGTGCTCCTCGAGCCGTTCGCCCGCCGGAAGATCGATCCCGCGCTCCACGCCTCCGCGATCGCGAAGACCCTGCGCCGTCGGTTCGCCGCGGTCCAGGAGGCGCAGGTGGTGGTGTTCGGCGCGCCGGCCGTCGAGGGGATGGGCAACACCGGGGGCTTCAAGCTGCAGGTCCGGGATCGCGGCGCGCGGGGGCCCGAATCACTCGAGGCCGCGGTGGCGAACCTGGCCGAGGCGGCGGCGGCCCAGCCCGGCCTGGTCGGCCTCTACTCGAGCTTCCGGGCCAGTCAGCCGCAGGTGCTCGTGGAGGTGGATCGCGCCAAGGCGAAGGCCCAGGGGGTCGATCTGACCGACCTCAATCAGACGCTGCAGATCTACCTCGGCGGGGCCTACGTCAACGACTTCACCGCCTTCGGCCGCAACTGGCAGGTGACGGCCCAGGCGGACCAGCGGTTCCGAATGGAGCCGGGCGACATCGGCCGCCTCAAGGTCCGCAACGCGGCCGGCGACATGGTGCCGCTCTCGGCCCTGGTCACGGTGCGTGAGGCGAGCGGCCCGGCGATCGTGACCCATTACAACCTCTATCCCTCAGCGGAACTCTCCGGCAACACCCTTCCGGGCACGAGTTCCGGCGACGCGATCGCGATCCTCGAGACGCTGGCTGCCCCGCCGCCGGCCGGGCGGGGGCTCTTGCCGCCGGGCATGGATTTCGAATGGACCGGGCTCTCGCTGCAGCAGGTGTTGGCGGGCAACACGGCGACGGCCGTGTTCGTGCTCGGCACGCTGTTCGTGTTTCTCGTGTTGGCGGCCCAGTACGAGAGCTGGTCGCTCCCGCTGGTGATCATCCTCATCGTGCCGCTGTGCCTGCTGGCCGCGGTCGCGGGCCTGTGGATTGCGGGCCTCGACAACAACATCTTCACGCAGATCGGCCTCGTGGTGCTCATCGGCCTGGCCGCGAAGAACGCGATCCTGATCGTCGAGTTCGCCAAGGCTCGGGAGGATGCGGGCGTGCCGCGGGCCGAGGCGGTGCTCGAGGCGGCGACGCTGCGGCTCCGGCCGATCCTGATGACGTCGTTGGCCTTCATCCTCGGCGTGGTGCCGCTCGTGCTCGGCAAGGGAGCCGGCGCGGAGATGCGGGTGGCCCTGGGAACGGCCGTGTTCTCGGGGATGCTGGGCGTGACCGTGTTCGGCATCTTCTTCACGCCGGTCTTCTATGCGGTCGTGATGTGGTTCACCGGCCGGGACCGCTCGGACCGGCGTTGAACTGGGCCGCGCGTGGCCAAGCCCGTTGCTGGATCGGTGCTGTCACTTCTGCAGCAGCAGTTTTCCCGATCGCGTGAGGGTCAGTCGGTAGACCTCGCCGTGGTGCACGATCTGCAGCTCGGTCTTCGTGCCGAGCAGCGCGATCGATGATGTGCGGCGGACGCCCTTGGCGTCGACCTCGATGCCGCAGAGCTGGCAGGCGGCGCCGCGGTCTGGAGCCGGTTGACGCGGCTCGTCGGCGGGAAGTCCGGCGGAAGGGGGAGGCGGATGGGCCATGAGACGCTGCTCGAGAAAAATCGGGATTGTTTTTTGCACACACTCCGGTACGTTTAATCACGCCACTGGTGAGATCCAATCTCAATAGAGGCAACGCCATGCTAGCGGCTTGTTTTTCTGCGTGCAATGGCGTCCGAGCCAGCCAGCCGCGGGTGAGTCTCCCCGTCAGCCAGCCAGCACACGAGTCCGCGACCAGCGTGGTCGCGGCGCGTTCGGCGGCACATGAGGAGGGCTGGCCATGGAGATGCTCGAGGGAGTTCGGCGGTCGAGTGGGACGGCGGCGCGACGGTCGCCGGAAAGGGCGGCCGGCGGGCGGCCGGGCTTTACGTTCGTGGAGCTGCTGGTCGTGATCGCCATCATCGCCGCGCTCGTGGGGCTGCTCCTGCCCGCGGTGCAGGGCAGCCGCGAGGCCGCGCGGCGGACGAGCTGTCAGAACAACGCCCGGCAGCTCGGGCTGGCGCTGCACCTCTTCGTGGACGGCGCGAAGGCTCTGCCCGCGAACGGAAACTATGCGTGGAGCGGTTCGGCCGTGACGACGGTGAACGCCTGGTCCGCGATGGCGAGAATCCTGCCCTTCATCGAGCAGGAATCGCTCTTCGACGGGATCGACTTCAAGCGGTCCTACGGCACGCAGCTCGGCATCGCGTCGCAGCGTGTCGGCAGCTTCATGTGCCCGGCCGAGCCGAATGACAAGGGGTACGGCACCGATCCGACCTACGGCCACAAGTACTGGCCGATCAACTATGCCGTCAACATGGGGACGTGGCGGGTGCTGGTGGGGAAGGCCGGCGGGATGCGGCTCGGCGACGGCGGCTTCATGCCGAACCGCGGCCGCCGGCCGAGCGAGTTCACCGACGGGCTCAGCGCGACGCTGGCGATCGCGGAGGTCAAGGCGTTCACCCAGCGGGTCGCGGGGAGTTCCACCACGGCCATGTTCCCGCCGTCGTTCGGCCCGCCTGGTGACGTCGCCACGCTGCCGCTGGCCGCCGTGAGCACGAGTTCGTTCACGCACGTGGAGTGGGTCGATGGAAAGGTCCACGAGACGGGTTTTACGACGGTCTTTCCGCCCAACGCGGTGGTCCGCCACCTGGACGGCGGCGTGGAATACGACGTCGATATCGTGCTGGCGACGGAGGCGAACCCGGGCGACACCTACGCGGCCGTCACCTCGCGGAGCCACCATCCGCGGGGCGTGACAGCCCTGATGATGGACGGGGCGGTGCGATTCGTCGACGCCACGACGTCGCCGGCGGTCTGGCGCGCCCAGGGCACGGCGGCGGGAGGGGAGTTCGTCGCGGATGACCGCCGCTGACCGCCCTGCCCGCGGTACGATGCGGAGCGCTCGTGAAGATGCCGGGCTTCGAGAGCGGGGGCAACTCCGTGATCGTCTACTTCAGTTCGGAGGACTGCGCTGTCGAGCACGCGCGGGCGGTCGAGGCGGGCGGGCAGAGCATCAAGCCGAAGACCGCGATCCCGCCGTTCGGCTTCATCGCGCTGATTCGCGACTCCGATGGCAATCGCATCGGGATTCACTCGGCGGCCTGAGACGAATCACCCGTGATCCTCAGGCGTAACTGCCTACGGGAGTCCAGCGGTGTGCGGTCGTACCGCTTACGCGGTTACGCTTCCTGGATCAGGAAGCCCAATCGCGGAAGCGATGGGGACCGCCTGAGGCTCGAGTGCGAGCCGTATGAGGCTACTCGTGTTCGCCCGCCACCCGCGGCTCGCCGTCGGGGTCGATGTCGATGTGCAGCGTCATGGGGTGGCAGCAGACCGGGCAGTCTTCGACGTAGTCCTGATGGGCTCCGGCGGAGATGTCGACCGGCACGACGATTTCCTCGCCGCACGAGTCGCAGATGTAGACCGCCTCGGCTTCGACCGGCCGCCCGGTGATGTCTGGAGCGCGACGGCGCTTGCGTTTCATGGCAGTTCCTCCGAGGGTTCCCGAACCGATGGAAAGCCCGGCCACCAGGCCCTTGTGGGGGCGTCGCGTCGGGTATGCTCCTGATCCCGGTGTCCCGACCCGATGCCGAGCCAGCCTCCAGAAAGGATACCGCTCCGATGCCGGAGTTTCAGATCGAGGGTGAAACGGACCTCTTCGACGCCGCCGATGACATCGACGTCAACGGCGAGATCAGCCGCTATTCGTTCGTGACGGCCGAGAAGGGCAGCGGCAACGTCGTCGTGCTCTCCCCCGTCGAGCTCAAGGACCTGCCTGATTTCGAGGGCATCCTGTTCCAGGTGGACGTCAACGAGGCGGAAGACGTGGTGATCCTCCGCCAGGTGCAGATGTTCTTCTGGCCGTGGGAAGACGACGTCGAGTTCGAGGACGCGGCCGCCCCGGACGACGACCCCGAACTGGCCTGATTCCGTGCCGGCTCGCCCTGGCTCGTGAACCCCCACCCCCCAGACTGCCAGGGCCTCGGCACGCCGCCGCGTTTGCCAGCGTGCCGTCCCGCCAGCTTCCCAACTGTCTTCAGGCCGATGGCCCTCTAGGCCGCGTCAGGATGGCATCGCTTGCCCGGCGGGCAGCCGGGGCGAAAGCATGTCCTCTGGGCCGGCAATGATCAGCCGCAGGTCCGCCGGCCCAGGCTTGCCAGTGCACGCGTCGTCACGGAGGGCGACATGAACAGCCTCAACTGGAACGGACTCATCCAAGCCCTGGTGCTCATCCGCATCGGCCAGGAACTCGGCACCGACTCGCGACTTGCCCGCGCCTTGCATGACCTCATGCATGCGCTGGTGTCGGTCTGGCAGTGACCTGCCGGGAGAACCGCCAGGTTGGCGACGCTGGTTGCTGCTGACGGTGTGTTCAGTCGACGGGCGTGGCATGGGGCCGGTCAGGCACGAGCCACATCCCGAAGTCGTCGTTGCCCGTCTCGATATCCTCTGAAGAGGTGTCGCGTCCCGTCGGTCCGCCGTCGTCCTCGCCGTCGGGGCCGACCGACCACACGAGCATCCCCCCGTCCATCGGCTTGGAGCGGAGCGGCTGATACTTGTCAGAGAACGGATCGCGCGGCACGGCCGAAAGCTGGTCGGGCACGAGGTCGCTGAGCGACTCGGGTAGCCCGCCTCCGGCGAGCCGGCGCTTGGTTGCGGCAAGAAGCACCTGGGCCGCCCGAGCGCGGGCGGTCGCCCGCAACTGGCTTCCGAGGACGGCTCTGAAGGTGGGTTTCAGCATGGTGCAAGGCCATCCGCGGCTGTCGATCGTGGCGTTTGTGTAATTGACCTGCTGGAAGTCAGAGATCGATACCTCGTCACTAGCACAGATCGTCTGGTACTGGTGCATGACTTCACGATAGGCCGCCGAGTCGTCGCGGAGGAACAGCGTCCGGTAGAGAAGGCCGAAGAGGTCGAAGCGGTCGACGATCTGACCGGTGATCGTCTCA
>JBBAVS010000079.1:13728-18896 GCA_040397585.1 Pirellulales bacterium
CGGTGGATCCGCGCCGTGTCTGCCAATGCCGCGGCAGCATCGCCATCGGCGGCGGCCCGCCTGGCGGCGAGCGCCAAGAGCCCGGCTTCTTCGCGGATTCCCTGGATTTCTGGGAGCAGCGTGGAGATCGACGGCCGGCTCCAGTCGCGGTCGAACCGACACGCGTTTCTTTCGGCCGCCCGGCGGATGAGGTCGAGCGTGCCGGCATGCCGCGCGAGCAGGGCGGCGACTTCCGGGCTGCGGATATCGAGCGCATCATCGGGCTTGAGAGAAAAGTACCACCCGTTGTTCGCGTCGTCGCCGGCGAGCAGGGCCGCCGCGTGGCGGTGGAGCGGCGCGGCATTGTCGGCATCGGCGACGGCCGGCGGCAGATTGGCCTGCATGAGCGACCCTGCCTCCAGACGCCTTTGCACCGCCTCGGCGGTGGCGGCGTTGTCGATCGCCAAAAGCGTGCCGTAGGCCACCATCGCCGCCATCCCGCAGAGGCCCGCCAGGCCGATCACGGGCCACCTCCGGGCCACGGGTGTGCCGTGGGCCGAGGGTTGCCGGCCCGCGAGCGTGATCCAAACGCCCCCGATGAACACGGCCAGAAGGAGCGTGACCGCGGCGGCGAAGAAATTGACCGCGTATGGCTTCGGGCCGGACGCGAGGAACCTCGTCAGGGCTACCGCGGGAACGAGCAGCAGCACGGGGATCAGCCACGCCGCGAGCGACAACAGGCCGGGGAACCGCGCCGACCGCGCCGCCGCGGCGGAGAACGTCGCCGACCAGAGGAGGCAGGCAGCGAGGACGAACAGCCAGAACAGCGGGAGTCCCATCAGGGCATTCCTTTCAGCCAGCGTCGGGGAGGGAGCGACCGCAGCACCGCGATCGAGTTGGCGGCAAAGCGGCCTGTTGCATCGGTGCGCACGGTGCCACCCCCCGCTGGCGGCTTCTCGGAGTGGTGGCGGCCGCTCGCCGCGGGCAGGGCGATTCCCATGGCCGCCATTCGCTCGGCGAACCGCGGCGGTGGCGTGGCGATCGGCTTGGTCCTCGTGTCGAGCGAGGGCGTGACCAGCAGGGCGAGCACGAGGCCCGAAAGCAGCACGACCGCCGCCGGCCAGGGTTCATCCCGCGACGGCGGCAGCAGGTCGGCCTCCGCGAGGTCGTCGGTGCCCAGAGCATCGATCACGCCGCCGAGGACCCTGCCGCGGAGATGGGCCGGGGGCAGGCTCGCGCCGGCGCGTCCGAGTCGCTCGGCGACGATCGCCAGCTCTGCGGGCAGACGCGGCTCACGCCGCTTGTCGTCGTGCCGATCTGTCATCGATGCACCTCGGAACTGGTGGGAGAGCGGGAGCGGTTGTCGCGGGCGAGGGCCGTGCGGAGTTTTGCGAGCGCGTACCGCCAGCGGCTGGCGGCGGTATGGAGGCTCACGCCGAGTGTCGCCGCGATCTCGGACAGCGACAGGCCGCCGTCGGTCTTGAGCAGCACCACCTCGCGCTGCTCCTGCGGGAGCGCCGCCACCGCGGCGGCGAGGTCGTCGTCGGGAAGGGGGGCCGGGGAGTGGGCCGGTCCGTCGGGGCCGGCGGCCATCACCGTGCGCTGCCGGATCTGGTCGAGCGTCGCCTGCCGTGCCGCGGCCTGGTGCCGGCGGCGGAAGATGGTGTGTCGCAGGGCCGTGAACAGATACGCCTCCAGGTCGGTGACCGCCCCAAGCCGCTCGCGGCCCCGGGACAGTGCCACGAACAGGTCCTGCACGGCGTCCTCTGCCTCGTGTTCGCTGCTGGTGAGCAGCCTCGCCGCGGCAAACAGCCGGCCGCCGAGCCGGTCGTAGAGCCGGGCGAATGCCGCCGGATCACCCGCCACGAGGCTGTCGATCTCGGTGTTCACACCAGGGCACTCCGCCGCACGGGGCCGTCGTCTTCAAGGAGTCGCGCCGGTGGAAAACGTGTCTTTCCGATGTCGCGAGCCGGGCCGCGGCTCGGCCGGCGAACGGCGTGGGGCCCGAATCCATGCTGCGCCGGGGTGTGGCGGCGACATCCGGCTCGTGGCGTTCCTCCACAGCTGGGAGCTATCGGGAAGATTCTCACCTTCAGTTCCGCATGCTACAACCGGCGGCATGAAGCAGGCGTATCGGCCAACCGCGTGGAGTGCGTGCCTCGTGATCGCCGCCCTCGGTGCGGGGGTGGCGAACGCCCACGACGCGCCGGGCACGCAGCCGCTCGCCGCCGGGGCCCGCGGGTTTCAGGAACGGCACGGCGACGAGATCATCGTCTGCGGCCGGCCGTACCGGATCGGCACCCGAGTCGTGCTCTGGAGCGACGAGGGCGGTTACGACGCGTATCGGACCAGCCGCCGCTTCGTCCCGTTCGAGCGAAGCGACTGGAAGAACACGCTGGCGGAGATGCGGGCCGGCGGGCTGACGTTCGCCGCATCTGAAACCCAGGAGACGAGCCCCGACCGCTACGACCTGCGGTTCGGCTCGGCCGTCGACACCGCGTTCACCCCCGAGCAGCTCGAGCAGGTCCGCGGGGGCGGCTGGCCGCTGCCTCTGCTCCAGGAGAAGATCGACCAGTTCGTGCTGCATTACGACGTCTGCGGCACGAGTGCCCAGTGCTTCTACATCCTCCACGACGTACGCGGCTTGAGCGTGCATTTCCTGCTCGACGTCGATGGCACGATTTACCAGACGCTCGACCTCAAGGAACGTGCCCGCCACGCCACGAAGAGCAACGACCGGAGCATCGGCGTGGAGATCGCCAACATCGGCGCCTATCCGGTGGGCGAAGACAACCCCTTCGAGAAGTGGTACGCGGCCGACGGATCGGCAGCCCGCCTGATCTTCCCGCCGGGGGTCCGGGGCCGGGAGCGATTCGCCGAGAAGACGCTGCGGCCACGGCACGCCGCGCCGGTCACCGGCACGATCCGCGGCACCGAATACGTGCAATACGACTACACGCCCGAGCAATACGCGGCACTGGCGAAGCTGGCCGCCGCACTGTGCGACATCTTTCCCAGGCTCCGGCCGGAGGTCCCGCGGGGCGCGGATGGCCGCGTGCTCACGCGGACGCTGGGCGCCGAGGAATGGGCAGGGTTCGCCGGGATCCTCGGGCACTATCACGTACAGCAGAACAAAGGCGATCCCGGGCCGGCCCTCGATTGGGATCACCTGCTGGCCGAGGTCAAAAAGTACCTCGCGGAGATTCGGCGCCCCTGAAGCTCAGACGCTTCTGGAGCTGCCTCGACATGGCACACCCGGGTGATCTTGACCGTGCCGATCTCCCGTGGCGTCCATAGCCGATTACCACTAGGGAGTAGGTCATGAACCGCGATGTCCTTGCAGCATTGTTCTTCATCCTCGGCTTGGCTTTGGGTGGTCCGGCGGCAGCACAGGGTTCTGATCCACTTCCATCCTGGAACGATGGCAAGGCCAAGCAGTCCATCATCGACTTCGTGGGAAGGGTGACGACGAGTGCTTCGCCCGACTTCGTGCCGCCGGCGGAGCGCATCGCCACGTTCGATAACGATGGCTGTCTCTGGGCGGAGCAACCGATGTACTTCCAACTCCTCTTCGCTCTCGACCGCGTGAAGGCGATCGCACCGCAACATCCCGAATGGAAGGAGAAAGAACCCTTTGCTTCGCTTCTCAAGGGCGACGTGAAAGCCGCACTTGCAGGAGGCGAGCACGCGATGCTCGAAATCGTCACGGCCACCCACGCAGGTATGACTACGGAGGAATTCGAGCAGGTCGTGAAGGACTGGGGCGACACAGCCAGGCATCCCACGACAATGCGGCCTTACACCGAGATGGTCTACCAGCCGATGCTGGAAGTCCTCGCGTACCTGCGTGCGAACGGCTTCAAGACGTTCATCGTCTCCGGTGGCGGCATCGAGTTCATGCGACCGTGGGTGGAGAGAGTCTATGGCATTCCACCTGAGCAGGTCGTCGGCAGCAGCATCAAGACCAAGTTTGACATGCGCGATGGTAAACCCGTGCTCGTGCGCCTTCCGGAGTTGAACTTCATCGACGACAAGGATGGCAAGCCCATAGGCATCAACACGCACATCGGCCGACGCCCCGTCGCTGCATTCGGTAACTCGGACGGTGACCTGCAGATGCTGCAGTGGACCACTGCAGGACAGGGGCCACGCTTCGCGCTCTACGTCCACCATACGGATGCGGAACGCGAATGGGCTTACGACCGCAATTCCATCATCGGGCGACTGGACAAGGGCCTCGACGAAGCGCTGGCGAAAGGCTGGACAGTTGTGGACATGAAGAAGGACTGGAAGCTCATCTATCCGCCTGCGAAGAAGACCAACTCCATCTCAGCGCACCCGCTGCGTTGAACGCAGATTCGAGGCCGCTGCAATGTTGCACGGAGAGCTGCAGCAGGCGTTGTGCTATGGCGCACTTCGACTGACCATCCACTCGACCGGCAGCCTTCATCACGTATACTGAAACCAGTATCCGTCTCGAGTTCGACGACCCACGTGGCCGTCGGCACCTACCTGCTAGCCAAGGTGGTCACGGTTCGCCAGCAATGGGGGCCGAGGATACGCATCGGAAACCGTTTCCGGTGAAAAGCTGTGTCCCTCGGAGCTCTGCCATGCCGCGCGGATATCTGTCACTACGGACTGACCCCACCAACCACACGCACCACTTGTACGTGAACAGGGGTGGTCGCGCGGACGGCTGCTGGTGGGTCGCCTACACGCTTCACTTCGGCGGTCGCAAGCGTCGTATCAGGAGGTCCCTGGGCACGAAGTGCGTGAACGAGGCGATCCGCCGCAGGGACGCCCTGTTTGCCAGCATTGACCTGTACGGCGAAGAGGTGCCCGAGCGCGGAGTGAAGCGGCACCGAAGCGAGCGCGGCGAGTGCCCGATGTTGGTGCTCCGCAGCCAATACGCCCTTCTTGTTCCGCTGACCCCTTCTGCACATCTCGTTTGACCCCCCCCCGGAGAAACACCATGAACCCGAAGACCCAACGTTTGGTCAGGTTGCGGCCGACTCGTCTACGCGAGGCCGACGAAGCCCTCGCGGCCGCCGAGGAGCATCGCGGGCACGCACGACACTTCCAGGCTGCGAAGCAGCGGTCCCGCGTCAGGACCCGCGCAAAAACAAGCCCGCCTGGGCCATGGATGGCCCGGCCCACGCAGACCTGTCCGCCTGGAGGGCGGACCCGCG
>JBBAVS010000080.1:0-18359 GCA_040397585.1 Pirellulales bacterium
CTCAGGCGATCCCCATCGCTGACGCGATTGGGCTTCCTGATCCAGGAAGCGTAACCGCGTGAGCGGTACGACCGCACAACGCTGGACTCCCGTAGGCAGTGACGCCTGAGGATCACGTGTGATTCGTATCAGGCGTCGGCGACGATCAGCTTCTCGGCGGCGTCGAGGGCGATCGCCAGGCCGGAGCCGCCCACGCGAATCCGCATCAGCCCCGCGCCGTCGGGGTTGCTCTCGACCCTGCCGACCGTGCCCAGCGTCAGACCGCAGTCGGTGAGGTAGCGGAGGAAGTCGGACGACTGGTCGAGCACGCGTGCCAGCCGGAAGGCATCGCCCGCGCCGCACTCCGCCAGCGGCCGCGTGACGCCCTCGGCCGGATCGGTGAGCGACACCGCGTCGGCCCGGGGGATCGGATCGCCGTGCGGATCGACGTCTGGCCGGCCGAGGAACGCGTCGATCCGCTCCACCAGCAGGTCGCTGACAGCGTGCTCCATGTGCTCGGCCTCGTCGTGCACCTCGTCCCAGCTCATGTCGAGCGTCTTGAGCAGAAACAGCTCGATGAGGCGGTGGCGCCGGATCACCCGCAGGGCCAGCATCCGGCCCGCCCGCGTCAGGGCCACGCCCTCGTAGGGCCGGTGTGTGGCGAGCCGCGCCGCGTCGAGCGTCTTGAGCATGCTGGTCACCGTGCCGGGCGACACGCCAAGCGCGGCGGCGATCTGGCCGGTGGTCGCCGGCCGCCCGTCCTGGCCGCTGGCGATCTGCTCGATCGTCTTCACGTAGTTCTCGACGGTCAGGCTGGGCACGGCGGCAGGTCTCGCAGGATGGTGCTGATCGACGCGGTTCGCGGCCGCGCGTTGTGGGCGGCTGGCCGACACCGCATTATGATCGCGCCCCGGAGCCGCACCATGTCTCTCAACGACGCCGCCTACGACCTGGTGCGGCCCCTGATCGAGCAGCCCGGACTGCTGGGGACGTCGTGCCAGCGCCGGGCCGGCGCCTGGGTCGTCGACTGTGGCGTGGCCGCGCCGGGAAGCCCCGAGGCGGGCCTCGTGATGGCTCGGGCGGCGCTCGGTGGCCTGGGTGAGGTCCGGCTGGTGAACGCGCCGGCCGAAAGCGACCTCGCGGGGGAGTGGCCCGATCTGCCTTGGTCGGCCGTCACCGTGTCCAGCCGATCCCCGGTCGCCGCCTGCCTGGCCGCCCAGTACGCCGGCTGGAAGGTGTCCACGCCCGACTACTTCGCGATGGCGAGCGGCCCGATCCGTGCCGCCATCGGCCGGGAAGACCTCTTCGACCACATCGGCCAGCGCGAGCAGCCGACGGTGGCAGTGGGCATCCTGGAGGCGTCGGCGCTCCCGCCCGACGACGTCTGCCACACGCTCGCTGCCGATGCGGGCGTCGCGGCCGAGCGGCTCGTGCTCCTCGTCGCCCGCACGGCCAGCGTGGCCGGCGGCATCCAGATCGTGGCCCGGTCGCTCGAGACGGCGCTCCACAAGCTGCACGACCTCGCGTTCGACCTCACGCGGATCGTCGGTGGCCGCGGTGTCGCACCGCTGCCGCCCGTGCCGCGGAAAGATCTCACCGCGATCGGCCGCACCAACGACGCGATCCTCTACGGCGGCCGCGTGGTGCTCGAGGTCCGTGGCGACGACGAGAGCCTCGGAGCGATCGGGCCGCGGTGCGTGAGCGCGGGCTCGGCGGCGTACGGCGAGCCGTTCCTCGCCCTCTTCGAGCGGGCGGGCCGCGACTTCTACGCCCTCGACCCCGCCCTCTTCGCGCCCGCGGTCGTGCAGTTCGAAAACGTCCAGACCGGTCGGTGCCAGCGGTTCGGCACGCTGGCCCCGGACATCGTGGCCCGCTCGTTCGCCGACGGCCCCGCTGGATGACGCGCATGCTCGTCACGCTGCTCGGCGAGGCCGGTGGCTGGCACCTCGAGCGGCTGGCCGCAGCGCTCCGCCGCCACGGCCACGCCGTGGAGACGGTGTCGTGGCGGTCGATCGGCGCCGCGATCGCCGCGGACGGGCTTCGCTTCACACCCGCCGCACTGACTGCCGCCGACGTGGTCGTGGTCCGGGGTATGCCTGGCAGCGGCGCCGGCCCGCAGCGGCTCGAGGAGGTGATCTTTCGCATGGACGCGCTGGCCCAGCTCGAAGCGGCCGGCACCCCGGTGCTCAACGCCCCACGGGCCCTCGAGATCGCGATCGACAAGTACCTGTCGCTGGCGATGCTCGCCCGGGCCGGGATCCGGGTGCCGCGAACGATGGTCGTCCAGGGGGAAGAGGCCGCGCGGCTGGCCTGGGACGAACTCGGCCGCTCCTGCGTGGTGAAGCCGCTGTTCGGCTCGCGGGGCCGAGGCATCAGCCGCGTCACCACGGCCGACGAGGCCGCGGCTACGGCCGCCGCCGTCGGCGGCGAGGGTGTGGCCTATCTCCAGGAGTTCATCCCGCACCTCGGCTGGGATCTGCGGATCCTGATCGTGGGCCAGAGCGCCTTCGCGATGCGGCGGGTGGCCGTCGCCGGGGAATGGCGGACGAACGTCTCGCTGGGCGGCCGGCCGGAGGCCGTCGAGGCATCGGCCGAGGAACTGGACGTCGCCCGCCGGGCTGCGGCGGTGGTCGGCGCCAGGATCGCCGGGGTGGACCTTCTGCCGGGGCCCGCCGGGCCGGTGGTCCTCGAAGTGAACGCCGTCCCGGCCTGGCGGGGCCTGCAGTCGGTGATCGACGCCGACCTGACCGACGCCGTGGCCCGGGAAGTCGAGAGGGCCGCTTTCTCGGCACAATCCTCACAGACAGTTGGGGAATGCGACTCACCGCCACTGCCCAGAGAGTGAGCAGTCGCCCACCTGCCGCCCCGGCAGGCAGTCGTGCCCGAAAAGAAGACAGTGCTAGCCGAGCGACTGCAAGTCCTTTGTTTGCAAGCACTTCGTGCTGTCGCTTGACTCCCTGCGAAGAGTTTTCCATCGCGGTTTCCCGGAGATGCCCCCGTGCGATCTCCCCGCGGCGATGACGGCGAGGGCCGTTGTCTGGACCGACCATTCCGAAGGGATCCGCCATGCCGACCAAGACCGCCCAGCTCGACCGCCCCGACAGCCACGCCGCCACGGCGGTCCTGCAGGTCGCGGAGCGCCTCTATGCCATGGAGCCAGAGTGGGTGGTCTTCTTCCGGGAGGTGCTGGGCGTCGAGGGGATCGTCCGCCGCACGTTCTCCGACCCCGAGGCGTTGATGCGGTTCGAGTGCTCGCCGCAGTATGCCCGGATCCGCGAGATGCTCGACGGGCTCCGGGCCCGCCAGAGCGGCCCGCAGGCGGAGCGGGAAAGCCAGCGCGTGGTCACCGTGCGGATGCCCAAGTCGCTCCACGAGACCCTCAAGAACGAGGCGGAGCGGATGAAGGTGAGCGTCAACTCGCTCTGCATCTCCAAGCTCATGAAACTGCTCGATGAGCAGGAACACCGCGACCTCGCCCGGGGCCGCGCGGAATCGGCCAACTCCTGAAGCGAGCTGCGGGGCCTGACGCCCCGAAGGCGAAGCGGACTGGAGCGGACCTGTAAGCCGGGTTCTGTGCCCGCCGCACAGGGCGGCGGGCGATGACCATTTCTCTAGGGCCCAGGTTGCCCGGGGCCTCGAGCAGCCGACCCGGAAGCGGGTGCGAGACGGGTCGCCTCGCGCCGCTCCGCCCCGGAGGACGTCGCGGACTTCTTCCTGCTTGGCCTTGCTCCCGATGGGGTTTGCCGAGCCAGACCGGTCACCCGGCCTGCTGGTGAGCTCTTACCTCACCGTTTCACCCTTACCCGCGTGGCCGAAACCCCGCGGGCGGTTTGCTTTCTGTGGCACTGTCCCTGACCTCGCGGCCGGTGGGCGTTACCCACCATCGTGCCCTGCGGAGCCCGGACTTTCCTCCCGCCACGGCGGCGAACCGGCGTGAGCCGGCAAACGCGCCGCGGCCGGCGATCATCCGGTCCGCTCCAGTCGCTTCGACGACCATTCTACCGTCACCGCGTCCAACCGCCGCCTTGACCATCGCGAACTCCGGTCGTACCTTCCATTTCAGGGGCACGTGTGAGTTTTGCCATGTCCATTCCAGACTCTTGCGGTGACATTCGCGTGTACGGCGAACTCCTTCCGGTCGGCGGCGGTGATCCCATTCCCCTGCTCAAGCCGACCCTCACCGTCGGGCGGCGAGAGAGCGCCGACATCGTGCTGCGGTTCCCGAACGTCTCGGGCAGCCACTGCGAACTGGCGCTCGTGGACGGCTACTGGATGGTGAAGGACCTGCGGAGCAGCAACGGCACGAAGGTGAACGGCACCCGGGTGACCGAACAGCGACTGCAGCCCGGCGACAAGATCGGGATCGCCAAGCACACCTACGAGATCGCCTACGAGCCGGCACGGCTGGGCGCCGCCACGCCGTCCGAGCAACAGCCAGCGCAGGAAAACATCTTCGGCCGGTCATTGCTCGAATCGGCGGGGCTGGAAAACCGCCACCCGTCCGCGGCCGCGAAGCCGCGGCGGCCCACCACCTGACCGCCACCGCATGGCCAAACCCCGCAAGCAGCGCGTCGAGTTTCGCAAGAATCGCTCGACGCGCCGCCGCGACGGGGACCTCACGCGCAGCCTCGGAGCCGACCCCGACGCCACGGTGGACCGCGCCACCTCGGAGCGCATCTCGGGCAAGGGCGAACTCACCCGCAAGCGAACGGTCGTCGCCCCCGAGGACGGCGCCGGCACCGACGGGCTGCCGGTCGCCGCCGGGGAGTCGGCCTGGCGGGGCCGCGTGCTCAACGTGCACGGCCTCGAGAGCCACGTGCAGGCCGCCGACGGCCGCGTCGTCCGCTGCACGCTCCGCCGGCTGCTCCGCACGGTCGCCACGGACCAGCGGCACCCGCTCGCCGCGGGCGACTGGGTTCGCGTTTTCGGCGCCGGTGCCGAAGGCACGATCCAGTCGATCGAGCCTCGGCAGCGATCCCTCTGCCGCGACAGCCGCGGACGCCGCCACGTGATCGTGGCCAACGTGGACCAGGTGATCATCGTCGGCAGCGCCGCCCAGCCCGACCTCAAGCCCGGGTTGATCGACCGGCTGATCGTCGCGGCCGAATCGGCGGGCATCCGGCCGCTCATCTGCCTCAACAAGGCCGACCTCGTCGAGCCGGCGGCGCTCGTGCCGCTGGCCGGCGTGTTCGCCCGGATGGGCTATCCCGTGGTGCTCTGTTCGACGGTCACCGGCCTGGGCGTGGCCCGCCTCCAGGCCGAACTCCGCGGCCGCGTGACCGCCGTGGTGGGCCAGAGCGGCGTCGGCAAGTCGTCGCTGCTCAACGCGATCGATCCCGGCCTCGATCTCCGCGTCGCCGAGGTGAGCCTCGACAACGACAAGGGTCGCCACACGACAACCACGGCCCGCCTCATCCCCCATCGGCTCGGCGGCTGGTTCGTGGACACGCCGGGGGTGCGGCAGTTCCAGCCCTGGCAGCTCGTGCCCGCCGAAGTGCCCAGTGCCTTCCGCGACCTGCGGCCGCTCGCCAACCTCTGCCGCTTCACCGACTGCACGCACGACCACGAGGCCGGCTGCGCCGTCAAAGATGCGGTCGCCGACGGCCTGCTCGACGTCCGTCGCTGGGAAAGCTGCCGGCAGCTCTCGGTCGGCGACGAGCCGCGTGAGGAGTTCGAATGAAGGAGCGTGATCGCAAGGGCGTGCAGCACGAACGGGCGGTGCTGGTGGGCGTGTTCCTGGAAACGCCGATCGACCCCCAGCAGCCGCTCGCCGAGCTCGCCGGCCTCGCCTCGACGGCGGGCGCCAGCGTGGTCGGCGAGCTGACGCAGCGGCGGGAGCGGCCCGACCAGACCACCTACCTCGGCAAGGGCAAGGTCGCGGAGCTCCGCGGCGTCGTCGAACATCACGACGCCGACATCGTGATCTTCGACAACGATCTCTCCCCCGCGCAGATCCGCAACCTGGAGCAGGCCCTCGAGGTGAAGGTGCTCGACCGCTCCGAGGTGATCCTCGACATCTTCGCGGCCCGGGCCCGCACCTACGAGGCCCGCCTGGCGGTCGAGCTCGCCCAGCTCGAATACTCGCTCCCCCGGCTGAAGCGGATGTGGACCCACCTCTCGCGGCTCAAGATGGGGATCGGCATGCGCGGCCCGGGCGAGAAGCAGCTCGAGGTGGACCGTCGGCTGGTCGAGAAGCGGATCCACGACCTCAAGACCGAACTCGCCGAGATTCACGGCCGCCGCGAGCGGCAAGTGGCGTCCCGCCACGATCACATGACCGTCTCGCTCGTCGGCTACACCAACGCCGGCAAGAGCACGCTGCTCAACGCCCTCACCGGGGCCGACGAGCTCGCCGAGGACAAGCTCTTCGCCACGCTCGACACGCGAACCCGTCGCTGGCGGCTGCCCGGCTGGGGTCCGGTCCTCCTCAGTGACACCGTCGGGTTCCTCCGCGACCTGCCCCACCGGCTGATCGCCAGCTTCAAGGCCACGCTCGAGGAGACCCGCCAGGCCGACCTGCTCCTCCATGTTGCCGACGCGTCGAGCCCGCTGGTCGACGTGCAGATCGCCGCCGTCCGCGGCGTGCTCGAAGAGCTCGGCGTGAACGAGAAGGACACCCTGCTGGTGCTCAACAAGATCGACGCGGTGCCCGACCGCGCGGTCCGCGACCGGATCCTCGCCCACTACCCTCACGCCATCGGCATCTCGGCCCGCTCCGGTGCCGGGCTCCCCGAGCTCGCCCGCGCCGTCAGCGACGCCCTGGGGCGCGGGTTCCGCGACGTGGATGTCGAGACCGACCCTGGCAACGGCCGCCTGCTCGCCTGGCTGGGCCGCCACGGCGAGGTGCTCTCGCGGCGGTTCACCGACGACCGGGTGGTCGTCCACTGCCGCGTGCCCACGGCCCTGCTCGGCCGGATCCCCGAGGCGGAGGCGACCGTGCGGCCGCATGTCCATCCCGACCCCGCGACGCTTCCGGCGGGGAACGGCCTCGTGGACGCGGAACCGCCCCCGGCGGCGCGGTGAGCCCATGCCCTTGGGTCGCCGCCGGATCGCCGGCAAACGCTTCATCGTCACGGGCGCCTCGTCGGGGGTCGGCCGCGCCATTGCCGCCGAGCTCGCCCGTCGCGGGGCCCGGGTGCTCGCCACCGCCCGTCGCGCGGAGCGGCTCGAAGAACTCGCGAGGTCGGTGACGGTACCGCTGGCCTTCCTGGCCGGCGACATCTGCGACCCGGCGTTCCGCCGACGGCTGGTCGCCACCGCCGGCGAACGGCTCGGTGGTCTCGACGGCGTGGTGGCGGCCGCAGGCGGCGGCGCGATCGGCCGCTTCCAAGACCTGACTCCCGAGACCTTCGCCCGGATCATGGATCTCGACTTCACCGCGCCGGCCGAGCTCGTCCGCGAGGCCCTGCCGGCGCTGGTCCGCGGCGACGATCCGGTGATCGTGTTCATCGGTTCGATCCTCGGCCTCCATCCCCTGCCCTTGCATGGCGAATACTGTGCCGCGAAGGCCGCGCTGAAGTCGCTCGCCGGCACGCTGCGAACGGAGCTCGCGGCCGACGGCGTGGGTGTGCTGCTGGTCGATCTCGGTCCCACGCAGTCGGAGTTCTGGGACGCCCTCGTGGCTGGTGACCGGCCCCCCTGGTCCCGCGGGAAGCGGATGCCCGCGGCGGTCGCGGCGCAGGCCATCGCCACGGCGATCGAGCGGCGCCGGTCCGAGATCGTGCCGGGGTGGCAGGCGCGGGGCTATGCCCTCGCGGCCCGCTTCCTGCCCTGGGTGATCGATCGTGCCGCCGCACGGCATCTGGCCCGGGCGGCCCGCCCCGCCGCAGGACGACAGCCGTGACCGCTGCACCGATCCCCGCCGACGGGCTGTTCGTGGTCGCCTGCCCGGCATGCCGCGGGGAGCTTGCCGCATTCGCGAGCGCCGCCGGCCGCACGGCCTGCTGCCCGCTCTGCACGGCGACCTTCGTGGTGCCAGCTCCGGGGCTCGATGAGGAACGCCAGACGCGCGGCGGCGCAGCCGCTGCCATTGTCGAGCAGCGCCGCGGCAGCGAGCATCTCCGCCGCCGCCGGGGGACCCGTAACCTGGTCTTCCTGCTCGCGGGCGCTGCCGTGCTCGTGGGGACCGTGTTCGTGCTCGCCGTGCGGGCGCGACACTGACCGTCAGCGGCCGGCCTCGAGTTCCGTGCCAATCGCGAGCAACTCCTCGGCGTCGAGAACGGCGTCGGTCGCCGCGAAGATCCGACCGAGCGCGGCCTTGTGGATCTTCATCTTGGTGCCTCCCACGCCCAGCGCCCCGTAGACGACGGCCGCCCCGTCGGCCCGCGCCTTGTCGCCGGCCGACACCCCCTCGATACCGGCCGGGGGCACGGCGTTGAGGTCGATGAGCACGCGGGCATTGACCGCCGCCCGACGGCCCGCGGCATCGAGCAGCACGGCTCCCGCGGCCCCCGCCGCCACGATCACGTCGGCCGCGGCGATCGCCCGGGCGAATGCCGAGTCGGCGAGAAAACCTCCCTGGTGCTCCACGGCCTGCAGTGCCGCAGCCGCAGCGCCCGCGGTCGCGTGAAGCCGCCGCGTCACCCCCTCGGCCCGCTCGCGCGACCGCGACACCACGGTGACGTGGGCCCCCTGCCCCGCGAGCAGCCGGGCGACCCGCTGGCCCACCGGCCCGGTGCCGCCGAGCACGACGGCGCGCGTGGCCGAGGCGCCACCCCTGCCGATCGCCCCATGGCGTCCCACCGCGACGACGGCTGCGGCCGCGGTGGTGTTGGCCCCGGACGGATCGACGAGCACTCCGAGCCTCACCGGACCGAAGAAGGTGGCCCGCACCGTCGCCGCCACCCGCTCGGCGGCCGCCACGTCAGACCCACCGATAAAGATCGCGGTCGAGGCGAGGTCAGCGCCGCCGCGGGTGAACATCCCGCCGTGCACCAGCGGCACGACGTTCTCGGCGGTCACGCCGCCATGCCGGAGCAGCACGTCGACTCCGGCATCGACGGCGACGATCGCGTCGAACGTGCTCGGCTGCGGATCGCAGTCGAGTTGGATGAGCACCTTCTTGGGCATGGTGGATGCCTCGTGGTCCAACGCCGCGGGAGCGGCAACGGCCGCCCGGAGGTGCGGCCGCAGCCCGCCCGGGTGCACCTCGGCTGCACCCGCGGCGGGCCCGGTCCGCGGGGGCCATGGATGGCCCCGCGGACCTGAATTCAGAATCCGCGGAACGGATGCGCGGCCTTGTCCTTGCCGGCGATCATCTCGTCGGCAGTCGGCTTGCCCTTCATGGCGCTGGCGATCGCGTCCATCGTCGCCTGATAGTTGTAGTCGTAGATCTTCTTGTCGTCGGCGGCCAGCCAGTGAATGAACACGCCGCACACGATCACGAGGTTCTCCGCGTCGCTCTTGGGAATCACGCCGGCGGCCACGCTGTCGGCCACGGCCTTGGCGACGGCGGCCTGCGCCGGGCCGAACATCTGCACCGCCTGCTTGGCCCCCTTGATCGTCACCTTCGTGATCATCACCGTCGACGGCTTCACCGCGAGGTTGGGCGTAAGCACCGCGAGCAGGTTCGAGTGGCCCTCGCTCTGACGGGCCAGGGCATTGGCGAACGCCACGCCCACAGGACCGTCCTTGCTGCCGATCAGGAGATCGATGTGGGCAATCTCGTTGCCCTCGCCACACAGCGCCTCACCAACGAACATCGACATGGGCCACTCTCCTGGAAGGATGCGGAACGAAAACCGGAACGGGCCGACAGGATACCATGGTCGCCACCCCCAACAAGGAGCGGGCCCCCGCCCGCACGCCCATGGGCCAGGCTGCTCATCACGGCCCGTCGCGGGAGCCCGTGCCGAAGCGGTGCGTGGTGGTGGGCGCCTCGGCCCGCGCGTTCGTCGAGTCGGCCGCGCGGGCGGGCTGGGCGGCCCACGCGGCCGATCTGTTCGCCGACGCCGACCTGATCGCCTCGGCGACGGAGGTGGTGCGACTCGGTGTGCCCGGCGGCCCAGCCTATCCGCAAGGCATTCCCGACGTGGTGGCATCGTTTCCCGAGGCGGTCTGCGTCTACACGGGGGCGCTCGAGAATCATCCCGACGTGATCGCGGCGGTCGCGGGCACGCGGCCGCTGGCCGGCTGCCCCGCCGCGGCGGTCCGCCGCGTCCGCGATCCTTGGGAGGTTGCGGCCGTCGTCCGCGGCGCGGGCCTGCGGTTTCCGGAGACGCACGCCGCGCCGAACGGGCTGCCGACGGACGGCTCGTACCTCGTGAAGCCATGGCGTTCGGCGGGAGGCCGCGGCGTGCGGCCTTGGCACGGAGCCCTCCGCAACGCTACGGCAAGCGGTCTCCTCTGGCAGCGAGTCGTGCCCGGCGTGAGCCGCTCGACGAGCTACGTGGCCCGGGCCGGCACCGCGCGGCTCGTGGGCTCGAGCCTCGCGCTGACCGCCGCCGACCGGTGCGGCGGCCGCACGTTCGCCTACTGCGGATCGATCGACGTGCCGCTCGACCGGCTGCCGGACGCCCTGCGGCGGTCGTGCGAGCGACTCGGCACCGCGATCGCCGCGGCGTTCGATCTCACCGGTCTGTTCGGCATCGACCTGATCGAGGACCCCGCAGGCGCGCTCCACGTGCTCGAGGTGAACCCACGACCGACCGCGTCGCTCGAACTCGTCGAGCGGGCCACCGGCTGGTCACTCGCGGCGGCGCACCTCGCCGCGAGCGGCTGGGGCGCGGAGCCAGTCGGCGGCGCGGCCACGGACGGCATCTGGGCGAAGGCGATCGCCTATGCGCCGCCCAACGCCACCGCGGCGAGGGTTACCGACACGCTCGCGCGGCTTGCAGAACGCTGGACGGCCGCCGACGGGCCGCCCGCCGTGGCCGACGTGCCGCGCTCAGACGAAACGCCGACGCCGGGAGCGCCGCTGGTCACGGTGTTCGCCCGCGGCGACAACGCCGCGCAGGCCGTCGCAACACTCCGCGATCGCGTGCGCGAACTCCGCCGCGCGATCGCGGTGCGATCAGGAAGCCCAATCGCGTAAGCGATGGGGATCTCGTGCCGCCCCGCGTCGGCCTGCCCATGCTCGCCCTGTTCCTCGAAGTGGCCGCAGGTTTTCAACCTGCGGATCGTCGGGCTCGCCTCCCGTCGGGAGGTGTGCTGGCCCCTTTCAGCCCGCGAGCCGGCGCTCCAGCGGCAGCGTGGCGGCCTCGAGGGAATACTGCATCAGGTAGGCGTCTTCGGTGGAGTCGCGGTAGAAGTCCTTGAGCACCGACGTCGCGCGGAACCCGAGCGAGCGGAAGAAGATCTGTGCGGGGAGGTTGGTCTCACGAACCTCCAGCGCGATCCGGCCGCGCCGGTCGGGCGTGAGCTTGGCGACCAGCTTCTCCATCATCTGCGTGCCGATGCCGAGGCGGCGGTGTGACCGCAGCACGGCGAAGTTGAGCATGTGGAGCCGCGACCGATGCAGCTCGTAGATCATGAAGGCCACGACCGAATCGGCCAGCTCGGCCACCATGCCGATGCAGTTCCGCTGCCGGAGGCAGCGGGTGAAGTCTTCCTCCGACCAGGGAAACTCGAAGGCCTCCTGCTCGATCGTGATCACCTCGGACATGTCGCGGCGGATCATCCAGCGGACGTGGATGCCGAGGCCGTGGGGAGTGGTCGCCGTCACGATGGCTCGCTCCGTTGTGGAGTGGGTGGATGAATGGCAGGGTGTGCGGTCGCCGCCGGCGGGTAGCCCGCGGCGGGGGCGAACCGTAGCAACCGCCCTGCCGCCGGGCAATCGCGGTCCTGATGGCCCAAAGCACCCTTGACCCCCTTCACGCTCCGGGCCTACGTTCCCGCCCCGCCCGCGGTCCAGACCGGCCGCCCGTGGCTCCCTCGGATGTCCTTCCCATGCTCGCCGACTGCCTGTCGTCATCGTCGCGGGGTTCGTGTGGCTCGGCCGCCACCGTGGGCTGCCTGCTGCTCGCGGCCACGGCTCTGGCGGCCGGATGTGCCGGGCCGGCGATCCGCAGCCAGAGCCCCGAGCTCGAGGCGCTCGCCCAGCTCGAGGCCGACACCAAACTCGTGGGCGACTACACGGCCCCGTGGGGACTCAACGCCAAGCGAATCGAGCGGGCCGCGCTCGTCACGGGCCTCGCCGACACCGGCAGCGATCCTCCTCCCGGCCCGCAGCGGCAGACGCTCCTGGCCGACATGCAGGCGCGGGGCGTGCTCGAGCCGAATGCGCTGCTCGCCTCCCGATCCACCTCGCTCAGCTGGATCCACGGCTACCTGCCCCCGGGCGTCCGCAAGGGCGACCGCTTCGACGTGTTCGTGGAGGTTCCTGCCGACAACGACACCACCAGCCTCGCGGGAGGCTGGCTGATGGAGACGCGGCTGACGGAGATGGCCGTCATCGGCAACACGATCCGCGACGGGCACGAACTGGGCGTGGCGGAGGGTCCGCTGCTCGTCGACCCCGTGTCCGGCGGCACGCTTGACTCGAAGTCGAAGATCCGGGCCCGCGTGCCGGGGGGCGGCATCGCCCTCACCGATCGCGATCTCGGCCTCGTGCTCGGGGCCGACCATCGTTCGTTCGCCATGTCGAAGCGGCTCGGCGACTGGATCAACCGCCGGTTCCACGCCGTCGTCAAGGGCGTGAAGCGGGGCGTGGCCAACCCGCAGACCGACCGCTACATCGAGCTCGAGGTACCGCCGACCTACCGGCACAACCTCGGCCGCTACCTCCGCGTCGTCCAGAGCATCGCGGTGATCGAGCCGCCCGGCGGCCGCCACGCCCGCATGCAGCTCCTCGCCCGGCAGCTCGAGGATCCCGTCACCGCCCCGATCGCGGCGCTGCGGCTCGAGGCCATCGGCAAGGAGGCGATCCCCACGCTCCGCACCGCCCTCGACTCCAAAGACGCCGAGATCCGTTTCGCGGCCGCCGAGGCCCTCGCCTACCTCGGCGAATCGGTGGCGGCGGCGCACCTCGCCGATGCCGCCACCAACCTGCGGAGTGCCCGACCGGCCGCCCTGGCCGCCCTCTCGGTGCTCGACGACGCCAACGGGGTCGATGCCCTGCAGACGCTGCTCGCCAGCCGCAGTGCCGAGACCCGCTACGGTGCCTTCCGCGCCCTTTGGCGGATGGACCCCGACCTGCCGCTCGTCCGCGGCGAGCGGCTCGGCAACGCCTGCTCGGTCCACGTGATCGACGTGGAAGGACCGCCCCTGATCCACGTGACCCGGAGCCATCGGCCCGAGATCGTCTTCTTCGGCACGGAGCACGGCGTCGCCGATGCTCTCCGCGCCGAGGCGGGGGCCTCGATCGTGGTGGTCGTCGAGGGCGACGTGGCCACGGTCAGCCGGTTCACAGCCGGCCAATCGGACCAGCAGGCCGAGGTGCCAGCCACCGCCGAGCGGATCGTGCGGGCGATCATCGACCTCGGCGGCACCTACCCCGACGCCGTCCAGTTCCTCCAGCAGGCCAGTGCCGCCCGCGGCCTCACGAGCCGGCTGGCCTTCGACGCCCTGCCCGATGAACTCGACGGCCGGCCCTCGATCCACCAGGAGGCGTCAGCCCGCTCCCGCGACATCGCCGCCGACGCCGACACCACGGCGGCCGACGGTGGTCGCGGCGGTGACGAGCCTGAATGACGCGGCTCACCGCGCTCGAACTCTTCGGCTTCAAGAGCTTCGCCGACCGGACGCGGTTCGAGTTCCCGGACGGGATCACCGTCGTCGTCGGCCCCAACGGCTCGGGCAAGTCGAACGTCGTCGATGCCATCAAGTGGGTGCTCGGCGAGCAGTCGGTCCGCAGCCTCCGCGGGAAGGAGATGACCGACGTCATCTTCGCGGGGTCGGCCGCCCGCAAGCCGCTCAACATGGCCGAGGTGTCGCTCTGCTTCGACAACTCCGCCCGCACGCTCCCGGTGCCGAGCGAGACGGTGCAGATCACGCGGCGGGTCTACCGCAACGGCGAGAGTGAGTATCTCGTCAACGGCGAGGCCTCGCGGCTCCGCGACATTCGCGAGCTCTTCTCGGGCACCGGGGCGGCCACCGAGGCCTACAGCGTGATCGAGCAGGGCCGCGTCGACGCGCTCCTCGTCGCCTCGGGTCGGGATCGCCGCGCGGTCTTCGAGGAGGCCGCGGGCATCACCCGGTTCCGCAGCCGCCGCGCCGAGGCGCTCCGCCGGCTCGAGCGGGCCGAGCAGAACCGCCAGCGGCTCGCCGACATCGTGGGGGAGGTCTCGAGCCGCTTGGAGACGGTCCGGCACCAGGCGGCCCGCGCCCGCCGCTGGCAGTCGATGCAGCAGCGGCTCCGCCGCCTGCGGGTCGCGGCGGCCACCCGAGACCTCTCCGGCATCGATGCCACGATCACCGCGGTCGAGGAGGCGCTGACGGCGGCCCGGAAGGCCGCGGCCGACAACGAATCGCGGACGGCTGAGCTCGCAGCCGCGGCCACGACGCTCGCGGGCGATGCCGAGACCCTGCACCCGCGACTGGCGGCGGCCCGGGCGACCGCCGTGGCCGAGCAGCAGCGGCTCGCGGCGGCCGAGGCCACCGCAAAGCTCGTCGCCGGACGAGGCACCGAGTTCGACTCCGACGTCGTCGAGGCCGCCGCGGCGGTCCGCCTGGCGGCCGACGCCGAGCGGTCGGCGACCGCGGCACTCGCCGCCGCCGAGGCCACGGCCACGACGATCGCCCTGGCGCTCGATCGCCTGCAGGCGACCCTCGCCACCAGGGAGACGGCCGTGGCCGGGTCGCAGCTCGACGCCACGACCGCCCGGGAGGCACTGGCCGCCGCCGCCACCTCGCTGGCGGAGCTGTCGCGGCGGCAGCTCCGGCTCGAGTCCGATCATGAGCGGGCCACGGCCGCGGCCGACGACGCGCGGCTGGCTGCCGCGCCGGCCCATCAGCGGGTGGCGGAGGCCCGCGGTCGGCATGCCACGCTCGGTGAGTCACGGGCGGCGTGCGAAGGACACCTGGAGTCACTCGGAGCGCGGCTCGCGACGGCGGCCGGCGACCTGGAAATGCTCGAATCCGCCCAGCGCGACGCCACCACGGCGCTGCAGGGTGGCTGGCGGGAACTCGGGGGTTGGCGGGCGGCCCTGGAGGCCTGTCGCGAGCGTCGCGGCCTCCTGCAAGACATCGTCGATCGCCACGAGGGCCTCTCGGAGGCGTCCCGCCGCCTGCTCACCGGCGACGCCGCCACGCCCGTGCCGGGGCTCAGCGGGGTGCTCGCCGACCTCGTCGTCGCCGGCATCGACTGGGCGCCGCTCGTCGATCTCGCTCTCGGCGAGTTGGGCCAGTGCCTGGTGGTGGAGTCCCTCGACGACGCCATCGGCTGGCATGCGACGTGGGCATCCACGCCTGCCGCCGCTGACGTGCTGGCCGCAGGCGGCCGGATCGGCTTCCTCGCGGAGGGGAACCTCCGCGACCACAGCGGCTTCGAACCCGACCAGCACCCCGGGATCGTCGGCCGCCTCGACCAGCTGATCGCGGACGGCGGCCAAGCGGACGCGATGCCCGAGCTGGTCCGACGGCTCCTCGGTCGGACGTGGATCGTGGAGCGGGTGGAGCATGCCCTGCCGCTCGTCGCCACCGCGCCGCCGGGCACGCTGTTTCTCACCCGCGACGGCACGAGCCTCGCGACCGACGGCGGCTTCACCATCGGCTCGCCGGCCGGGATCGCGGGCCTGGTCGCCCGGCGGAGCGAGCTTCGGGCGCTCGACGAGCGGCACACCGCACTCACCCGCACCGTCGAGCGAGCCCAGGCGGACATCGATGCGCTGCAGGCGGCGATCGCGGCCCGCGCCGCCGCGCTCGCCGAGGCCGCCGGCCGCCGCCAGGAGGCCGGGGAGGCCCTGGCCACCGCCCGGGCGGAGCTCGCCCGCGTCCGCCGCGACGAGCGGTCAGCCGGCGAAGCCATTCCCGCCGCCGAGGCGGAGGCCCGCCGGGCCGACCAGCGGGCGATCGCGGCGGAGGCAGCCCGCGAGTCGTGCGGTCGAGAGCTCGACGCCGCCGCAGCCCGGGTCGGCGCCGCGCGGGAGGAGGTGGAACGCCGCCAGGCCGCGATCGACGCGGTGGAGCGGGATCGCGGCGCCACCATCGACGCGATCCATCGCCTGCGGGTGGACGAGGCCGCAACCGCCGAAAAGCTGGCCCGCTCGCGCGACGCCGTCGAGGCCGCCACCGCCGCGGTCGTGACGAAGCAGTCCGACGGCGACACCGCGCGGCAGCGGCTCGCCCTCGCCGCCCAGCGCGCCGATCACCACCAGCTCGAGCTGCTCGCGGCGACGGCGCAGCGAGCCGAAGCGGCCTGGGTCGCCGAGCAGGCCACGACCGCGCTCGCCGCCCTGCTCGACGAGGGAGACCACCTCGACGCCGACCGCGCCGCCGTGGCAGCCGCACTCGACGCGGCACGGGCCAGCGCCACCTCCCTCTCCGAGCGGCTCCATGCCCTCGAACTCGAGGCGGGCGAGGCCCGCCACCAGCGGGCCCGGATCGTGGAACGCATCCGCGACGAATACGACATCGTGATCGACACCGCCGCCGCCGAGTCCGCTCCCGCCGCCGACACCGCCGACCAGGAGCCGATCCCGGCCGACCGCAGCGAGCTGGAGGCCCGCATCGAGGAGCTGCGGCGGAAACTGGGGTCCATGAGTTCGGTGAATCTCGAAGCGCTCCAGGAGGCGGAGGAACTCGCCGAGCGGCTCGCGAAGCTCGAGGCCCAGCTCGCCGACGTGACCGGGGGCAAGGAGTCGATCGAACAGCTGATCGCACGGATCGACGAGGAGAGCCGGCGGCTGCTCGGTGAGACGATCGAGACGGTCCGCACCTACTTCCGCGACCTCTTCGAGCGGGTGTTCGGCGGCGGGCAGGCCGACATCGTGCTCGAGGAGGGCGTGGACCTGCTCGAGGCGGCGGTCGAGATCGTCGCCCGGCCGCCGGGCAAGGAGCCCCGGAGCATCTCGCTGCTCTCCGGTGGCGAGAAGACGATGACCTGCGTGGCGCTCCTGCTCTCGATTTTCAAGTCGCGGCCCAGCCCCTTCTGCGTGCTCGACGAGGTCGATGCCGCGCTCGACGAGGCCAACGTCGATCGGTTCGTGGGTGTGCTCCGCGACTTTCTCTCCTCGACCCAGTTCATCGTGGTCACGCATTCGAAAAAGACGATGGCCTCGGCCACGACGCTGTACGGCGTCACCATGGAGGAGTCGGGCGTCTCCAAGCGGGTGAGCGTGCGGTTCGAGTCGGCGGCGGCTGCGGCCCGGCCATCCTCCCGGGCGGCCTGACGCCGGGCCGGCCCCATCCCCGGAATTCCAGCGGTTTTTCGCCGCGCCCGGCACGGTCGGCACAGTCCGGTCGAGCGCTGCCACCGGCGCGTCCGTGAAGAACGTCTCAAGTCTCACGACGCGATCTTTCGATCTACCCTCCTGGACGGCCATGCCGTGGGGATGTCTGGGAGTGATCCCGACGCTTCGCGGGTGTGGCGCAGGGGGGGAACCTGCGAGTCACGGCCTCGTTCGGGAGGCGTCCTGCCCAAGGGACGCGCACCCGGCGTGCCGGTATTCACATGCCCCCTCCGCGCCTCTGGCCGGCCTTCGTGGGGCACGACGACGCGGGCGTCCCCACGAAGCAGTCCGCGTCACAGGGGGGCCGTGTTCGACGCTCGGAAGGGTGCGGACTGGCCAGGGACATATCCGGACACGAACGTTCCCATAGGGAGTCCAGACGATGAAGGTTTTCACGACAGGCCAGGTCGCCAAAATCTGTAAAGTCGCACCACGAACGGTGAGCAAGTGGTTCGACTCGGGCCGCCTCAAGGGCTACCGCATTCCGGGCAGCCAGGACCGCCGCATTCCGCGGGAGTATCTCATCAAGTTCCTCAAGGAGCACGGCATGCCGCTGGGCGACCTCGAGGACGAGGCGATGGCGAAGGTGCTGCTCGTCGGCCAGGACCAGGTGCTCATCGAGAACCTCAAGAAGCAGCTGCCGCTCGAGCGGTCGTTCAAGATCCAGGTCGCCGCCAGCGGCTTCGAGGCCGGCATCCAGGCCGAGAGCTTCCATCCCGACTGCATCGTGGTGGACTACTCGATCGGTCGCATCGATGCCCAGCAGATCTGCCAGAACCTGCGGCGGAACCAGGAGTATGCTGACACGATCGTGATCGCCCTGCTGCCGGACGACGGCTCGCAGATCACGGTCGATCGGGCCCACGTCAACGAGAGCTTCAAGAAGCCCTTCGACGTGGCCCTGCTCGCCGAACGTCTCCGGACGCTGATCGGCGCCCGGAAGGAACTCGTTTAGGCGCCCGCCGGGCCATCCATGGCCCCGGCGGGCTCAGGCAGCCGGGGGAACGCCAAGGGTTCCCGCGGCTGCCAGGCTCGCCGTCCGGGCGAGCCGAT
>JBBAVS010000081.1:0-18277 GCA_040397585.1 Pirellulales bacterium
GGATGGCGAAGCGCAGCCAGCGCGGAGAGAGCGGATGCCACGATGGCATCCGCGAACGTCCGGCGACGGGCATGGGCAGCCCCGAGCGGCGCGGTACACCGGGCAGGAATCCCGCAGGTTGCAAACCTGCGGCCACTTTCGGGCATAGCAGGTTACAAACCTGCTGCCACTTTCCTTACAGCAGGCTCTCGAGCAGCAGGCGCATCTTGCGGAGCTCGGCCACCTGATCGACTCCCTCGAGCGGCGGCATGTGGGCGCAGAGGGCCCGCTTGTAGCCAACCCGCTCGAGCTGCGACACGATCTTGCCGTACTCGACGCTGCCCTGGCCGATCCGCACCTGGAAGGCGTCGGGCTTGGTGTCGCGGAGATGGACGTGGGCGACGTACTTGAGGATTGGCTCCCACGACGCCGGCTTCTTGTGGCCGAAGATGAAGTGGGTCGGGTCGAGGGTCACCCCGAGGCCGGGAACGTTGCGGCAGAGCGAGGCCGTGGTCTCGGCGTCTTGCGTCATGCGGCCGGCTGACGTCTTCACCGCCACCACGGCCCCGAGGCCCGAGCCGATGGCGACGAGCTTCCGGAGCCGTTCGATCTCGCCGTTGAAGGGTGTGCCGAGCTCCGACGACTCGACCACGATCGTGACGACGCCGAGCGACTTTGCCAGCCGGCAGCAGGCCGTGAACTGGTCGTAGACGACCGGCGATTCCGTCGCCGCGAACGACACGGCGACCGGTCGGAGCCGCTGCAGGTCGCTGCACTGGGCGATCGCGGCCTCGGGATTCGCCGCGACGACGGCCGGCTGCAGGTGGCCGCCCTGCTCGTGCACGTCCAGTTCGACCGCCGTGAACTCCAGTTCGGCGAGCCGCTCCATCGCAGCGGCCAACGGCATGTCGGGCAGGCATTCCGTGCTGACGCAGACGAACACGTGGCGAGACTCCTGACTGGGAGGGAGCGGATGCGAGACAGGCTGGCCGCCGCCGGGCGGGGCATTGGCATCCGACACCGCGTCAGGGTAGCCGCAGGCCGCGGAAACTGGCAACCGCCGCCGCGCGGCGCGGCGCGCGGCGGCGTACAATCGCGGTCGAGCGGAGCATCCCAGCCCCGGCGGAGCCATCCATTTCATGACGATCGAATCGCAGCAGCCACCGACCCGCGTGATCCTCGAGCAGGCGAGCCCCTGGAGCCGCTGGTTCGCCCGGGCGGGGTGGATCGTCGCCGGCATCGCCCTCCTTTCGGCCGTCGGCAGCGCCGGAGCCTTCTCCCGCTACTTCCAGCGCGACAGCCGCGTGGTGGAGAAGTGGTATTCGCTCTCGAAGACAGCGGCCGACAAGGTGGCCGTGGTCAGCGTCACCGGGGCCATCCTCGGCGGCGACGGCTTCGTGCGGGCCCAGCTCGACCAGGTGGCGGACGACGAGGCGGTGAAGGCGATCGTGCTCCGGGTCGACTCCCCGGGAGGCACGGTCAGCGGCAGCGACGAGATCCACCACCGGCTCGCCACGCTCCTGGAGAAGCGCGACCTGCCCGTGGTGGTGAGCATGGGGGGCATCGCGGCCAGCGGCGGCTACTACGTTGCGATGGCCAACCGCGGCAAGGACGACGTGATCTTCGCCGAGCCCGCCACGCTCACCGGGTCGATCGGCGTGATCATCCCGCACTTCGACCTTTCGCAGGCCCTGAGGAAATACGACATCCGCGACGATTCGATCGCCAGCGGGCCGCTCAAGGAGATGCTCAGCCTCACCAAGGACCGCACGCCCGAACTCGCCGAGAAGGAACGGAAGCTGATCCAGGAACTCGTGGACGACATGTTCCGCCGGTTCAAGGAGATCGTGAAGGCGGGGCGGCCGAAGCTCGACGACGCCGCGGTCGACCGGGTGGCCACGGGGCAGATCTTCACGGCGCGGCAGGCGCTCGAAGCCGGGCTCGTCGATCGGATCGGGTTCCTGGAAGACGCCATCGACCGGGCCGTGGAACTGGCGGGGCTGTCGGCGGAGAAGGCCCGGGTGGTGAAGTATTCCAAGCCGAAGGGGCTGCTCGACGAGGTGCTTGGCGGCAGCTCGCCCACCGGTCGCGTCGATCTGGCCGCGATCGCCGAGCTCACCGCGCCGCGAGGCTGGTATCTCTGCAGCTGGCTCCCCGCCCTGGTGCGGAGCGAGTGATCGCGGGGCAGCCCGGGAGGCGAGGATCCGCAGGTTGAAAACCTGCGGCCACTTGAACGCCGCTGGCTCCGGCTCATCCAGAGTGGGTGCAGGTTTTCAACCTGCACATGCAGCGAAACCGGCGCTCAGGATCCGCAGGTTGAAAACCTGCGGCCACTTCGGAAGACCTGCGGCCA
Source organism: Pirellulales bacterium (assembly GCA_040397585.1). Lineage (GTDB taxonomy): Bacteria > Planctomycetota > Planctomycetia > Pirellulales > UBA1268 > QWPN01. The sequence continues at coordinate 2,333 of JBBAVS010000081.1, forward strand.
CGTCACCACGGCAGCGAGGGGCTGCCCGTGCTCGGGAGCCGGCGTTTGCTGACGAGCGCAGCCAGGATGGCGAAGCGAGTCAGCACCGAGCGAGCGGAGGCAGGATGCCGAAGCGAGCGTCCGGCGACGGGCAGGGGCAGCTCCGAGCGCGGGCGCCACACGAATGATCCGCAGGTTGAAAACCTGCGGCCACTTCGGAAAACCTGCGGCCACTTCTGAAAACCTGCGGCCACTTCGGAAAACCTGCGGCCACTTCTGAAAACCTGCGGCCACTTCAGGTCAGCACGGCGGCGATCGGCCGGCCGTCGTTGGCGATCTTGAACGGCCGGCCGTTGGGTGCGATGAACTCCCGCTCCCAGGGCAGGCCGCAGGCGGCCGCGATCGTGGCGTTGAAGTCGGCCACGCCCACCGCGTCGCGATCGGGCACCCGGCCGCCCGCGTCGCTCGCGCCGTGCACGACGCCCGGCCGCACCCCGGCCCCGGCGAGCACGGCCGAGAACACCGCCGGATGATGGTCGCGGCCAGCGTTCTCGTTGATCTTCGGCGAACGGCCGAACTCCGTGGCGAGCACCACCAGCGTGCTCTCGAGGAGGCCGCGGGCCTGGAGGTCTTCGAGCAGGGCCGCCATGGCGGCATCGAGTTCGCCGACCTTCTCGGGAAGCTCCTCCCAGAGGTCGCGGTGCATGTCCCAGCCCCCCATCTCCACCTCCACGCAGCGGACGCCGCTCTCCACGAGCCGCCGCGCGAGCAGGCAGCCCTGGCCCAAGCGCGAGCGGCCGTACCGGCCGCGGGTCTTCTCGTCCTCGCGGGAAATGTCGAAGGCGGACAGGTCGCCGCTGCCCATGAGCCGGACGGCGTCGGTATACATCTGGTCGTAGGCCTCGATCTGCCGGCCGGCGTAGTGCTGCTTGAAGTCGCGGTCGATCCGCTCGGCGAGCGCGAGCCGGCGGTCGAAGTTGGCCTGCGAGAGGTAGGCCGGCCGGGCGATGTTTTCCAGGCCCCGGGCCGGGTCGGCCAGCGGCACGGGCGTGACGGCGGGGTCGAGGAAGCCGCAGCCGGGATGCTCGTTGCCGTTGCCCACGAGCACGTAGCCCGGCAGGTCGCGGCTCCGCTTGCCGAGCGCGTGCACGGCCCACGAGCCAAACGACGGGTGGCGGATGCTGTTGAGCTGCGGATAGCTCGTCCGCATCAGATACGTGCCCTGCTCGTGGGCACCGGTCTCGGTGGTGAGCGAGCGGATCACGGCGAGCCGGTCGGCGAGACCCGCAAGCCGCGGCAGGTGCTCGCCGAACCGGACGCCGGGCAGCTTCGTGGCGATCGTGGCGGTCTCCCCCTGCTCCTCGCGGCCGGGCTTGGGGTCGAAGGTGTCGATGTGGCTCATCGCACCCCGCATCATCAGCATGATCACGTTCGCGCCGGCGGTGGCCTCGGCGGCGACGGCGCTGCGACCCGCGGCGGAGTCGAGGAGCGTGAGGCCGAAGGCGGCCCGGGCGGCGCTGCCCAGAAACGCGCGGCGGGCGAGGCGGTCGTCGGCGATCGCGGGCGAGACACGCATGGCAGCGGACCTACTGGATGAAGAGGAACTCACGGGTGTTGAGCAGTGCCCAGATCAGGTTGCCATAGCCCGTGGCGGGGTCGGAGGCGGTGACTTCCTCGATCGCCGCCTGGCGGTCGTCGGGGGCCGGCTCATGCGACAGCACCGCGAGGAAGACCACGTCCACCGCCTCGTCGGGCTCGTGGGCCATGACCGTCTCGTAGGCCACGGAGCCCTCTTCGAGCATCGCGTGGGTGATCGGGCCGTTGAACATCGCGAGGATCTGCGGGATGGTTGGCACGGTTCGCCCCCCCTCGATCGTCTCCCGGTCGCTCTGGCCGAACTGGCGGAGGAAGTGTCCCAGCGGCAGCGGTGTCGGCATCTCGCTTGCCTTGAGCAGCCATTGCCCGCGATACCCGCAGACCCTGGTGAGCCGTCGCTGATAGGCTCCCGGGCCGTATCGCCCCACGAACAGGTCGAACTGTCGCTCGACGCCGTCGATCGTGGCGGTGCCAAGATCGACGCTGGCCACGTCGGCAATCTCCGCCGCCGTCGGCCGCTGCACGCTCCAGGGGTTGCGGGCGATCAGGCCCACGATGGAATCCCAGACCTGCTCGGCCGACATCCGCCGCAGCGCCGGCCCCGGATAGCGAAACGGGGCGGCGGCGGTCGGGTCGTGCACCACCGCCCGCCGCTGATACGCGGAGGTCGAGACGAGCACGCGGACATACTCGCGGAGATCGAAGTCGAGGCGGAGCACGAGATCGGTGAGCTGCTCGAGCAGTTCCGGATCGCTCGCCGGGTTGCCCTCGCGGAAATCGTCCACCGGCTCGACGAGCCCCACACCCATGACCTTCTTCCAGAGCCGGTTGGCGATCGTCCGCGCGAACTGCCGGTTGGTCCGGCCGACCATCCAGGCGGCGAACTGCTCGCGGCCGTCGGCGTTGCGGACGCTGGCAGGCACCGCTCCCCAGAGCAGCTCCGGCCGCACCGGCTCGAGCGGCTTCGCGTCGTCATACTGGTAGTCGTGCGGCAGTTTCAGCGTCGCGGGGTGGTAGCTCACCGCGGTGGCGTTGGCCTGGATGAACTGCACGAGCGCCCCGGCCTTCTTCCCCTTCGCGTCGCGGGCCTCTTTGACGAGCGTGCGCACCGCAAGGGGCGGCACCGGCTTCGGTTCTTTGCCCGGCTTCCCGGCCCGCAGCGCCCCGCCGAGCCGCGTCCGCGTGCCGGCCGTGAAGGCCGCCAGCTCGTAAAACTGGTGCTGCGTCCAGTGGTCGAACGGGTGATCGTGGCACTGGGCGCAGCCGATCTGCGTGCCCAGCAGCACGCGGACGGTGTTGTCCACGTAGGGCAGCGGCATGCCGTCGTCGCGGAGCTGGAAGCCGACGGCGGGATTCTCCCAGAGGCGGCCGTCGGCGGTGAGCATCTCGTGCACCCACTCGTCGTACGGTTTGTTGGTGCGGATCGCGTCCTTGACCCAGGCGAGGTAGGGCTCGAACACCAGGTTCCTCTGGGGCCGCTCGGTGAGCCGGAGGACGTCGGCCCAGTAGTTGTAGAAGTGGCTGACGTAGTCGGGACTCGCCAGCAGCCGCTCGATGACGGCGTCGCGCTTGCTGGACGAGGAGTCGCGAAGAAACGCCACCGCCTCCTCGTAGGTCGGGATCCGGCCGGCGAGCTCGAGGTGGATACGGCGAACGAACTGGGCGTCGTCGAGGGGCGGCGACGGCTCGACACCGTGCTCCCGCCAGCGGGCGGCGAGATGCGCGTCGATCGCGGCGGCCTCCGCCTGCACGCGGCCGCGGCGGTCGGCGGCGACGCGGGCCACCGTCATCACGGGTTCTTCAGCCACGGTCGTCACCGCCGCCGGCAGACCGGACCGCGGGGCGACCCGCTCAGGCTTCGCCCGGTTGGCCCCCAGGCACGCACTGGCGATGGCCACCGCCACGGCTGGCCACGCCATGCCCACACGCCAGGTGGTTCGTCGTCGCATCATCGCGGCACCACGAAAGGTTTTTTCTGGCTCAGGACTTCCGCCGCTGCTTCATTCCGCTCTTCAGCTCCTCGATGGTCACCCCGCCATCGCCGTTCCCGTCGAGTTTCCGGAAGCGCGTCTCAGCCTTGCCGAGCGCCTCGTCCTTCATTCCGGCCTTGAACTCGTCGAGCGTCAGGCGGCCGTTCTTGTCGGCGTCCTTACGGGCGAAGAGTTTCTCCGGATCGGGCGGGCCTTTGCGACCCCCGTCCGGAGCGGCAACGGCGGCGGATGCGATCAGGGCGAAACAAACGGCGAGAAAGGATGCACCGCGCGAGCGACTCATGACGGGACTCCTCGAGGGATGACCGGGCGATCGGGCGGTTCCCGCCCATCAGGGTTCAACGGCGGCAACCGGGAAAGGTTGCAACCGGCTCCGCCTCCCCGTCTCGAAGCCTACCGGCTCTCACCGGCTCGAGCCACCGCGGCGAGAGCGGTGGCGGCGGGGAGGCGGCCCGAGGCCCGGGCCAGGGCCAGGCGACACCAGGCCTCGGCGGGCACGAGCAGGGCGTCGTCGCCGGAGGCGTCGGCATGATGGGCCACCGCCAGCACGCTGAGGGCGTCACGGACCGCCCCTGACAGCACTCCCACCTCGAGCTGCCGTTCCGCGAGCGCCCGGCCATGCCGGCGGATCGCGCGGTCGATCGCGACCGCGAGCCTCGCGAGCCGCTTGCGGGCCGCTGCCGCGTGGCCCCGGAGCCCGCGGTCGAGGAGCGCGGCGTCGCGTCCGAAGCCGCCGGCCGCGGCCGCCACCCGCCAGGCAAGCCAGTTGCCCGCCCGCTGCCAGGCGGCGGCTTCCCGGCCGGCCGCAGCCAGCGGATGGTGCTTGGCGAGCCCTTTGAACAGGGCGAGCCCGAGGAGGTCGCTCTCACCTTCGTAGACGGTGACGGCGAAGTGATCGTGGAGCGAGTCACCGAGCGGGTGGCCCACGAGAAACGCCCGGCCGCCGTGGACGCCGAGCGCGTCGATCGCAGCGTCGCGAACGCAGTGGCTTGCGACCACCTTCGCCGTGATCGCTTCCCACTCGCCGCTCTGCCCCGCGTCGATGGCGCTGGCCGCCCAGGCGGCGAGCGCGTCGCAGGCCACGGTGGCGGCCGCGATCCGGCCGAGCCTGCCCTGGATCAGCTGCCGCGACGCGATCGGCCGATCCCACGTGAGCCGCCGCGCGGCCTGAGCGCGGGCCTGCGCCAGCAGGAGCCGGAGCGTGCCGGCCGCCTGCGCCGCGAGCGTGACGCGGCCGCGGTTGAGCCCGTGCCAGACGATCCGCAGCGCGTCGCCCGTCGGCCCCGGATCGAGCACGTCGCCGGGATCGACCTCGAACCGCGTGAACTCGAGGGCCGCGTTGTGGGCATGCTTGAGGGGATGGAGCGCGTAGCGCCGCAGCCGAAACGTGGGCGTGTCGGCGTCGGGCAGACGAACGATCACCACCGCCGGCTTGCCGGCCCGCACGGCGAGCAGCTTCACCAGCCGACCATGCGTCGCGCCGGTGATGAACATCTTGGTGCCCGTGAGCAGCAGCCGCTCGTCGTGCGACTCGAGCACCGTGGCCACCCGCCCGAGATCACAGCCCGCGTCGGGCTCCGTGGCGGCGAAGATCGAGAGCGGCCGGCCGGCCGCGAGCGCCGGCAGGAGCCGGTCGCGCTGCTCGGGGGAGCCGAAGCCCGTGACCGCGGAGACGACGCCGATCGACGAATGCACCGCGAGCGTGCCGGCCGCCGTGGGCACGCTCGCCGCCAGCCGCGTGATCGCCCGGGCGAGGTCGAGCATCGAGCCGCCGGCCCCGCCCCAGGCCTCCGGCACCGCGAGGCCCCAGAGGCCCGTGTCACCGAGCGTGTCTTCGGTCTCTCGCGACAGCACGCCGAAGGGGGGTGGTGGGGCGTCGTCGAGCGGCGCGGCAGGGCCCGGCTCGGCGGCGAGTGGTTCGTAGAGGGCTTGCTCCGCGCGGAGCCGCGCGATCTCCGCCGCCGCGCGGTCGAGCACCGCCTCGATGCGGTCCGGCAGCGGCTCGGCCGCCGCCGCGGCCGCCTGCGCGAATCCGCCAGCGCCGGCCCGCCACAGGGCTGACGCGGCCCACGAGCGTCGGTCTTCCGCCGCGGCGTTCATCGTGCTCCCGTGTTCCTCGGCTCCGCGGCGCTCGCTCGTCTCCACCGCCCGCAGCACGCGGTCGCGATAGTGCTGCTCGATCGCCCCGCGCTTCGGCTTGAGCGACGCGGTCGCCTCGCCCCGGGCCGCATCGAAGGCCCGGTCGGCGATCACGAACGTTTTCAGCCGCCACGACCTCGGCAGCGCCGCCTGGCGGCGGGCCAAGCGCCGCGCGAGCCATGCCTGCACGCGGGGATGCGACACCGCCTGCCGACGGCTGACCACCACGAGCCCCAGCCGCCGAATCGCGGCGCGGAGCACGGCCGGCTCCGGAACCACGATCGCCGTCGGACGCCGCTGACCCGCCCCCACCACGCACACCTGGGCCACCGCGTCGTCCTCGGCGAGGGCTGCTTCGACGGCCGCGGGAGGGAGCTTCACGCCGGTGGCGAGCACGAGCACGTCGCCGAGCCGGCCGCAGATCCGCACGTGTCCGTCGGCGGCGATCTCGGCGACGTCGCCCGTTTCCAGCCAGCCGCCGGAGTCACCGGGCAGGGGCAACGACGCCTCGCCGCCGGGCGCGATCACGCCGAGCGCCCGACCGGGCGAATGCACGAGCAGTTGCCCGCGGGTGGCGGCCCGCTCGTCGAGCCGGACCTCCACGCCCGGCAGCGGCGGCCCCACGGTGCCGATGCGGGCGATCCGTGGATTCGCGAGCGTGACCACGGGGCCCGCCTCCGCCAGGCCGTAGCCCTGCACCAGCGGCACGCCCCGCGCCGCGAACAACTCGGCCGTCCGGCAGCGGAGCGGCGCGCCTCCGGAGATGCAGACCCGCACCTCGCCCCCGAGGGCCGCGGCGAGATCGGGGATTCGCCCGGTCACCGCCGCCCGTTCGAGCCGTTCGAAGAAGGCCGGCACGCCGAGGATCACGGTCGGCGGCGCGACGCGACAGGCATCGAGCACGCGGCTCCGATCGCGGACGACGTTGAGGCAGCCGCCCCGGACCAGCGCCGTGCCCAAGTCGCCGGTGAGCGCCAGCGAGTGACTCAGCGGCAGCCACGACAGCCGCACGTCCCGCGGATCGTCGAGAAACACGGCGGCGGCGGCGACCGCATTCGCGGCGAGCGACCGCTGGGAGTGCATCACGCCATGCGGCACGCCGCTCGTGCCGGACGAGAGCAGGATCGCGCAGCAGGCTTCGGGGTCGCACCGCTCAGCAAACGCATCCAGGCGTTCGCGGACGGCGACCGCATCGCTCGCGAACGGTCGCCACGCGTCGCCGGCGAGCCCCGTGGCGGCGAGCGGTCCGGCCGGCGTGAGGTCGATCGCGATCCTGCCGGCGCAATCCCGCGGGGCGAGCGGCCCGACATTCCCCGAGAACACCACGCCCCGCGGCGCGAGCCAGGCGAGCTGCGCGCGGTGTTCCTCCCGTGCGGCATCGGCGTGCAAGGGCACATGGACAACACCCGCAAGCAGGCAGGCGAGATCCACCAGGATCCAGTCGGGCGTGTGCGGGCCCACGTGGGCGACGCGGTCGCCGCGGTCGAGGCCGGCGGTCACGAACGCGTCGGCGAGCTGCACGGCCGCGGCGGCGAGCTCGCCCCACGTCCAGGCTGAAGCGACGGCGGCGCGGTCCTTCCCTGCAGTGCCCGCCAGGCCGTCCACGATCGCGCGGCGGTCGAAGGCGTCGTGCGCCCGCGCGGCGAGCAGGCCGACGAGCGTCGCGGCGGCCGATTCGCCCGGCGCCGCGGCACTCCCGCGACGCGTGGTGGCCACGGGATTCATCGGTCAACCCGTTCGAAGAGGACGGCGATCCCCTGGCCGAGGCCGATGCACATCGTCGCCAGGCCGTAGCGACCGCCGCTGGTGCGGAGGGCATGCAGAAGCGTGGTGGCGATTCGCGCGCCGCTGGCGCCGAGCGGGTGGCCGATGGCGAGCGACCCGCCGCGGACGTTGACCCGGGCCGGGTCGAGGCCGAGTTCATCGATGCAGTGCAGGGCCTGGGCGGCGAAGGCCTCGTTGAGTTCCACGAGATCGAGATCGGCGACCGTCAGCCCGCTGGCCGCGGGGTGCTGGAGGAGCTTCCGCATGGCGTGGATCGGGCCGGTGCCCATCGCGGCGGGCGGCACGCCGACCACTGCGGTGGCCACGACCCGGGCCAGCGGTTCGACCGCCTGCCGCCTCGCCTCCGCCTCGCTCATCACCACGAGCGCCGCGGCGCCGTCGCTGAGCGGGGCGCTGGTGGCCGCGGTGATCGTGCCGATCTTCGGAAGGAACACCGGCTCGAGCGCGGCCATCGCCGCCAGACTCGCATCGCGTCGGACCGCCTGATCGCCGACGGCCTCGGTGACGGCGCCCGTTTCGTCGTGGCCGATCACGCGGACGATCTCGTCGGCGAACAGGCCGGCCGCGGCGGCCCGCGCCGCCTTCTCGTGGCTGGCCAGCGCGAAGGCCTCCTGCCGGCTTCGGTCGATGCCGTGCGCCGCCGCGAGCTGCTCGGCGGTGAGTCCCATCGAGAGCATCCCGCGGCTGGTGCGGGCCAGGGCCCGCGGATGGATGTCGACGGCCGACTCCATCGGCAGGTGATGCATGTGCTCCACGCCACCGACCACCTGCACGTTGGCCGCGCCGGCGACGATCGCATGGCAGGCCTGGGCGAGCGCCTGCAGCGACGAGCCGCAGAGCCGGTTGACCGTCGTGGCGGCCACGGTCAAGGGCAGGCCGGCCATCAGGGCCACCGTGCGGGCCACGTTGCCCCCCAGCTCGCCCCGCTGCTGCGTCGCGCCGAGCACGACGTCGTCGATCGTCTCCGGATCGACGCCGCTCCGCTCGACCACGGCCCTCACGACCGTAGCGGCGAGCTCGTCGCCACGCACGTGGCGGAAGATCCCCTTCGCAGCATCGGCGCGGCCGATCGCGGTGCGGCCGCAGGCGACCACGACGGGCGTCGTGGCGGGATCGCGGGGCACGGAGGAGACGGAGGTGATCATGGGAGCTTGTCAGGCGGTGAACGGCCGGCCGCTCGACGCGTGGGCGAGCAGCCGCTCGGTGGGCTGCATCCGGGCCCCGAGTTCGCCGAGCGGCTCGAGCCGACGGATCACCTCGGCGGCGCCGAGCGAGTCGCCCCAGGCGAGCAGGCCGCCGCGAAACGCCGGGAAGCCGAGGGCGTGGATCACGGCGAGGTCGATGTCGCGGCCGTCGCGGACGATTCCCTCGTCGAGGCAGCGGAGGGCTTCGAGCAGCATCGGCAGGAAGAGCCGATCCACGATCGTGCGGTCGCTCGACTCCCGCGGCGGGTGGGCGTAGCGGGCGATCACCTCGGCGGCCGTGTCGTCGCGGCCCACGAGCCGGCCGTGCGGACCCGCGGCGGCGTAGCGGTAGAACCCGGCGGCGGTCTTGCGGCCGAGCTTGCCCGCCTTGACGAGCGCCGGGATCACGGGCGAGGCCTCGATGCGATCGCCGAAGGCGGCGCTGAGCACGAGGCCGGCGTAGAAGGCGGTGTCGAGCCCGACCATGTCGTAGAGCTCGATCGGTCCCAGCGGCATGCCGAAGCTGCGGGCCACGCGATCGATCCGCTCCGCGGCCACGCCCTCGCGGAGCAGTTCACCCGCCTCGTGCAGGTAGGGCATGAGGATGCGATTCACGAGGAAGCCCGGGCTGTCCTGGACGACGACAGGGCACTTGCCGAGCCGCTTCGCGTGGGCCACCGCGCGGGCCACCGTGGCATCACTCGTCGCCGGTCCGCGGACGACCTCGACGAGCATCATCCGCCGGACGGGATTGAAGAAGTGCAGCCCACAGAACCGCGCCGGGTCGGCGAGGCCGGCGGCGAGGCGGCCGATCGGATTGGTCGAGGTGTTGGTGGTGATCACCGTGCCCGGACCCACCGTCCGCTCGATCTCGGCGAGCACCTGCTGCTTGACGTCGGGCCGCTCCGTGACGCTCTCCATGACGAGGTCGGCGGCGGCGAGGGCCGCGAGGCTCGTGGATGTTTGCAGCTGGCCGGCGAGCTCGACCGCGCGGGCCGCGTCGGTCTGCTTGGCCAGCCGATCCCAGGCGGCTTCGGCGAGGATCCCTGGCACGCCCGTTGCGAGGGCGTCGGGATTCACGTCGACGACGGTCACGGGCAGACCGGCGCGGAGGTGGCTCGCGGCGATCCCGGCGCCCATGATCCCCGCCCCCACGATCGCGGCCGCGACCGCTGCTGACGGCTCGCCACCGGCGGCCGAGTCGATGCCGGCGTCGCGGCGATTCCGCTCGCCGATCGAAAACACCCTGAGCAGGTTGCGGGCGACGGGCGTGGCGGCGAGCTTCGCGAACGCCTCCGATTCGAGCCGCGACGCCGCGGTGGCATCGACGCCGGCGCCGGCGAGGATCGTCCGCAGGATCGCGGGCGGGGCGGGATAGTGGCCACCGGTACGGCCCAGGATCACGGCCGCGGTGGTGGCCTCGAGAAACGCGCGCTCGAGCGGGTCGAGCTCGACCGCGGCCGCCATCCGCCGGCGGCGGTCGGCGATGGAACCGTCGTCACCGCGGATCGCGAGCAGCCGCCGGGCCGATTCGACCGCCACCGCGGCCGGCACGCAGGCATCGACGACGCCCAGCCGAGCCGCCGTCTCCCCGTCGCACGGCTCCCCCGACGCCGCGAGTTCGACGGCGGGTCCGGGACCGATCAGCCTCGTGAGGCGGACGGTGCCACCCCAGCCGGGGAGGAGGCCGAGTTTGACCTCGGGCAGGCCGATCGAGGTGTGTCGGGCGGAGGTCGCCACCCGCAGGTCGCAGGCCAGCGCCAGCTCGAGGCCGCCGCCGAGACAGGTGCCGTCGATGACGGCGACGGTCGGAAACGAGGCCGAGAGTTTCGCCAGCGCGGCCTTGCCGCGGTCGCAGAGAAGGGCGATCTCCGGGGCCGGGAGCCCACCGAGTTCCTCCAGCCGCGCGAGGTCGGCCCCGGCGAAGAAGCTGCCTGGCCGGCCCGACAGCAGGATCACGCCCCGCGGCCGCTCATCCGCGAGCCGATCGAGCACCCCCGTGAGCTCCTCGAGCACCAGCGGCGTGAGCACGTTGTGCCGATGGCCGGGAACCGCGAACACCAGCCGCACGAACCCGTCCGCGTCTCGCTCGACGGCCAGGGTCTCCAGATCACGGTCGATCGCGGGCATTTCGGAGTGCTTTCGTCCGTTTCGCTTGCCTGGAGGCCCAAAACCGCTAGTGTATCGGGAGTTTTCCCGGGCCACAGCGGCCCCAGCGGTCGCCGCTCGGGGGCGTGGATGGGGCTCGGTCTTCGAGGCACGGAGGATGCAGCGTCTATGGCGCACCACGCTCACGAGTCAGCCGGTTCGAAGCCCTGGAGCGGAGACGCCGGGGCCGCTCCCGGCTCGCTGACGATGCAGGCCATCGTCTGGCTGGCGCTCGTCGCACTCGCCATCGCGGGCAGGCTCTGGCAGCCGTCGTGGAACGGCGAGCCCCTCTGGCATGCCACGCCGCTCGCCGCCGTGGCCCTGGCCGCAGGCTACCTCTTCGCCAACCCGCTCGTCGCCGCGAGCGTGCCCCTTGCCGCCCTCGCGATCAGCAACCTGGTCCTGCCCGGCTACGGCAGCCTCGGCGTCGCCGCGGTGGTGTATGCGGCGACCGCGTGGCCGGTGCTTCTCGGAACGTCGGGGCTCCTGGGCCGGGATCGGCCCCGCTGGCTGGCCGTGGGCGGCGGCAGCCTCGCTGCCTCGCTCGTCTTCTTCCTGAGCACGAATCTCGCCCACTGGACGTTCATGGCCGACTACCCGCACACGCTCGCGGGGCTCGGCGAGTGCTTCGTGGCCGCGCTGCCGTTCCATCGCTGGATGCCGGTCGGCGATGCCGCCTGGACGTTCGCGACGTTCGGGCTGATCGCCGCCGCGCGGTCCGCCGCCGACGCCGTCGCGACGCGACGGTTCCGCCCGCAGGCTGTTTCCTCTCGGCCGCTTGACTGAGCGGAAAACCGGTCGAGAATAGTCGCTTCCTCGGTCGGAGGCGGCCCGTCGGGCCGGCTTCGACCTCCTCTCGCCGCGGGAATGGCGGAATTGGCAGACGCGCCAGGTTGAGGGCCTGGTGGTAGTAATACCGTGCAGGTTCAAGTCCTGTTTCCCGCACTTGATTCTCTTTCTTGATTCTCTTTGTGGTTCGCCCTTTCGTCCGCTCCCTCCGGTCGCCTCGCTGCGGTCCCCATGACCACGAATCCAGACCCCTCGTCCGCGGAGCAGACGGAGCCCGCGGACGCCGCAGCACCGGCGGATTCCGCCGCTCCGCGTCGCATTCAGATCGGCACCCAGCGGGCCGGCGTGAAGCCGCCTTCGCTCGGCCCCAAGGTGCAATACCTCGCGCCTGCCTCGGCCCGTCCCGCTGACGCGGCCACGGCCGAACCCGCCGCCGCCGAAGCATCGGGCGAGCCCTCGGCTGCCGCTCCGCCGCAGGCCGCTCCTCCGAGCGACGCGCCGGCCGGTGGACGGGGCGAACCGCAGCCGCAGGACCGCGGCCCGCGCGACGGTGGCCGCGGCCGCCGCGACCGGCGGCGCGACGACAAGCCGCGAGCGTTCACCGACGTGCTGCCTCCGGCGCGGCGTGTGGCCGTGCCGAGCATCCGCGGCGGCCTCGACGAAGATCTCGAGGCCGACTTCGAGGCGGCCCTCGAGGGCGTGGCCATCGACGACCTCCTCGAGGCCGGAGTCACCGCCAAGGCCGACGCGCCGCTCGATCCGGGCACGCGGCTGATGGCCACCGTGCTCTCGATCGGACCGGACACCGCGTTCGTCGATCTCGGCGGCCGGCGGCAGGGTGCCATGAAACTGGGCGGCCTGCTCGACGCCGGCATCGACCTTCCGGCCGTCGGCGACTCGATCGAGGTCTCGGTCGGCTCCCGCAACGAAGAAGACAACCTTTACGACGTCGCCCTCGCCAACCGCGCCGTCGCCGTCGAAGACTGGTCGCAGCTCCAGGCGGGGATGATCGTCGAAGCCCGCGTCACGGCCTCCAACAAGGGGGGCCTGGAGTGCGAGGTCGCCGGCCTCCGCGGCTTCATGCCCGCGAGCCTGGTGAGCACCTGGCGGATCGAGAACCTCGAGGAGATGGTCGGCCAGACGCTCGACAGCCTGGTCACCGAGATCGTTCCCGAAGCCCGGCGGCTCGTGCTCTCGCGGCGGGCAGTGATCGAGAAGCAGGCGGCCGACGCCAAGGCCAAGATGCTCGAGACGCTCGAGCCCGGGGTCGAGTTCGACGGCATCGTCCGCTCGGTCCGCGAGTTCGGTGCTTTCGTAGACATCGGCAACGGCGTGGAGGGCCTGATCCACGTCAGCGAACTCTCCTGGGACCGCGTCGCCAGCGCGGCCGACGTGCTCAAGGCCGGCGAGAAGGTTCGCGTGGTGGTCAAGAAGGTGGACCACGAGACAGGCAAGATCGGCCTCTCGGCTCGCGACCTGATCGAGAGCCCGTGGAAGCGGGCCGGCGACAAGTATCACGTGGGCGCCACCGTGAAGGGTGTCGTCAGCCGGATCGCCCAGTTCGGAGCGTTCGTGAAGCTCGAGCCGGGTGTCGAGGGGCTCGTGCACATCTCCGAGCTCGCCACGCGGCGGATCCGCAGCGTCAGCGACGTGGCCCGCGAGGGCCAGCAGGTGGAGTGCCGCGTGATCGCGGTCGATCCCGACGAGCAGCGGCTCTCACTCTCCATCAAGGCGCTGGCGCCCCCGCCGGCGACCAAGGAGCAGGCCGTTGCCCAGGAGCCCGAAGCCGACGAGCCCGAGGCACCGCCGCCGGTGGTGAAGAAGCGGAACACGCCGCTCAAGGGGGGCACGGGCGGCACCCAGTCGCAGGGCGAGAAGTTTGGCCTGCGGTGGTGAACCGACACCGGCCCGTGGCGGGGTGATGCGGCCTTGCGTCGATCCTCGCTCGTCGTGCAGGCCCGCAGCCGGCCGGAGGCATGCTGAAGTGGCCGCAGGTTTTTAACCTGCGGTTGCTGCAGGACCGCCATTCTCCTTCGGCAGTCTGAAGGCCTGCACGATTTCGGGGCCCCGCAGCCGGCCGGAGGCTGCTTCCTCTTCATGGATCCTCTTCGTGGATCGTCTGCCGGGCATGAGGCTGCGAATCCCGCCCGCGCTCTTGAAGCCGAGATCAGCGGCCGATCGTCCGCTTGCCCATCCAGGCCACGAGCGGCTCGGGCACCGTCACGGTGCCGTCGGCATTCTGGTGGTTCTCAAGGATCGCGATGATCGCCCGGCTGATCGCCACGGCCGTGCCATTGAGCGTGTGGACAAAGTGTGTTCCCTTCTCGCCCGCCTTGCGGTAGCGAAGGGCGAGCCGCCGCGACTGGTAGTCGGTGCAGTTGGAGGTGCTCGTCACCTCGCCCCACTCGCCCGCCTCGCCCCGGCCCGGCATCCAGGCCTCGAGGTCGAACTTCCGGTACGCCGGGCCGCCGAGGTCGCCCGAGGCCGTGTCGATCACCCGGTAGGGAATCCCGAGGCCGTCGAAGATCCTGCACTCGAGGTCGAGAAGGTGCTCGTGCAGCGCCTCGCTCTGCTCGGGGAGCGTGAAGGCGAACATCTCGACCTTCGTGAACTGGTGCACGCGGTACAGGCCGCGGGTGGCCCGGCCGTGCGCCCCGGCCTCGGTGCGGAAGCAGTGGCTGATGCCACAGAGCTTGAGCGGCAGCTCCGTGGCCTCGAAGATCCGCTCGTGATAGGCGCCGCCCAGGGTGATCTCGGCGGTGGCGATCAGCGAGAGGTCGGAGTCGTTGACGGAGTAGATCTGCGTCTCCGGGCCGCGGGGCATGAAGCCCGTGCCTTCGAGGATCGAGTCGCGGGCGAGGTCGGGCGTGGTCATCACCGTGAAGCCCTCGCGCATGAGGAGCTCGACGGCGTAGCGCTGCAGGGCGAGTTCCAGGAGCACGCCGTCGCCGGTGAGGAAGTAGAAGCCGTGCCCGGCCACGCGGGCGCCCGCCTCGAAGTCGAAGAGCTCGAGGTGGCCGCCGATCTCGACGTGGTCGAGCGGCTTGAAGTCGAAGGCCCGCGGCTGGTTGGCACCGCGGCGGATCTCGACCGCGGCATCCTCGCCCCCGACCGGCGCGGCCGGATGGGTGAGGTTCGGCACCGTGCGGAGGATGGCATCGGCCTCCGCCACGATCTCGGCCGACTTGGCCTCGAGCGCCGAGATCTCCTCGCGGAGCCGGCGGCCCTCGGTCTTCTTCGCCTCCCGTTCGGCCTCGTCGGCCGCCTTGCCGATCGACTTGCTCACCTGGGCGGCGGCCGCGTTGAGCCGGTCGATGTCGGCCTGAAACTGCCGCCGCAGCTTGTCGAGGGCGGCGAACTTCGCGATGTCGGCCGTGGAGCCGCGGGCCCGGCAGTTGGCGGCGACGAGGTCGATGTTGTCGGCGACGAAACGGCGATCGAGCACGGCGGACTCCGGCGGCTGGGGACTGCCGCCGACCCGTGAATGGGCCGGCGGCGACGTCTATACTGGCGGGCGAAGGGTCGTCCGGGGGGACGCCCTGGCCCGGAGTTTGCCAGACACATGCCTGCCTCCGCCAGTGCTGCCACCGAGTCGCCAGCGGCCGTGCCGGAGTCCGCCGCGCCGAGCCCACGCTCCCGGCCAAAGCGGCAGCCGCGCTATCACGTGGTGCTCTGGAACGACGACGATCACACCTACCAGTACGTGATCGCCATGCTGCGGCAGCTCTTCGGCCATCCGCCGGCACGGGGCTTCGTGCTCGCCAAGCAGGTAGACCGCGACGGCCGCGTGGTCGTGCTCACGACCACGAAGGAGCACGCGGAGCTGAAGCGCGACCAGATTCACGCCTTCGGTGCCGACCGGCTGCTGGCCCGCTCCAAGGGCTCGATGTCGGCCTCGATCGAGCCCGAAGCCGACACGAACTAGTTCCCGCGAAGCGTGGCGACGGGCATGAGCGACCCAGGGCGGGCGGGCCACCGGTGAGGACTCCGCAGGTTGAAAACCTGCGGCCACTTTCCGGCAGACCCGCAGGTTGAAAACCTGCGGCCACTTCAGAAAACCTGCGGCCACTTCAGAAAACGTCCGGCCACTTTGGAAAGCAGGCGGCTCCTCAGAAACGGTAGCGGAGGGCTGCCCGTGCCCCGAGAGCCGGGCTATGGGAGCAAGCGAAGGCAGGATGCCGAAGCGCAGCGGACATGCAGAGAGCCGAGGCCCGGAAGGCCGAGGCGAACGTCCGGCGACGGGGCATGGGCAGCCCTCCGCGGGGCGAGCGGGCCACCGGTGAGGACTCCGCAGGTTGAAAACCTGCGGCCACTTTCCGGCAGACCCGCAGGTT
>JBBAVS010000082.1:0-18224 GCA_040397585.1 Pirellulales bacterium
AAAACGACCGCGGACACGGCTGCCGCGACAGCGGCGGCGTAGGAATTCTTGAAACTCATAAAATGCACCTTTTCTTTAAGGAAAGTGGGAAACGGAAGGAATGGAAGAACTGAACCGTGGCGACCATCGCCACGAACGAAAAGCACAAGCACTGATCCGACTCACGACGTGCGGTGCGGAAACCGCCCGACGTGCCAAAAGGAATATGCAAGCCGCGTGCCAAAGGGGCCGGAGGGCGTCGGATTTCGAGGGGCGGAACTTGAAAAACGTTTCTTTTCCCGGAACAATCAGACTTTCCCGGCCTTTGGCCCGTCGCCGCACGCCCCCCATCCCCCCGCAACTGGCGGGGCGATTTGCCCCAGTGGCTGATAGGTGACCGGGGCGATTTGCCCCAGTGTCTGATAGGTTACTGTGGCGATTCGCCCCAGTGTCGGATAAGTTACCGAGGCGATTCGCCCCAGTGGCTAGTGGGTGTGGGCTCGGTTCCCAGCTGGTCATGCAAGGTGGGTGTGCACCACCCCTTCCTCCCGTTGTTGGATCCCGCCACTTCCCTAGGACGATGTGCAGAAATCAGGCCGATTCAGCACGGTTGCGTGGTACACTCGCACGCTCCGTGCAGGGCGGACTTCCCCCGCACGAGGTCGCTCGGATGGAGGGGGGAGTGTGCTTGGAACTGGACGTGCCAGAGGTAAGCCGGATGTCAGGGCCACAGGACACATTCACGACGGGAGAAGTCCGCGTTCAGGCCGCGAGAATCCTCGCCAGCGATGTGATGCGGCGGGCCGAGAAACTCCGCGACCTGCTGCAGTATTTCGTCGAGGAGCGGATCGCCCGCGGCGACCGTCCGGCCAGCCAGAAGCAGATCGCCACGATCGTGCTGGGGGCCACCGCAGACTTCAACCCGACGTCGAGCGCCCACGTGCGGATCTACGTGCGGCGGCTGCGGAAGCTGCTCGCAAAATACTACGCCGGGCCGGGGGCGTCTGATCCGCTGATCCTCGGCGTGACCGCCGGCACCTACCGGCTCTCCGTCGAGCACCGCACAGCGGCCGGGCAGAGCGACGCTCCGGCGGTGAAATCCGGCGGCCGAAGCGCGCGGGCCAGGTCGATCGTTTTGCTGACGGAGTTCAAGGCGAAGCGGCTCGACGACGAGCTCGAGTTCCTGGCGAACGTGGTGCCGCGGCACCTCGTGCTCCACCTGCTCGGAGAAGACGGCATCGTGGCCATCGGCCCGATCCCGTGGACGGCCCGCACGGCCCGCGATGCCTGTGAGAGCCCGGTGGTGCTGAAGACGGCGGCCGACTTCCTGCTCGAAGGCGAGTTGAAGTCGGGCCAGCCGGGCGGCAACGGCCAACGGACGATCGAGATCACGATCCGGTTGCACGACATCGAGACGGGGGACCATCTCTGGAGCCAGGACTGCACGGAGCGGTTCAGCCCGCGGGATCTCGAGGCGCTGCCGGAGATGATCGCCGCCCGGCTGGTGGCGATCATGCCCAAGTCGATGAGGTGAGCGGGCGGGCGGGGGAACCGCAGGTTGGAGACCGAGGCCACTTTCGGGCAGACATGCGGCTCGTTGCCTTGACGTGGGTGCAGGTTTTCAACCTGCACAAGAACAACCCTGGGCCCGGACTCACCGCAGGTTGAAAACCTGCGGCCACTTCGGGCAGGCGGGCAGGGGGAACCGCAGGTTGGAGACCTGCGGCCACTTCGGGCAGGCGGGGGGAACCGCAGGTTGAAAACCTGCGGCCACTTTCGGGCAGGTGGGCGGGGGCACCCAGGTTGGGACCCGCGGCTACTTAGGGGAGCGGCTGCGGCGCGATGGGCTGGAACGGGCGGACCCAGATCGAGCGGAACTGCACCGGGTTGCCGTGGTCTTGGATCGAGAGGGGCAGGGCATCGGCATGCGGCTCGTACGCCGGCGGCTGGTGCCAGTTGGTGTCGCCGAGGATCACGGTGTCGGAGTGGATCGCGATCCCGTTGTGGAGCACGCTCACGCGGCCCGGCTTCTCGAGGCCGCCGTCAGCGGTGAATCGCGGCCGCGTGAACAGGATGTCGTAGGTCTGCCAGGCGCCCGGCTTGCGGCAGGCGTTCACCGCCGGCGGCCGCTGCTTGTAGAGGGCGCCGCACTGGCCGTCGGGGTAGGTGAGCGGGCCGTCGGTGCCGTCCGCGAACGAGTCGAGCACCTGGATCTCGTAGCGGCCCATGAGGAAAATCCCAGAGTTGCCCCGCCCCTGGCCCTTGCCTGTGGCGGGGGCGGGAAGCCGAAACTCGACGTGCACCTGGCAGTCGCCGAAGGGCTGCTTCGACACGATCGGCCCCTTGCCCACCGTCACGACACCGTCCGCCACCGGCCAGCTCTCGCCGTTCTCCCAGGCGGCCATGTCCTTGCCGTCGAAGAGCACGACCGCGTCGGCGGGAATCGGGGCCGGCTGCTCGGGAGCCGGGCCGGGATCGACCGCCTGCGGCCGCGGCCACTCGATTGCCATCCGCCACTCGCCGCTGTCGTGCTTCGTGCCGCGGAGCTGCAGCCGCCGCGAGCGGATCGAGTCGGTGAGGCGGCGGGCCGCGGCCTCGGCGGCGCCGATCGACAGCCCCTTCGGCGTGCCGGGGCGGGCATGCCCCGCCGCCTCGCGGTAGGCGTCGCGGAGCAGCTTCATCCGGGCCGTGACCTCCGGGAGGAACGTCGCCAGCTTCGTCTCGAGGCCCGGGTCGGAGGCCGCCGCCTCGGCACCGAGGCCCGCGAGCACCGCCCGGCAGATCGCCCAGTGGCCCGCGTCGTCGGGATGGATGCAGTCGGGCGTGAAGGTGAAGGCGGGATCCTGCTGCCGGCGCTCCGCCAGCGCCGCCTTCATCGGGCCGTGCACGTCGATCACCGCCCAGCCGGCGGCCCGCTTCGAGAGCAGCCACTCCGAGTAGGCGGCGAGCACCGCGTCGTAGTCGGCATCGCCCGCGGGGCCCGGCTTGTCGGACCGCTTGTCGTAGACGGGAGGCGTGAGATGGATGATCTTCGCCCCGGTCTTCTCGACGGCGGCGTGCAGCCGCTCGATCCCGGCCTTGAACTTGGCAAACCGGCCCTCGTCGAGCGGCAGGTAGGTGCCGCAGTTCATCCCGTACATCGCCAGCACGAGATCGGGCTTCGTCACCCGGAGCACGGCATCGAGCCGGTCGAAGAGGTCGGGCCGCGGGAACTTCCCGCCGGCGTGCAGCACCTCGGTGAGGCCCGAGACGGTCTCACTGGAGAGCCCGACGTTGATCACGTCGGCCGTGAGACCCTGCTCCTCCATCCAGGCGGCGACCTCCGCGACCCAGCGGCCGTCCTGCGTGATCGAATCGCCGAGCACGGCGATCCGCCGCGCGGCCCTGACGAGATCGCCGGGCGACGCGGGGTCCGCGGCGGCCACGGGCAGCATCCAGGCGATCGTGAGCAAGGAAGCGGCGAGTGACGTGGCGGCGGGCTGCATGGCGATCACGGCGCCGGCGCGGCGCCCTCCCGGATGGCGAACAGATGGCTCTTGTTGGCGATGTAGAGCGTGTCGCCGACCGCGATCGGCGTGGAATACACGCTGTTGCCCATGTTGATCTCGGCGATCACCTCGGGCTCCGTGCCGAGCTTGAAGATCGTGATGTCGCCGTCTTCGTCGCCGATGTAGACCTTGCCGTCGGCGATCAGCGGCGAGCCCCAGCTGGCGGCCAGCATGTCGTGCGTGAAATGCGGCTTGCCCGTCTTCAGGTCGAGGCAGTGGAAGAGCCCGCTGAAGTCGGCCACATAGAGCAGGCCGTTTTTGATGGCGACGGTGCCGCAGGTGCGATGCATCGTCTCCTCGAAGGAGAGCTTGCCGTTCCCATCGGTATCGAAGCCGGGATAGTGCCAGACGGCGGCCGAGTTGGGATTGGGGCGGGCCACCTCACCCTGCTCCTTGATCACCGCCTGCTCGCGGCGGCGGGGGAGGGGCTTCGTGGGGTCGGCGAGCGAGAGCGCCATCTCGCTCGACACGTCGCCCCGCTTCGTGGGATCGATGCACCAGAGATGGCCCACGCCCTCGCCGTGCTCGGGGTCTTCGCCCACGGCGATGTAGACGAGGCCCTCGTGCACGACGGGCGTGCCGATGATGTGGTTGCGGTCGGCCCGGCCGCCGAGCGTGTACTTCGACTCCTTGGGGTTGCAGTCGAACTGCCAGAGGAGCTTCGCCTTGCCATTCTCGCCGCGGGCGTCGAAGGCATAGAGCCAGCCATCGCCGCCGCCGAACAGCACCTGCGGCACGCCGCCGAGCTCGGCGTAGGCGGGGCTCGACCACTGGCCGTGGAGCACGTAGGGCCCGGGGGAGCCGTCGGCCCAGAGCACCTTGCCGTCGCGCTTGTCGAGGCAGAGGAAGCTCGGGGCATCGGGATTGGGGAGGTTGAGATGGCCTTCGTCCACGCCGTTGCTCGTGTTCACGAACAGGAAGTCGCCGGCGCTCGTCACGCTGCAGGAACACATGTTGTGCTGCGAGACGCCGAGCTGCTTCATCATGTCGAGCACCCAGACGACGTCGGCCTCGTCCTGGGCCTGCTCCTTCTCGGCCGTGAACGGGCCGTCGTTCTCCCCGTCGCGGAAGCCCTCGGTGTCGAGGCACTTCACCTCGCCGCGGCTGCTCACGTACCAGAGGCGGTCGCCCTCCACGAGCGGCGCGCAGCAGATCCCCTGAAGCGGCCAGTCGTGCACGCGGCCCGTGGGGAGCTTCTCGCTCGAGTCCTGCCAGAGGAACGAGCCGTCTTTCACGTCGAAGGCGAGCAGGCAGCCGAGGTCGGTGGCCGGCGGATACCGCTTCAGCCAGCCCTTGCCGTTGTTGGTGCCCACGAAGGCCTTGCCGTCGGCGATCACCGGATTGCCGTACGACTGGCTGCCGAGCGCCGCCACCCAGGCGACGTTCTTGGCCGACTTCGGCTGCCAGGCGCCGGTGTCGGGGTCGAACTCGCCGGGCGCCCACTCCGTGGGGAGATTCCGCGCCTCGGGCACGTTGTTGCGCCTCGGCGAGCCGCCCCACTGGTTCCACTCGGCAGCCGTGGCGACCGTCGCGAGGAGCGGGAGCCAGAGAAAAAGGTGCCAGCGAAAAAGGTGCCAGCCACCTTTTGCCGGTCGCAGACAAAAGGTGGCAGGCACCTTTTTCTTCCCTACGAGCAAAATCATTTCACTGCCTCCACGGAAACGTTGTCGATGGTGATCTCGGAATCCTTCGAGTTGCCGAAGAAGCCGGGGCTCCCCTGGAGGTTACCCGACTCGTGCACGCCCTCGATCGTCCAGGCCGCCGGCTCCGGCTCGCCCCGGGGCCAGACCTTGCCGCGGAGCACGGCGGCTCCGTCCTTCGTGCGGGCCTCCAGCTTCATCGTGTACCAGCGGCCCGCCTCCCAGGCGAAGGGAATCGTCTTCGAGAAGTAGGTCGCCACCTGCGGCGGCCAGGAGCGGAGCTGCAGCTGCTGGCTCGCGCCCATGAGGTCGAGCGTGTAGCGCTGGGCGACGAGACCCATGTCGGGCATCCGCGCCTTCTCGAGCGCCGCCGGATTGCCGAACTTCCTGGCGAAGGCGTCGGCGTCGGTGGCGGCCGACTGCGGCGTGTCGGAGGCGGGCGAGCCGGGCTTCTCCACCCCCGTCTCCTGGGCGCGGACGTCGGCGCGGATCGCGTAGTCGTGCAGGCCGATCGGGCCGATCCAGCCCTGGCTCCGCGTCCCCTTGGGGATCGTCGTGATCTTCACGAGGCACTTCGAGCCATCCACCTCGCGAACCACGTGGCGATACCGCATCCCGATCCAGGGCAGCGGGGGCTCCCCCTTCACCACGCCGGTCTTGGGGTCGGCAGCGAGCGGGATGTCGTCGAAGTCGAAGGTCCAGGGAAGCGGCGGCAGCGAACGGATGCGGGCCTTGCCCTCGAGGCTGCCGACCTTCACCGTGACGATCGCGGCGGCATGGCCCGTGGCCGGGGCGGTGTAGACGCCCTCCTTCGAGACCCCGCCCGCAGTCGCGGCGAACTCGGCCGCCGACTCCTTCACGAACCGGCCCGCGGCGTCGAACAGCCGCACCTCGAGGGGCAGCGTTGCCCCGGCGGCGATCTGCGCTTCGGCCGGCACCACCTGCACCCAGGCCGGCTCGCCCGGCGTGCCGCCCGTGGCGGCCGACACGATCCCGGGGCCGGGGTTGGCCGGGCCCGCAGCGGCCGAGCCGGCCGGCTTCGTGCCGAGGCAGTAGAGGCGGGCACCGGTGGTGAGGTAGAGGAGCCCGCCGGACGCGATCGGCGAGGCGGTGACCTCGTCGGTTTCGTCGAGCCGCATCCGGTTGACGAACTTGAGGCCGTCCTGCGTCGGCTCGAGCACGTGCCAGCCGCTCGTCGAGCAGGCATAGAGCTTGCCGTCCGCCACCAGCGGACTGCCCCGGACGATCGTTCCCAGGAGCTTGACGGGCTTGCCGACGGGGTCGCCCGTCTGTTTGTCGAAGGCATAGATCTTCGCCCCGTCGTCCACGAAGTAGACCCGGTCGCCGAGCACGACCGGCATCGAGCGGCCGTCCATCGGGCCCTTCTTCTGCCAGACGGCGTGCGTCGCGGTGATGTCGCCCTGGCCGACACCGTTGAACCGCGTCACCGAGCCCATCGACGTGTTGTCGAGGTTCTCCTCGGCCTGCGAGATGAACACGTGTTCGCCGATCACCAGCGGAGCGACGTTGAGGCCGCGGCGGGAGAGCTTGAAGTTCCAGACGGCCTTGCCGGTCCGCGGCTGGAAGTTCCAGACGCTGCCGTCGCTCGACCCGAACACGAGGGCCGCCTGGCCGCCGAGCGCGGCGAGCGCGGGGGTGCTGTAGGTGGTGTCTTCGGGCAGTTCCTTCGTGCCGTTCATCCAGCGGACTTCGCCCGTGGCCTTGTCGAGCCCGAGGAAGCGATGGGCCGGGCGGGCGGTGTCGCCCCAGCCCGTGACCACGGCGCTGGCGATCACGAGGTCCTCGAAGACCACGGGGATGTTGGTGCGGCCGCCGTAGGTGGAGAGAAAGCCAAACTCCTCGTGGAGCGACCGCTGCCACTTCGTCTTGCCGGTGGCCGCGTCGATCGCCGTGAACGCGCCGCAGACCCCGTGGGCGAACACCGTGTTCGAGGCGGGGTCGGCGATCACCGCCGACCAGCCGACCCGCTCGGCGGGCACGTCGGAGAGGTAGACGTTGAAGACGTTCTCCCAGAGTTTCTTGCCCGTGGCGGCGTCGAGGCAGAGCACCTTCTCCGCCTCCTCCGTGGTGCCCGGCTTGTGGCGGACGAGCGTGAACAGCCTGCCGCCCATGATCACGGGCGTGGAGATGCCGCCGGCCTCGTCGTTCTTCCAGAGCACGTTCGTGCCCGTCTCGGGGTCGAACGACGTGACGAGCGGCGGGCCGTCGTAGTGGCGGTCTTGCCCGGGGCCCCGCCAGTCGGGCCAGTCGGCCGCGACGCACGGCCAGGCGAGAAGCGCCGCCGTCGTGGCGACGAGGCAGAGCGGACGAATCACCATGGAAACCTCCCTCATTCGACGATGCCCTCGGCCTTCAGGTCGGCAGGCAGCCGTGGATCGACGATCCCCAGGGCCCCGCGGCCCTGCTGCACGCGGTCGGCCGTGTCGGCCTGAATGCTTTTGATGTCGGCATCCCACCAGCGGCGGCGGACGGCGATGTCGGGCTCGGCGAGCGGCCGCACCAGCCGCATACCCACCCCGAGCGCGGGCTCTTCGGTGTACCACCAGGGGCTCTTGGGCAGATTGGGATCGACGTCTTTCCAGTCGGGCTCCTCGCGGGTGCCGCCGGCGTCGCGGGAGCCGCGGCGGGCGGCACTGCGGCACTCCGTGGCCTCGTCGTAGTAGGCGCCCCCGCGGAGCACCCGCGGGTAGAGCTTCTGCGGCCAGGTGAGCGCATCGGCCACGCTCACCGGCTGCGGCAGCGCCGCCTGCCGGCCGTAGCCGCCGGCCACGAGCTCGTCCACGCACCACTCGGCCACATTGCCGTGCATGTCGTGCAGGCCCCAGGCGTTGGCCGCCTTGCCGCCCACCGGGTGCGGCGCCTCGTCGGAGTTGTCGGCAAACCAGGCCGCGTCGTCGAGATCCTCGACGTCGTCGCCGACGTTCCAGAGCGTGGTGGTGCCGGCGCGGCAGGCATACTCCCACTCGCTTTCGGCCGGCAGCCGGTAGAAGCGGCCGGTCAGGCCGCTGAGCCACTTGGTGTATTGGCGGGCGGCGAACTGGGTCATCGTCACCGCCGGGAGGGTGTCGTCTTCGCCGTTGACGAACGTGGTCGTCGGGTCGTAGAGCGCCGACGGGGCCGTGACGGCATCGGCCTCGTTCGCGGCGGTGATCGGGCGGATGCCGGCCGACCGCATCGCCTTGAAGAGTTCGAAGGCGGCCATGTAGCGCTTGTATTCGGCCCAGGTGACCTCGCACCGGCCCATCCAGCAGGGCCCCACCGCGACCTCGACCTGCGGCCCCTCGTCGCTCGAGCGGTCGGCCTCGCCGGCGGGGCTGCCCATGCGGTAGGAGCCAGCGGGGAGCGGGATCATCCGGAAGGTCACGGTCGTGCCGGGGATCGTCTCGTCGTAGGCCACCATCCAGCCTCCCGGCACCTGCACCGCCGGGCCGTCGCCGGCGGGCCGCGCCTCACCCGGCACGAACCCATGCTCGGCCTGGAGCGGCAGGGGGGAGAGGGCGGCCAGCAGGACGAGCAGGAGGACCGCGGGCAGGGGACGCGACGCGACGGGCATGCGAGGATTTCCGGCTGGGCGGGGACGTGGGGCGACGAAGACCGTAAAGTGTAATCGTCCGCCCCTGGTCCCGCACCCGCGGGGAGCATCGCCCGTGTCCGCTGCCAAGCCCCCCAAGCCCACTTCGTCGACGCCCAAGAGCAAGGCGGCGAAAAAGGGCGACGACAAGCCCGCCGAGCGGGTCGTGGCCGAGAACCGCAAGGCCCGCCACGACTACGAGATCCTCGAGACCCTCGAATGCGGCATCGCGCTGGTGGGCAGCGAGGTGAAGAGCCTGCGCGGGGGGCGGATGAGCCTCGACGAGGCCTACGGCCGGGTGGACGGCAGCGAGGTCTGGCTGCTCGGCTGCGACATCCCGGAGTATGAGAAGGCCAACCAGCTCAACCACAAGCCGAAGCGGCCGCGCAAGCTCCTGCTCCATCGCCGCGAGATCGCGAAGTTCGCCGGCCACGCCTTCGAGAAGGGCCTCACGCTCGTGCCCCTGAAGGCCTACTTCAAGAACGGCCGCGTGAAGGTGCTGCTGGGCGTGGGCCGCGGCCGCAAGGCGCACGACAAGCGGCAGAAGCTCAAGGCCGACACGGCGCGGCGCGACATCGAGCAGGCGCTCCGCGGCCGGCGCTGAAAAGCCGACGCCCCCGGAGGCCAGGGCCTCCGGGGGCGTCGATGACGTCGTCAGGGCGTGCGTGGCGAACGCACGAGCGCTGGCCGCAGGTCAGTCTGCGGCACCGGCGCCCACGAGCGCGGACGACTCGGTGGAGTCTTCCGGGTGCCAGAGGGGCATGCCACGCTGGATGCGTTCGGCGAGGATGTTGATCTTCTGCTTGGAACCGGCGGGCGCGGTGGTCGGAATGAACTCCGACGTGCACTGCGGCTCGAAGTTTTCGTCGTGACCGTAGAGTTCGATGATTTCGAAGACGTTGCGGATCCGGGCCATTGGGTCGAAACCACTCCTTGTCGATGCGAGTTCAGCCGGCAGCCATCAGGCAGGCGGAACGACCCGCTGGCCCTGGAAGCCTCGATCCCGTTGGGTTGACGCAAGCCCAACGAACGACGCAGCGATCCTGCCCTGGGGCGGACTGCGAACCTTCATCAGGCGACCCGCGGGCGGGACGGCAGCAAGGCCGTGGCGGGTGCGGCGAGCGACGGGAACTTCGTCATTATGGACGCGTCCTGACGCGAGTCAAACAATTCGACCGCGCGGCAAAGAATCGGGAAAAGCCCCGGAAAAACCTCGCCAAACGGCAGGGCTTCGCTGATCGTCAGGGTCCCGGCGGTCCGGGCGGCAGCACGATCTCGACGTCGGCGGGCGGCGGGGGGACCGAGGAGCGTGCCGCGGGCTGAGCGGAGGGGTCGAACTTCGGCGTGTCGGTGCCGGTGCGGGACTCGAGGTCGGCCGTGAGCGACAGCTTCGTCCCGCTGGCCGGCCGCAGTTCGAGCATCGTCACGCCCCACTCGCCCCGCGTCTTCTTGCCTTCGACGGCGACCTCGCCCTTGCCCTTGGGGCCCGCGGCGTCGAACTGCAGGGCCGCGATGCCGTCGGTCTCGTTGGCCGTGCCGCGGATGCTCGTGCCACAGCTCACCGGGCTGCCGAGAAGCTCGGCGACGCGGGCATTCCCCCGCACCTCCGCGGCTGCCTCCTGCACGAGCGGATGCTGGGCGAGCCGGCGACAGCCTGCCGCGGCCGCGAGCATGATGAGGCCGATCATGAGAGCGGCGATTCTACCGCGGGCCATGCGGCAGGGCGATGCACGGAGCATGGGAAACTCCCGGGGGAACGGATGCGGGTCGCAGCGGGCATGGGCCACGCGAATACGGGGCGAGACGATCAGCCCTTCGCGTCGTGCGCCCGACACCAGGCAATCTTCTCGGCGGTGGTCGTCGGCAGGCTGCCGCCGGCGGTCTTCTGGGCCGCAGGCTTGGTCGGCGGCGGAGCCTCGGCCGGCGCGGCCTCCTCGGCCGCGGGCGCCTCCGACACGGCTTCGGCCGGCGGCGCGGCAGCCTTCGCACCGCGGGCCCGAGCGAGAATCTCGGCGGTTGACGGCTTGGCACCGGCCGCGGGCTTGGCGGCCCCTGCCGCAGGTGCCGCGGCCGCCTTGCCGCGGGCGGCGGCGAGGATGTCGGCCGTGGAGGGCTTCTTGGCGGCGGCGGGCTTGGCGGCGGGCTTGGCGGCCTCCTTCCCCGGCGCGGCCTTGGCCGCGGGCTTCGCCGGCTTTTCCTTCGGCTCGGCCGGCTTCGGCAGCGGCTTGGGAACCATCCTGAGACACGACGGATCGACGTCGTACCAGGCGGTGTTGTTGAACTGGTCGAACTCGACCAGGCACCGGCCGTTCATGTTGACCGTCTTCACCTGACCGGTTGCCCGCGCGAACCGCGCGAGTTCCGGGGCCGGCGAATCGATCACGACGTACTTGTCGGTCCATTCCGCCTTGAGTCGCTCGATGACTTCGAACATGGGCTGTCGCGGCCGAGAACGGGGTGAAGTGGAGTGCCGAGGCCTTGAATGTGATCGATGGCCGGAGGGATCGCAAGATCCGGCCGCGACCGGCCGTCAATCGCCCCGGGCGACGGCCGCCGGGGGAACGGGTCGGATGCCGGCTGGTCCCACGTGGTAGGACCAGCGGGCCGTGGTCGGGAGCGGCTCCGCGGCGGCCGGCCCGATGATCCGCAGGATCCGCAGCCGTTCGCCCGCCACGGCGTACGTCGAGCCGAGCCACGCGGGGGGCTCCTTGATCCGGCAGGCGATCTCGACGACCAGCGTGTCGGGCTCGACGGGGTGCGGGGCGATGCTCGCCGAATAGTGCGAGCGACCGGCCAGGCCCACGGCGAGGATCGCCGGTCCCGCGGGCGTCTCGACCGGGGAGAGCTCGACGAGCGGGGGCGAGGCCGGCCACGCCGCGTCGTGACCGTCGGCCGTGTCCTCCAGCGAGTCGGCGAGCGGCCTGCCGTCGAGGCTGACGGCATGCCGCCAGCGGTCGGCGTGCCAGGTGAAGACCATGGCCACGCGGCCGGCCGCGAGCGCCAGCGGCGGCCGGACACGGGAGCCGGCAGGGCGGGAGGCGGGCGATTCGCGGTCGGCGGGGGAAGCGGTCATGATGGCGGGCCCCAGCATACGGCAGCCGCGGCCGTCCCGCGCCGTCCGCCCGGAAATCGCCCCATGGAACCGCGTCGCTCGCTCGGCTGGCCGATCCTCCTCGGCGTCGTGCTGATCGCGGCGCTCATCGCGCTCACGGTGGGCTGGGTGCTGATGAGCATCGCCGCGGCGCTCGGCTCGCAGAACGCCGCCTTCTACTGGGCCGTGCTCGGCGTCGGCGTGGCCCTGCTGGGGGTCGTGCTCGCGGGGGTGATCGTGTACCTCGCCCTCACCGTCAAGGCGATCGCGCTGTCGCAGCGGCAGAGCAACTTCATCGACAGCGTGACCCACGAGCTCAAGAGCCCGCTCGCCTCGCTCAAGCTCTCGCTGCAGACGCTCACCCGCCGCGCCGTGCCCGCCGAGCAGCAGGCCGACTTCCACCGCATCATGCTCCAGGACGTGGAGCGGCTCGACACGCTCATCGACCACCTGCTCGACGCCGCCAAGACGCTCCAGCGGCGGCCGCAGGCAGGGGGGGCCGCCGCCGACGTCGAGGCCGTGCTCCAGGCCGTTCGCGCCGCCGTCGTCCACCGGCACGCCGTGCCCGACGACACGATCGCCGTCGAAGCCGCCGCGGACGGCCCCTTCCTGGTGGTGGGGCAGACCGCCGACGTCGAGATCGTGATCCGCAACCTGCTCGACAACGCGGTGAAGTATTCGCTTCCGGAGCCCCGGGTCGTGGTCACGGTCAGCCGCACGAACTCCGGCCGCGTGCGGATCGCCGTGGCCGACAACGGCCCGGGCATCCCGATCCCCCTCCGCCCGCTGATCTTCCGCCGCTTCCACCGGCTGGGCAGCGAACTGGAGCGGTCCACGCCGGGAACGGGGCTGGGCCTGTTCCTCGTGAAGGCGCTCGTGCGGCAGATGCGGGGCAAGGTGCTCGTTCGCGGCCGGCAGCCTCCCCCGGGCACCGTGTTCGAGGTGGAACTGCCGGCGGCCCCCGCCGCGTGAGCGTGGTCCATGCCGGCGGTCTTTTCAGCCTCCGCGCCGCTGGTCTAATCGGGTCATGCACACTTCTCATGCCGCTCCCTCGACGCCGACCGTGGACGTCGTTCCGATTCGCCGCGTGCTCGTCAGCGTGTTCGACAAGTCGGGCCTCGATCGGCTCGCGACGGCGCTCGGGGCCGCCGGCGTCCGCGTGGCCAGCACCGGCGGCACCGCCACCGCCCTCACCCGACTGGGTCTCGAGGTGGACGACGTCTCGGCGATCACGCGGTTTCCGGAGGTGCTCGACGGCCGCGTGAAGACGCTGCACCCCACCATCTTCGCCG
Organism: Pirellulales bacterium; assembly: GCA_040397585.1. GTDB lineage: Bacteria > Planctomycetota > Planctomycetia > Pirellulales > UBA1268 > QWPN01. The sequence goes on from JBBAVS010000082.1 coordinate 13,143, forward strand.
GCATCCTCGCCCGGGGCGACCGCCCCGACGACCTCGCCGTGCTCGCGGAGCATGCCATCGAGCGGTTCGACGCGGTGATCGTCAACCTCTATGACTTCGAGAGCGTGATCGCGAAGCCCGACTGCACGCCGGCGGAGGCGATCGAACTGATCGACATCGGCGGCCCGAGCCTGGTGCGGGCCGCCGCCAAGAATCACGCCTTCACCAGCGTGGTTACGAGCCCCGCCCAATACGACGCCCTGATCGTGGCGCTCGCCCGGGGCGGCACGACGCTCGCGGAGCGGCGGCAGCTGGCGGCCGCCGCCTTCGAGCACACGGCCCGCTACGACGCCGTGATCGCCCGGTGGATGGCCCGGCATGCCGGGCTCGTGGCCGAGCCGGCCGCCGCGGGGCCGGACCAGGCCGGGGCCGACGACGACCCGCCGCTACCGGCCCGTGTGACGCTCGACCTCGAGCGGCGGCTGCCGCTGCGGTATGGGGAAAACCCGCACCAGTCGGCGGCGATGTATGCCCCCGTGGGGACCCACCTCGGCCTGGCGGGCCTCGAGCAGCTCTGCGGCAAGGAGCTCTCCTACAACAACCTCCTCGACCTCGACGCGGCCACGCGGCTCGCGGGGCTGATCCAGGATCCCGCGGCGGTGGTCGTGAAGCACACCAATCCCTGCGGGGCCGCCTCCGACGGCTCCGTGGCGGGGGCGCTCGCGGCGGCCATGGCCGCCGACCCGACGAGCGCCTTCGGCGCGATCGTCGCGGTCAACCGGCTCTTCGACCGCGGCTGCGCCGAACTGCTCTGCGCCCCCGGGCTGTTCGTGGAGGTGATCGCCGCGCCCGCCTTCGCGACGGAGGCGGTGGAGCTGCTCACCACGCGGCCCACGTGGAAGGGAAGCGTGCGGCTGGTGGAGGTGCCGGCCGGCGATCCCTGGGAGGCGACGGCCGGCCTCGAACTGCGGAGCGTGGCCGGTGCGGTGCTCGCCCAGCGGCCCGACGACAAGTGCGACGATCCGGCCACCTGGCGGGTGGTGACGAAGATCGCCCCGGCGCCGGCCCTGACGCAGGACCTCGACTTCGCCTTCACGCTCGTGCGGCGGCTGACGAGCAACGCGATCGCCGTCTGCCACGGCACGAGCCTCGCGGGCGCCGGCATCGGACAGACCAGCCGCGTCGATGCGGTGCGGATCGCGCTGGAGAAGGCGGGGCCGAAGGCCCGCGGGGGCGTGCTCGCATCCGATGCCTTCTTCCCGTTTCCCGACTCGATCGAGCTGATCGCCAAGGCGGGCATCGCGGCGATCGTGCAGCCGGGAGGCTCGAAGCGGGATCCGGAGGTGATCGCGGCGGCCGACGCGGCGGGCATTCCGATGGTGTTCACCGCGCGGCGGCACTTTCGCCACTGAGCCCGGGGTGTCGCACGGTGCGGATTCCAGGCGAGAATGGCGGATGCGGCCGCCCGACGGGACGGCGGATGGTGGACAGCGGGGTGGCGGATGGCACGAGTCAGCCGACGCGGCTTCACGATCGTGGAACTCCTCGTGGTGATCGCGATCATCGCCACGCTGCTCGGGCTGCTCTTGCCGGCCGTGCAGTCGGCGCGGGAATCGGCCCGTCGGCTGAAGTGCGCGGCGAACCTCAGGCAGATCGGCCTCGGGGTGATCGCGCACCATGACGCCCGCCGGCTGCTGCCCACCACGGTCACGTCGGGAAGTGTCTCACCGCGAGGCGACATGGACCCCCGATCGGGCACGTCTCACTCCTGGCTGGTGAAGATCCTGCCGTATGTGGAGGAGCAGGCGCGGTTCGACCGGTTCGATCTGAGCCGCAGCGTGTTCGAACCCGAGGCCGTCACCCCGGCGACAGGCCCCGCGACGGGGCGTCCTGAGGTGCTGGCCTGCCCCGGCGATCCCGGCGGTCCGCCGTTCCAGCACGAGACCCTCACCCGGGGCCTGCCGTTCGGCCGGGGCAACTATGCCGCCTGGGCCAGTCCGTATCACGTGGAGCATCAGCACCGGCATCCCGCCGCGCTCGCCTGGCGACCGCGACCGCGGTTCGCCGATCTCCGCGACGGCACCCAGGCGACGCTCGTGGCCGCCGAGGTGCTGGCCGGTCGCGACGCCTGGGACGCCCGCGGGGCCTGGGCGATCGGCTGGAATGCCGCGAGCGTGTTGGCCTTCGACATGCATCCCTATCCGGACGCGCCCCCGTTTCGCCACTTCCCCATGAGCATCGGGCACACCCAGCGGCCGAACAATCGGACTCGCGCCGTGAACGTCGACGTGTTGTATGCCTGCCCGGATCAGGAAGCCGCTAGCGCGCGTGGCATGCCGTGCGCCGCATGGGTGGAGAACGACATCTGGCGGTATCTCTCGAGCGCCCCGCGGAGCTCCCATCCCGGCGGCGTGCAGGCGCTGTGGGCCGATGGCCGGGTGGACTTCTTGGACGACGGCATCGACGAGGTGACGCTGGCGTATCTGATCGCGATCGGCGACGGTCGCCCCGTGGCCCCGCCGACGCGTTGATTCGGCCAGGACGCGGCGGCGTGGGTAGACTCGGCCCCCGGCCCCGCGGCCCCGGTGTCTCTCCCGCGACGCTCCCCGACGAATCCGCCATGCCCGACATCCTCGACCAGATCGTGGCCCGCAAGAAGCTCGAGGTGGCGGCGGCCCGCGACCGCGTGCCCACGGCGGCGCTCGAGGGGCGGCTTGCCGTGGCGCCGGCGGTGCGGGATTTCTTCGCGGCGCTCGCGGCCCCGGGGCCCATCCGGCTGATCGCGGAGTTCAAGCGGAAGAGCCCGTCGGCCGGGGAGATCCGCCCCGGGGCCACGATCGAGGAGGTCGTGCGGGGGTATGCCGCCGCGGGGGCGAGCTGCCTCTCGATCCTCACCGACGGCCCCGGCTTCGGCGGCAGCCTCGTCGATCTCGAGAGCGCGAGGATCGCGGTGCCGCTGCCGGTGCTCCGCAAGGAGTTCGTGATCGAGCGCTACCAGGTGCTGGAGGCGCGGGCCCACGGGGCCGACGCGGTGCTCCTGATCGCTGAGTGCCTCGACGACTGCCAGCTGCGGAGCCTGTATCGCGAGATCCTCGACCTCGGCATGACGCCGCTCGTGGAACTGCACGACCCGGAGCATCTCCCGCGGGTGCTCGATCTCGGGGCCACGCTCGTCGGGATCAACAACCGCGACCTCAAGACCATGACGACCGACCTCGACACGGTGCTGCGGCTCCGCGAGGAGGTGCCCGACGAGGTGCTGCTCGTGGCCGAGAGCGGCATCAAGACCCGGGCCGACGTGGAGCGGCTCGAGGCCGCGGGCATCGCCGCGATGCTGGTGGGCGAATCGCTGCTCAAACAGCCTGATCCGGGGAAGGCCGCGGCACTGCTCCTGGGCCGCTGACGAACCGGTAGCCCGCGCCGCGAACCGAGAGGAAGTGGACGGGCCGCGACGGATCGTCCTCGAACGTCTTGCGGAGGTTGAGCATGAAGGTGTCCACCGTCCGCGTGGCGGGAGGCCGGTTCATGCCCCAGACCTTGGTGAGCAGTTGCTCGCGGGTCACGACCTTGCCCTCGTGCTGCACGAGATATTTCAGCAGCTTCATCTCGAGGCTCGTGAGCTTCACCGGCTCGCCGCGGCAGCTGGCTTCCCAGGTGTCGAAGTTGACCTCCGCCGACCCGAACCGCACGGCGGCGATCGTGGCGGGATCCGCCGCCTCCGCCGCCTCCGCGGGACGGTCGTCGCGGCCGCGGCGCGAGAGCAGGTTGCGGATCACCGAGAGCAGTTCCTCCAGGTCGAAGGGCTTCTGGAGATAGACGTCGGTACCCGCGTCGAAGCCGCGGATCCGGTCCTCGACGAGCGTGCGGGCCGTGAGCATCACGACGGGCAGCGTGTCACCCCGGCCGCGGAGTGTTTCGCAGACGGCGTAGCCGCTCATCCCGGGCAGCATCAGGTCGAGCACGATGAGGTCGATCGGCGTCGTCGCCTTGTCGAGGAGTTCGAGCGCCGTCGGTCCGTCGCCGGCGGTGGTGACCGTGTAGCCCTCCGCCTCGAGGTTGAACTTGATGCCGAAGGCGAGGTGCTCCTCGTCTTCGACGACCAGAATGTGCGGCATGCGGTGGCTCGGGGAGAGGCTCGGGAACGAACCCGACAGGCCGGAGCCGGGCCGCGCGGGTATGATGCCCGCATGACCCACGACCCCGTGCCGGCCGAGGCGCGTTTCGCCCGCTATTATGCCGCCCCGCGTGCGCCCTGGGACATCGGCAGTCCGCAGCGGGCCTTCGTGGAGGCCGCCGAGGGGATCCGCGGCCGCGTGCTCGACAGTGGCTGCGGCACCGGCGACCTCGCCATCTGGCTGGCGGAGCAGGGCTGCGTGGTGACCGGCGTCGATTTCCTCGAGCCGCCGCTCGAGGCGGCCCGGCGGAAGGCGGCGGAGCGGGGTGTGGCCCTGAACTTCCTGCGGATGGATGCCCGCGACCTGGCCGCGATCCCCGAGCGGTTCGATGCCGTGACCGATTGTGGGCTGTTTCACACCTTCGACGACGCGGGGCGGGGGGCCTACGTGCAGGCCCTCGCCGCGCTGCTCGAGCCGGGAGCGCGGCTGTTCGTGCTCTGCTTCGCGACCGACGAGCCGGGCACCGACGGCCCGCGGCGGGTGTCTGAGGCCGAGCTCCGCGCCGCCTTTCGCGATGGCTGGGAGGTCGAGTCGCTCGAGCCGGCGCGGTTCGAGGTGGTGCCGGGGATCCCCGGCGCGGAGTTCACCCCCGGCGGCGCCCGGGCGTGGTTCGCGACGATCCGCCGGGCGTGAGGCGGCTTGCCGGGGCCGCTGGCGCGTTGTGACTCCGCGCCGCAGCGCGCCGGAGCGCGCCGCAGCGCGCCGCAGCGCGCCGCAGCGGGTCGGAGGCATGCTCGGCGCCGGCGGCACTTGTGAGTTCAGTTCTCTGTCGGAATGTCGAAGTCGCGCGTCCACAAGTGACACCGGCTTCTGCGCGTGCCTCCGACCCGCTGCTCACCGTGATCGGAAGCACGGCAGAACAAGCGCACGGCGAGCGAGGGGCTGCCCGTGCCCGAGAGCCGGGCTATGGGAGCAAGCGCAGGCAGGA
>JBBAVS010000083.1:0-17855 GCA_040397585.1 Pirellulales bacterium
AGCCCAATCGCGTGAGCGATGGGGACGGCGTTCCACGCCGGACGATCGTACCGCTTACGCGGTTACGCTTCCTGGCGGCTCGATCGCGCCGTTTCCGCGGTGGCAGGAAGCCCAATCGCGTGAGCGATGGGGACCTCGTGGCCGCGCCGGACGATCGTACCGCTTACGCGGTTACGCTTCCTGGCGGCTCGATCGCGCCGTTTCCGCGGTGGCAGGAAGCCCAATCGCGTGAGCGATGGGGATCGGTCGGCGATCTCGTCGACCGGCGAAGACCGCCGGCGTCAGCCGATCATGCCGCCGTCCACGACCAGCGTCTGGGCCGTGATGTAGCCGCTCGAAGGGGCCGCCAGAAACAGCACCGCCTCGGCGATCTCCCAGGCCTCGCCGAGCCGCTTGGCCGGCACCCGCTTCTTCACCTCGTCGAGCAGCGCGGGGCCGAGGGCCGCGGTCATGTCGCTGGCGATAAAGCCGGGCGCCACGGCGTTGACGGTGATCTTCCGGCCGGCGAGCTCCTTCGCGACCGTCTTCGTGAGGCCCACGAGCCCCGCCTTCGAGGCCGAGTAGTTCGCCTGCCCGGGGTTGCCGATCAGCCCCGACACGCTCGCCACGTTCACGATCCTCCCATACCGCTGCTGCATCATCGGCCGGCTGGCCGCCCGCATGAACAGGAACGGTCCGCGGAGGTTCGTGTCGAGGACGGTGTCCCACTCCTCGTCGCTCATCCGCGGCAGGAGCGTGTCGCGGGTCACGCCCGCGTTGTTGACGAGGATGTCGAGCCGGCCGCACTTTTCGACCACGGCCTCGACGGCCCGCTGCGCTTCCTCGGCCTTCGAGACGTCGCAGGGGACCTCCTCCGCCTTGCCGCCAGCGGCGCGGATGACCGCGGCCACCTGGGCGAGTTTGTCGGCGGAGCGGGCGGCGAGGGCCACCGTGGCTCCGGCGGCGGCGAGCGCCTCGGCGATCGCCCGGCCGAGGCCTTGGGAGGCGCCGGTGACGAGGGCCACCTGGCCGCTCAGGTCCACATTCAACCGCTTGGGGCCCGCGGCCGCCGACTCGTCAGCCATGACGTCGATCTCCTGGAAACGGAAAAAGGGGAACCGGTGACCAGGGGTGCGGCCGTCCGCGACGGCTCAGTCGAACACGCCCGAACAGGCGACGCTGCGGTCGATCCGCTTCATCAGTCCGCGGAGCACGCGTCCGGGACCGACTTCCCAGATCGACCGCACTCCCGTCGAGAGGATGTATGCCATGGAGGCGTTCCATTCGACAACACCGACCACCTGCCGCGCGAGGAGAGCCTTGATTTCGGCCGGATCGGTGTGGGGCCGGGCATCGACGTTGCTGACGACGGGAATCCGCGGGGCCCGGAACTCCGCGGCCGCCAGGGCCGCGGTGAGCCGCTCGACGGCGGGTTGCATGAGCGCGGTGTGAAAGGCGCCCGCCACCTCCAGCGGCACGCACTTCATCGCCCCCGCGGCGAGGGCGGCGGCTTCGAGCCGGCCGACGGCCGCCTTCGATCCGGAGGCGACGATGTTGCCGGGGCAGAGCACGTTGGCCACCTCGAGCACGTCGCCGGCGCGGCACTCGTCGCAGAGGGCGACGAGCTTGTCGCGGTCCACTCCGAGCACCGCGAGCATCGCGCCGGGCTGCTGCTCGGCACATTCCTGCATCGCCCGGCCGCGGACATCGACGAGCCCCACGGCGTCCTCGAAGCCGACGGCGCCGGCGAACACCAGCGCCGTGTATTCGCCGAGCGAGAGGCCGGCGGTGATCCGGGCGGCGTCGAGAGGCTGGCCTTCGCGGCCGTGGAGCACCTCCAAGGCGGCGAGGCTCGTCACGAGGATCGCCGGCTGGCTGACCGCCGTGGTGTTGAGCCGCTCGGCGGGGCCACTGCGGCAGATCGCCAGCAGGTCGTAGCCAAGGATCGCCGAGGCGCGGGCGAAGAGGTCGGCCGCCCGCGGACAGGCATCGACCCAGTCGCCGGCCATGCCGACCGCCTGGGCACCCTGCCCGGGAAAGACGATCGCGGGCGCGGCAGCTTCGCCGGGAACGGTCGGGTCACCCACCAGGCTCACCTCGCGGGTCAGGCCTCGTCGCCGGTCTTGATGACCGTCTTGCCCATGTACGAGCCGCAGGTGCCGCAGACGCGGTGCGTCGGCACGGCCTTGCCGCAGGTCGAGCAGAACGTCAGCTGCCTGGGGGTGAGGAAATCGTGGGCCCGGCGGGAGCGGGTCTTCTGGTTCGACTGGCGTCGCTTCGGTACGGCCATGGAGTCACCTGATCGTGGTCGGGGGAGCCCCAGAGAGTAGCCGCGAGACGGGGGAACGGTCAATCCGCCGCGGAAAAATCCATCAAAAAAGCTTGCCCTGGCCCGCCTTGGGCGGGGCCCCGAGGTGCTCGTCGCCCTTGGTGGTGAGCCGCCGGCCCCGGGGGGTGCGGACGATCAGCTCGCACCGCAGCAGGTAGGGCTCGACGTCGTCCTCGAGTGTGTCGGAAGCGGTGCTCATGGTGTGGGCGATCGCCTCGATCCCCACCGGTCCGCCGGCGAACACCCGCTGGATCGTCTCCAGATACTTGCGGTCGAAGCCGTCGAGCCCGAGTTCGTCGATCCCCTGCATCTCCAGGGCGGTGCGGGCGATGCCCACGCTCATCTGGCCGTCGGCCCGGCTCGTGGAGAAATCACGGATCCAGCGCAGCCGGTTGTTCGCCAGGCGGGGTGTGCCGCGGCTGCGATGGGCGACCTCATCGGCCGTTTCGTCGTCCATCGGCATCGCGAGTTTGCCGGCCGACCGATGCACGATCGCCGCGAGTTCGGCGGGCGAATAATAGTCGAGGTGTTCCCGGATCACGAACCGGTCGCGAAGCGGAGCCGAGATCAGGCCGGCCCGCGTGGTGGCCCCCACCAGCGTGAACGGCCGCAGCGGCATGTTGATCGTGCGGGCCGCCACGCCGTCGCCGAGCGTGATGTCGATCCGGAAGTCCTCCATTGCCGGGTAGAGAAACTCCTCCACCGCAATCGGCAGTCGGTGGATCTCGTCGATGAACAGCACCGAGCCCTCGGCGGCATTCGTGAGATAGGGCAACAGATCCTTCGGCGCCGCGAGGGCCGCCCCGCTGGCGATCTGGAGCGTGGTGCCGAGTTCCCGCGGGATGCAGGTGGCGAACGTCGTCTTGCCGAGGCCAGGCGGCCCGTCGAGGAGGATGTGGCCGAGCGACTCGCCCCGCTTCCGCGCCGCGTCGATGGCGATCATGAGCCGCTCGTGCACGGCCCGCTGGCCGATCATCTCCTCCATCCGCTGCGGCCGCAGCGCGCGGTCTTCCGGCGGGGCGTCGTCCGCAGGGGGACCCTGAATGCTGGGCTGGCGGAAGGATTCCATGCTGTTCACCGGTTCACAGGGTAGCCGATCGGGAGCGCGTCGTGAAAGCCGGACCTTCCTCCGTCAGGAAGCCCAATCGCGTGAGCGATGGGGATCCCGCCGCGCCGCGCGGGGCTGCCCGTGCCCGTCGCCGGACGTTCGCGGATGCCATCGTGGCATCCGCTCACTCGGATGCCGCCTGCGCTGCGCCATCCTGGCTGCGCTTGGCGGCATACGCCGGCTCCGGGGCACGGGCAGCCCCGAGCTCGCCGCTCCGAACGTGGCCGCAGGTTTTCAACCTGCGGATTCCGGCTCGGTGGGACCGCGCCGCTCGGGGCACGGGCAGCCCCGAGCTCGTCGTGCCTGGGGCCCCGCCTTACCGCGGTTTGTGGATCTGGCGGTAGATCGCTTCGAGCGCTTCCTGTACGTCTTTCGGCTTCTTCTTCTCGGCCCGGAGGACGTCAACGAGCCGCCGCGCGTCGGAGTCGGAGTGGCCCAGCGAGCGGAGCACCTCGAATGTCTCGGCGAACACGTCGTCGGCCTTCACCACGCCCGCCTCGCCCGGCGCTTCCCGAGCGATCAGGAGGGCGAACTTCGGCATTCTGCGGCGAAGCTTGGCGATCATCCGTTCCGCGGTGGCCGCCCCGATCCCGGGGAGCGTGGCGAGGGCCTTGGCGTCTTGCTCGTCGATCGCCGCGGCGATCTCGCCGACGGGCCGGATGATCGCCCGCAGCGCCTTGCGGACGCCCACGCCGTCCACTTCGCAGATCAGGTCGAAGAACTCCCGCTCCACCTCCGAGAGGAAGCCCACGAGCCGGGGCACGAGGTTGCCGCGGCCGGGCGTGCCCTCCAGAAACTCCATCGTGTGGAGCGTGACGCTCTGGCCGAGCTTCGTCTGCAGGCTGCGGCGGACCAGCTCCGTGACGAGCACCTCGTGCACGACCGGCCCCACCGCCAGCTCGATGCAGCTGGAGGAGTGGTCGATGCGATCGAGGGTGCCGGAGATCTTGGTGATCATGCGGTCGTGCCGGACGTCAGGCCCGGCTGCTCCTGATGCGGACGACGCCGGTGCCGAAGAACAGCGGCCGGAGGCGGAGGTGGTAGTCGGCCAGGGCCACCCCGAGGGCGTCGGCGGCGTCTGCCGGCTCGGGCCTCGCGGCGAGACCGAGCTCCCGCTGCACGGCCGCCTGCATCTGTTCCTTGCCGGCGTGGCCCGAGCCGCAGAGCGTGCTCTTCACGCGATTGGGCAGGTAGTGGTGCACGGCGAGGCCCGCCTGCACGCCGGCCAGGCAGATCACGCCCCGGGCGTGGCCGAGCAGGATCGCCGTCTTGGGAAACTTGGCGTGGGAAAAGACCTGCTCGATCGCCATCGCGGTGGGCCGACAGGCCTCGATCACCTCGCAAACGCCGGCGTGGATCGTGTGCAGGCGTTCCTCGAGCGTCTCGCCCCGCGACTTCACCGTGCCCGCCTCCACGAGCCGCACGCTGGCTCCGTGGCATTCGACGACGCCGTAGCCGGTGACGTTCAGCCCGGGGTCGAAGCCGACCACCCGCTCGACGCCCTTGGCGACGGGCGGCGCGGCGGTTTCATCGGGGGCGTGCTGGGGCACGGAGCGCGGGGCGGTCATGCCGAGAGGGTAGCGGGGCCGGGGCCGAGCCCGGAAGGCCAGTCCCATGCCGGCGGAGCCGCAGCATGGCATCCTCCGGGAATCCGTCACCGCGTGGCCATGCGGTTCGCGGCTCACCAGACGTCCGCAAGCCGGACGGCCACTCCCTCGAGGATCGAGAGCGGGATCAATCCGGCGTCGGGCCGTCGCGCGTATCGCCCGTCGGTGAGCACGAACTGCTCGACCGTGTGGTTGTCGGGATCCACGATCCAGTATTCCGCCACGCCGACCCGCTCGTAGAGCTGCTTCTTGAGTGTGGCGTCGTTGGACGCGGTCGATGGTGAGAGGATCTCGACGAGGAGGTCGGGCACGCCCTTGATCTTGGTGGGCGTGATCATCTGCATGCGGGACGTGAGCACGACGACGAGGTCGGGCTGGACGATGTCGTGGTCGGTGAGTTGGACGTCGACCGGTGCGTTGTAGACGACGCCGCGGCCAGTCAGTTCGATCTGCGTGTAGAGCTGGTGCTGAAGCCGGCGGGAGACGGTCTGGTGATACGTGGATGGCGCCGGATTCACGTAGTGGTCTCCGCCGATGATCTCGTGCCGCCGACCGTCGTCGGGGAAACAGCAATACTCCCGGTAGCCCAGCTTGACGGGCGAGAGGACGGGAGACGCCGGCGGGGCGATCTGGGGTTCCGTGGAGCGGGCGTCGGTGGCCATCTGGCAACCTCGCGGACGGGGCGACGGGCAGAACCGTCGCAGGCGAACGGAAATACACCCCGCTGGGCTCGAACCAGCAACCTTCGGTTCCGTAGACCGATGCTCTATCCAATTGAGCTAGGGGTGCGTCGCCTCAACCATACCGCACGCCGCGGCGAACACCAAGGTTCGAAAAAAAGCGGCCCTCACAACCGCGCCGGTGCGCCGCTCGGGGGCGGCGATGACCTCCATGCGACGAGGATTCAGGCCCTGGGGGTCAGAAACCCGTCCTTGTCGACGTCGAAGGCGTCGGCCAGCAGGGCGGCCGCGGAACCCGTCGCCGTGATGGCCAGTGTGCTGGCGGACTCGTCGGGAATGCCCGCGGCAGCCAGTGACGCGAGCCCCAGCGGCGGCCGCATCGCGGCCCGCGGCCAGACCACCGCGCCGTTGACCACGCGGCCGACCGTCTCGGGCTTGGCGATCGTCTCGTGGTCCCACTGGATGCGCGTCCGCGGCGTGTTCATGGCCACCAGGCCGCCCACCTCGGGGGGCGCGTAGGCCACGACCGGCTCGACGCCGGAGGCCGCCCGGAAGGCGGCGATCGCCTGCAGGGCCCGCGGCAGCTGCGCGCCAGAGCCGATCGGGAGCACGACCGCGGCGAGGTGCGTGGCGAGGCCGGCCGCGGCGGCTGGATCACCGGCCAGGGCGAGCACCTGCTCGATGCGGGCCAGCCAGATCGTGGCCTGCTGGCGGGCGAGGGTCGCGGCGATCGTGTCGGCGGCCGCATCGGCGTCGAGCACGGTGGCCCGGATGCCGAGCAGTCGGCCGCCGTGCACGCCAAGCGAGTCGTGGAGGGGATCACCGGCCGCGAGCGAGGCCACGAGCCGGTCGTCCCGGCGGAGCATGCAGCAGCCCTCGAAGGCCTCGGCCGTGGCGGCCTGAGGATCGAGCCGACGGGCCACGGCGGAGGCCGCCGTCTCCTGGAGCGCGAGGCGGGCCAGGTCGGGGTGTGTGCCGGCGGGCAGGGCAGGGCCGAACGTCACCGTGACCGGTCGCCGCCAGAGCCGCGGCCACTTCGTGAAATACCTCCCCTCGGAGAACGACAGCCCGCTGCCCCAGAGGCCGTCGATCGACACCGGCATGATCGGCGACTCGACCTTCTCCAGGATCCATTCGAGGCCCCGCTTGAAGCCCAGCAGCTGGCCTGTCCGCGAGATGCCTCCCTCGCAGAAGATGCCCACCACGTCGCCGGCGGCGAGTCCTGACTGGATCGTTTTCAGGGCGGTGCCGATCGACTTCGGCCGCGGATCGAAGAGGATGAACCGCCACTGATCGGCCAGCATCCGCATAAACCGGCCCTTGATGTTCGGGCCGTAGACCACCATCCGAACCGGCCGCGGGCACGCCAGCGGCAGCAGGAAGCCGTCGAGCCACGAGAGGTGGTTGCCGACGAGGAGCACCGGGCCGGTTGGCGGGATGCCCTCGATCCCGCGGATGCGGAATCGCCACCCGGCATGCACGATCCCCGCCACGAACAGCCGCAGCGTGGCCCGCGGGGCGCACCAGACGGCGACGGCCGCGGCGGCCAGCGAGAGCGCCGCGAAGATCCCGAAGATCGCCCGCGCGGAGAAGAGCGGCGTGCCCCCCGCACCGAGCGGCGCCCGCAGGCCGCCGTAGGCGAGCGACGCCAGGAACATGCCGCTGAAGAGCAGCAGGTTCGTGGCCGCGAGCACGCCCCCGAGCCGGTCGGCCGGGCTCCGCGCCTGCAGCGCCGTCTCGAGGGGCACGTCGAACATGCCCGCCCCGAAGCCGAGCACCACGAGCCAGAGGAGCGGGCCCCAGGCGGTGGCGGTGCCATCGAGGAAGCGGCCGCCAGTGCACGCCAGCGCCACGAAGGCCACGGCCATGATCGCTCCGCCGAGCGGCACGAATCCGAGTTCCACCGTCGGGTCGGACCCGGCCGGCCGGGTTGCCAGCCTGCCGGTCACCACGCTCCCCGCGCCGATGCCGGCCACGAGCGCGACGAGCAGTGGCACCACCTGGGCCTGCGACGTGGCACCCGCCTCCGTCGCGAACTGGTCGACGTTGGCCTGCGCCACGGCGCCGATCGCCCAGAAGAAGACGATGCCGGCGGCGGCGGCCGCGAGTTCGGGCTGGCGGACGAGCAGGCCGAGGTCGGTCCACGTGCGGGCCAGCGCGTTCCAGGCCGGCGGTGCCTGGGGCGCGGCGGCGGCGAGCCGGGGGAGCCTTGCCGCCGCGATCAGCCCCGCGACCGCCGTGCCGCCGAGCAGCAGGCCGGTCGGGAGGCTGCGGGCCCAGGCCGAGGCCTCGCCGGCCAGGGGAGTGGCGTCGGCCACCCAGTTGCCGGCCGCCGTGCCCGCGAGCACCGCGACGAGCGATACGAGCGAGAACAGGCCGTTCGCGGCCGCCAGCCGCGCCGCCGGCACGAGTTCGCTGATCGCGCCGACGATCGACGGAGTCATCACCGCGGCCTGCGTGCCGATCGCGATCACGGTGGCCAGCAGCAGCCAGAGCCCCGTCGGCAGCCCGAGCCACGTCCGGCCGTCGCCGAGACCGAACGCGAGCACCGCGGTGGCTGCGGCGGCGATGAGCACTTCGGCGGCCTTGCACCAGCGGATGACCGTGGGCTTCGGGTGGCGATCGGCCACGGAGCCGGCCAGCCACGAAAACAGCACATAGGGCAGCGACAGGCCCACGAGCCCGATCGTGAGCACGAGCGAGACGTTGCCCTCGTCCACGAGCCGCTTGCCCAGGCCAATGGCCAGCCACTTGAGGGCGTGGTCGTTCACGAGCGTCAGCCCGCGGACGAGGAGCAGCGCGGCGAATCCCCGTCGGTCGTGGTCGGCCGCGGGGGACGGAGCGGAGGACGGGGCCACGGTGTCCAAGGTGTCGCCTCCGAGGGCTCGAGTCGCACCACGCGGCCGCGGCCCGCCGGGGGGCTTCCCAGCGGCGGCCGTTTCGCCAGCGGAAACGGAAAATGTCAGAGTTTACGGGCGGTTTGCAAGGTCAACCGGATCGAACGTATCCTCGACGATCAGCGTACGATGTCACCAGCGATCGCCGGATCGTCCCTCGGCGGTTCGGCCCAGCGCCCCTGCACTGACCTCCTCCGTAGAAGGATTCACGCCGCCATGCCCACCCTCCGACAGCTCGCCCCGACGGTCGTCACCTGCGTCGCAGCGGTCTTCTGCGGTGTGGCCCATGGCCAGGTGGTCTACTACGGCGCCTATCGCCCGGTGGTGGCTGCGCCGGTCGTGGCCGCCCCGATGGTGGCGGCGCCGGCCTACGTGGCGAACTACACGCCGGCGGGCAACTACGCGGCCGTGACCGCCTTTTCGCCCCCGGTCGTCGCCGCGTCGCCGGCCGTCGCCGTGACGTCGGCCTACGCTCCAGCCTATTCCGCGGGCTATGCCCCGGCCACCACCGTCGGCTACGCCCCGGTGTACACCGCGGGCTACGCGCCGGCGGCTCCGGTGGCGGTCACGTCGTACTACGCCCCGGCGGCGACCACGGTCTACTCGCCGGTGGTGAACCAGGTCGTGGCGCAGCCCGTCACGGCCTACTACGCCCCGGCCGCGGTGGCCGTCCCGCTCTACCGACGGGGCCCGTTTGGCGGCTTGCGGCCCGTGCGCTCGGCCTACTACATCCCGTACTGATGCTGCCGTGCGTTTCTTGACCCTCCCGCCGCGACACCTATAGTACGGGCGTCGCCGACGCGGCAGGAACGTGCGTTCCGGCCCGTTACGGTGGAAGGGCCAGGATGTCGCCGACCGTCAACATCATCGGAGCCGGCCCTGGCGGCCTCGCCACCGCCATGCTCCTGGCCCAGTCGGGCGTCCGGGTGCGGGTGCTCGAACGGCTTCCGGTGCCGGGCGGGCGGACGAGCACGATCTCCACGCCCGAGGGTTTCAAGTTCGACCTCGGCCCGACCTTCTTTCTCTATCCGAGGGTGCTCGAGGAGATCTTCCAGACCTGCGGTCGCGACCTCCGGCAGGAGGTCGAGATGGTGCGGCTCGATCCGCAGTATCGCCTGGTGTTCGGCGCCGGCGGCGAACTCTCCTGCACCCCCGACGTCGCCCGCATGGAGGCCGAGGTTTCGCGGCTCTCGCCGGGCGATCGCGGGGCCTTCACGCGGTTCATGGAGAGCAACCGCTCCAAGTTCGACCGGTTCGCACCGTTTCTCGAGCAGCCCTTCCAGAGCTGGCTCGACCTCGCGAACCCTGAGCTCCTCAAACTCGTGCCGATGCTCAAGCCCTGGCGGAGCCTCGACGCCGAACTCGGCACGTTCTTCAGCGACGAGCGGATCCGGCTGGCGTTCACGTTCCAGTCGAAGTACCTGGGGATGTCCCCCTTCAAGTGCCCGAGCCTGTTCTCGATCCTCTCGTTCCTGGAATACGAGCACGGCGTCTTCCATCCGATCGGCGGCTGCGGCGCCGTTTCGGAGGCGATGGCCCGGATCGCCACCGAGATGGGCGTGGAGATTCGCTACGGTGAGCCGGTGGAGTCGCTCGCCTTCGCCGGCCGGCGGATCACGGCGGTGAAGACGGGCCGCGGCGAATACGCCGCCGATGCCACCGTGGTCAACGCCGACTTCGCCCGCACGATGACCCGCCTCGTGCCCGACTCGATCCGCCGCCGGTGGAACGACCGGAAGATCGCCTCGCGGCGGTTCTCCTGCTCCACCTTCATGCTCTACCTCGGCATCGAGGGCTGCTACGACGACGTCGCCCACCACAACATCTACCTCTCGGAAAACTACCGGGAGAACCTCGCGGACATCGAGCACCGCCATCGGCTCTCCCGCGACCCGTCGATGTACGTGCAGAACGCCTGCGTGACCGATCCCACGCTCGCTCCGCCGGGCATGAGCACGCTCTACCTGCTGATTCCCACCACTCATCGCCATCCCAACATCGACTGGCGGCGGGAGGCGGCCGGCTACCGGGAAGTGGCCCTCGACCAGATCGAGCGAATCGGCATCCGGGGCGTCCGCGACAGGATCCGCTTCGAGAAGATGATCACGCCCGACGACTGGCAGGACGACTACGAGATCTACCGCGGGGCGACGTTCAACCTCTCGCACGACCTCGGGCAGATGCTGCACATGCGGCCGCACAATCGCTTCGAGGACGTGGCGGGGATGTATCTCGTCGGGGGCGGCACGCACCCGGGGAGCGGACTGCCCGTGATCTACTCGTCGGCACGGATCACCTCCGACCTCCTGCTCGGCGATCTCGGGCTGGACGGCTCGGCGGTGCGTCCGCGGCGGGGGCGGACCACGGCCCACGCGGGCCGGAAGGAGACCGCCGCCGTCTGATGCGGCGGCGGTGACTCCCACACACGATCACACGGAGCGACAGGCATGATCAGGCAGACGCGGGGCGACGACCGGGTGGTGGTGGTGGGAGCGGGGCTCGGCGGACTCGCCGCGGCCTGCACGCTCGCGGCCCGCGGCTACGCGGTCACGCTCTGTGACAAGAACCCGTGGGTCGGGGGCAAGGCGGCGGTGCTCTCCGAGGGGGGCTTCCGCTTCGACATGGGGCCGACGATCCTCACGATTCCGCGGGTGCTCAAGCGGATCTACGCGGAGGCGGGCCGCGACCTGGAGTCCTATCTCGACCTCGTGCCGCTCGACCCGCAGTGGCGGAGCTTCTTCGACGACGGCACCACCCTCGACCTCGTCGCCGACGTGCCCGCCATGCGGGCCACGCTCGACGAGTTCGCCCCCGGATCGGGCGCCGGCGACGGCTACGGCCGCTTCATGGCCCTGTCGCAGCGGCTCCACCGGCTCTCCGACGAGTTCTTCTTCTGGCGGAGCGTCGGCGGCATGCGCGACATGGTGAACGTCCGCAAGAGCTTCTCCGTCGGCTTTCTCAAGGAGCTGATGGGGATGCGGCCGGGCCACAGCGTGGCCGGCACGGTGCGGTCGTTCGTGCCCGATGCCCGGGCGGCGCAGATGCTCGATCACTACACGCAGTACGTGGGCAGCTGCCCCGAGCAGTCGCCCGCCGTGCTCTGCGGCATCGCCCACATGCAGTCCAACGACGGCGTCTGGTATCCGCGGGGCGGCACCGGCGCCGTGCCGCGAGCGCTGGCGAGCCTCGCCGTGGACCTCGGGGTGGAGATTCGCACCACCACCGCCATCCGGCGGATCCTCGTCGAGGGGGGCAAGGTCCGCGGCGTCGAAACGGCCGCCGGCGAGACGATCCCGGCCGCCGTCGTGGTCAGCAACTCCGACAGCGTTCGCACCCACCGTGAACTCCTCGACGGCCCGCCGCAGCGGAAGTTCCTCGGCCGCCGGAAGTACGAGCCAGCCTGCTCGGGAGTGGTGCTCTATCTCGGCCTCGACAAGCGGTACGAGCAACTCATCCACCACAACTTCGTGTTCTCGCACGATCCCCACGAGGAGTTCGAGGCGATC
This sequence comes from Pirellulales bacterium, assembly GCA_040397585.1. Taxonomy (GTDB): domain Bacteria; phylum Planctomycetota; class Planctomycetia; order Pirellulales; family UBA1268; genus QWPN01. The sequence goes on from JBBAVS010000083.1 coordinate 12,107, forward strand.
TACCATCGCGGCGAACCCGCTGCCGATCCCACCTGCTACGTCTGCGCCCCGGCGGTGACCGAGCCGGAGGTGGCGATCCCCGGCGGCGAGGCGCTCTACGTGCTCGTGCACACGCCCTACCTGCGGCCGCACCACGACTGGAAGAAGATGCTTCCCGCCTACCGCAACACGATCATCCGCAAGCTCGAGTCCACCGCGGGCCTGAAGGATCTCGAGAAGCACATCGTGTTCGAGCGGGCCCTCACCCCGCAGGACATCAACGACCGCTACCACGTGCTCAACGGCGCGATCTACGGCCTGGCGAGCCACGGGAGGTACCTCGGCGCCTTCAAGCCGGCCAACCGCTCGCCCGACGTCGAGGGGCTCTATCTCGCGGGGGGCGCGGCGCATCCGGGGCCGGGGATGCCCATGGTGTTGATGTCGGGCTGGATCGCGGCCGACTGCGTCGATCAGGACAAGCTCGTCGGGCAGGCGGGGCCCGCGGCGCGGGCGCCGGTCGGGGTGTGATTCGGCTTCCAGGTGATCCCGAGGCGTTCGCGTGGCGAGGGGCCGCCCATGCCCCGTCGCCGGACGTTCGCTGCGGGCATCCTGCCCTCCGCTCTCTGCGTGTCCGCGGCGCTTCGCCATCCTGGCTTCGCTTGCTCCCACAGCCCGGCTCCCGGGGCACGGGCAGCCCCTCGCTGAGTTCGTGCCCATCCAAGCCGACGGTCCGGAATGCCGCGGGCCCCAGTTCGGAAACCCAGCCATGACTGACGTCGGCCGCGAGCAGCGAGGAGGGAAGGGGGTGGAAGGCCTGCCGCCGTTCTCGCACACGCTCTTCGGCTGGTTCATGTGGCACGTGCGGAAGTACATGACGCGAAACTTCCATGCGGTGCGGTTGCTCCGCGAGGACGCCGGAGGCGGCGCGGTTCCCGCGCTCGCGGGCGAGCCGGTGATCTTCTATTCGAATCATCCCGGCTGGTGGGATCCGCTCACGTTCTTGATCATCGGGCACATACTGTTTCCCGACCGCATGGTCTACGGACCGATCGACGCGGCCGCGGTCGCGAAATACCGGTTCATGGAGCGGATCGGGTTCATCGGCATCGACCCGCAGTCGCGGTCGGGGGCGGCGCGGTTTCTGCGGACGGCGCGGGCCGCCGGGCGGCGGACCGATGTCATCTACTGGATCACCGCCCAGGGCGAGTTCACCGATCCCCGCGTCCGGCCCGCCGTGCTCCGCGCGGGCGTGGGGCATGCCGCCGCCGCCGCCGACCGCGGCCTGATCGTGCCCCTCGTCGTCGAGTATCCGTTCTGGAACGAGCGCTGCCCGGAAGTGCTCGTGGCCTTCGGGCCGGCGATGCGGCTCGGCGACGCGGCCCACCGCAGTGCCGACGAGTGGACCGCGCTGCTCACCCGGGGGCTCGAGGCGGCGCAGGATCGCCTCGCCGCGGCGGCGCTGAGCCGCGATCCGCAGCGGTTCACGACGCTGCTCTCCGGTCGCGTCGGCGTGGGCGGGGTCTATGACGTCGTGCGGCGGCTCAAGGCCTGGCTGCGGGGCGAGCGGTTCGACGCCTCGCATGGCGGCGAGAGGGCCGCGTCATGAGCCCGATGCTGCTCGGCGGGCTTGCAGTGGCCGGGGCAGCCTGCGCGGCCCTGCCCGCGCTGCTCACGCTGGCGAACCTGCGGGCCTTTCGGCCCGCGCCCCAGCCAGCCTTCGGCGGCGAGGTGCCGCGGGTGTCGGTGCTCGTGCCGGCCCGCAACGAAGAGCGGGCGATCGGCCGGCTGTGCCGCGACGTGCTCGCGAGCGAAGGCGTCGACCTCGAACTCGTGATCCTCGACGACGACAGCCACGACGCCACCGCGGCGATCGTGGCCGGCATCGCGGCCGCCGATCCGCGGGTGCGGCTCGTGGCGGGAAGGCCGCTGCCGGCGGGCTGGTGCGGCAAGCAGCACGCCTGCTGGCAGCTCGCCAAGACGGCCCGCCACGAGACGTTCGTGTTTCTCGACGTGGACGTGGCCCCCACGCCCGACGCGGTGGCGCGGAGCGTGGCGTTTCTCGACGACTCCGGCGCGGCGCTCGTGAGCGGCTTTCCACGGCAGGCCACCGCCAGCTTCCTCGACTGGCTCCTCCTGCCGCTGATCCACTTCATCCTGCTCGGCTTCCTGCCGCTCGCGCGGAGCCGGACCGACCGGTCCCCCGGGATGGCCGCCGGCTGCGGGCAGCTGTTCGTGACCCGCCGGGCCGACTACGAGCGGGCCGGGGGGCACGAGGCGATCCGGGCCTCGCTCCACGACGGCGTGAGGCTCCCGCGGGCGTATCGCCGCGCGGGCCTGGCGACCGACATCTTCGACGCCACCGACATCGCCGCCTGCCGGATGTACGAGCGGAACGCCGACGTCTGGCGCGGGCTCTCCAAAAACGCCACCGAGGGCATCGGCGCGCCGGCCACGATCGTGCCCTTCACGCTCCTCCTCGCGTGCGGGCAGATCCTCCCCTTCGTGCTCGGCGGCTGGGGCCTGGCGACGGGCTGGAGCGGCTGGCCGTGGTGGGCGATCGGGGTGGTGGCTGCTGCCGCCGGGCTCGCCTGGCTGCCGCGGGTGCTCGAAGCCCTGACGTTCGGGCAGAGCCTCGCCAGTGCCGCCGTGCACCCGCTGGGCGTGGCCGTGTTCCTGGTCATCCAGTGGGTGGCGCTCGGGCGGAAGTGGCTCGGCCTGAAGACCGCCTGGCGCGGCCGGCCGCTCGCGCCCCAGTGAGGCTCAGCCGCGGCAGGCGCGGCGGCGGGCGGTCGTCACCTTCTCGATCGCCTCGTCCACCGTGGCGGCGAGGGCCGTGAGGTGCCCCATCTTGCGGCCGGCGCGGGGTTCGCGCTTGCCGTAGAGGTGCAGCCACACCCCGGGCACCTCCAGGGCCGCGGCCCAGTCGGGATCGCGGGGCGAGCCGTCGGCGGCCACGCCCCAGCAGTCGCCCAGCAGGTTCGCCATCGCGGCCGGCGCCCGCAGCCGCGTGGAGCCGAGCGGCAGGCCGCAGATGGCGCGGACCTGCTGCTCGAACTGCGAGGTGTCGCAGGCCTCGATGGTGAGGTGTCCGGAGTTGTGCGTCCGTGGGGCGATCTCGTTGACGAGCACGCGGCCGTCCTTGGTCACGAAAAACTCCACGCACGCCACGCCCACCACGCCGAGCGCCTCGAGGATCCGGCCGGCGATCGTCGTGGCCTCGTCGAGCACCGCCGCGGGCAGCCCGGCCGGCACGCTCGAGACGTCGAGGATGTGGTTGGCGTGGGCATTGCGCGACGGAGGAAACGCGGCCACCATGCCGTCGCTGCCGCGGGCCGCCACCACCGAGATCTCGCAGTCGAAGTCAACGAACCCTTCGAGCACGAGTTGCCGCGGCCCATCGGCGCCGGCGCCGAGCGCCCCCCAGGCCGGCTCGACGTCGATCGGCGCGACAAGCTTGATCTGTCCCTTGCCGTCGTAGCCGAACGCCGCCGTCTTGAGCACGCCTGGAAGCCCGAGGTCGGCCACCGCCCGCTGGAGCTCGGCGAGCGACTGCACGATCCGATACGGCGCGCAGGCGAAGCCGTGTCGCGTGAGAAACGTCTTCTCGCGGGCCCGGTCCTGCGTGGTGAAGAGCACGTCGGGGCTCGGCCGCACCGGCACGGCCGCCGCGAGCGCCCGCCCCGCCTCGGCCGGGATGTTCTCGAACTCGAACGTCACCACGGCGCAGTCGGCCGCCACGCGGGCGAGCAGGGCGGTGTCGGTGTAGGCGCCGACGTGAAGCCGGTCGCAGTGGATCGCCGCCGGGCAGTCGGCCACGTCGGAGATGGCCTCGACGCGGTAGCCCATGCGGCGGGCGGCCATTGCGAACATCGCCCCGAGCTGACCGCCGCCGAGAATGCCGAGCGTGCTGCCGGGAAGGATGGCCAATGCCGAGGGAGCCGTCACGGTCACCGCTCCGCGCGTGGCGCCGGGTCGCCGTCGAGCGACTCGCCGAGCACTCGGGCCGTCTGGGCCGCCCGCCAGGCCATGAGTTTGTCGCGCAGGGCGGCATCGTCGAGCGCGAGAATGGCGATCGCCAGGAGGGCGGCGTTGGCGGCGCCCGCAGGTCCGATCGCGAGCGTGCCCACCGGCACCCCGGCGGGCATCTGCACGATCGAGAGCAGCGAATCGACCCCGCGGAGCATCGACGACTCCACCGGCACCCCGAGCACCGGGAGGTGGGTCTGGGCGGCGAGCATTCCCGGCAGGTGGGCCGCGCCGCCGGCCCCGGCGATAATCACCTTGAGGCCCCGGCCGGCGGCGGCCGCAGCGTAGGAGGCGAGCTTGGCGGGCGTGCGGTGGGCCGAGACGATCTCCGCCTCGTGTGCCACGCCGAACTCCTCGAGCGTCGCGGCGGCCCGCTGGAGGGTGGCCCAGTCGGAGCGGCTGCCCATGGCGATGCCGACGACGGGTTGGCCTGATGGCGACACGAAAAAGGCTCCTGGCGGCGGAAGGGCGGCGTCATCTTGCTCGGCCCGTTCGGGCGTTGCAAGGTAGGCCTCATGGTTCGCCCGTTGCCCCCAGTCCTTCGTGCCATCTGGCCCGCCTCTGCCGCGGAGCCGCCGGCCGCTGTCGCCGACGCCCTCGACAGGGCGGTGGAGGTGCTCCGCCGCGGAGGCCTGGTGGCGATGCCGACCGAGACGGTCTACGGTCTGGCCGCCGACGCGCTCGACGAGGAGGCCGTGGCCGGCATCTTTCGGGCGAAGGGGCGGCCCGCGACGAACCCGATCATCGTGCACGTTGCCGACGTCGCGATGGCGCGGTCGCTCGCCGCCGCGTGGCCCGCCGCCGCCGAGGCGATCGCGACGCGGTTCTGGCCGGGGCCGGTCACGCTCGTCGTGCCCCGCGGGTCACGGATTCCCGGCGTCGTGACCGCGGGCGGCGCGACGGTGGCCCTCCGCTGCCCGGATCATCCGCTCGCCCGCCGGCTGATCGCCGCGGCCGGCACGCCGCTGGCGGCGCCGAGCGCCAACCGCTCCGAAGCCGTTTCGCCGACGACGGCTCATCATGTGCTCGAAAGCCTCGGCAATCGGATCGACCTGATTCTCGACGGTGGGCCCTGCACGCAGGGCATCGAGTCGACGGTGGTGGACTGCACCACCACGCCGCCGCGGATCCTGCGGCCGGGGCCGCTGTCGCATGCCGCGCTCGAGGCGGCGGTCGGCGGGCCGGTGGCCTGGCCCGACGCGGCATCCGCGGCCGGCCCGGCGCGGTCACCCGGCCAGCTGGCCCGCCACTACGCGCCGCGGACGCCACTCGAGCTCGCCCGCGACGCGGCGGGCCGAATCGAGGCCCTGGTGGGCGCGGGCAGGCGGCTTGGCTGGCTGACATCGCGGACCGACGATCCCGAGGTCCGCCGGCTCGCGGCCTCGCGCGACCTTCTGATCGTGCCGATGCCGGCCGACGCCGCGGGCTTCGCGGCCCGGCTCTATGCCACGCTGCATGCTCTCGACCAGCGGCAGCTCGATCGCATCGTGGTGGACGAGCCGCCCGACACCGAGGAATGGCGGGCCGTCCGCGATCGCCTCAGCCGCGCGGCGGCTGCAGGGGCGTTATGAAGTGGCCGCAGGTTTGTAACCTGTGGGGAGTCCAGGCCTGGGGTGGTGCTTGTGCAGGTTGAAAACCTGCACCCACTTTCGGGCGAAGTGGCCGCAGGTTTGTAACCTGCGGGGAGTCCAGGGATAAAGCAACCCCTCTTCTGTAAATGCCTGGATGATCGGGCGGGTCATCA
>JBBAVS010000084.1:0-7703 GCA_040397585.1 Pirellulales bacterium
CCTGCACCCACTTCGGGCACCTGCACCCACTTCGGGACACCCGCACCCACGTCGGGCGGCGGTCATGCCCGCTCGATGAGCACCACGCACTCGGCGGCGATCGCGAGCTCCTCGCCGATTGGGCCCACGCCCTCGCCCGTCTTGGCCTTGAGCCAGACGGCCGAGTCGTCGATCCCGAGGATCTCCGCGATCCGCCGCCGGATCGCGGTGCGGTGCGGGAGGATCTTGGGCCGCTGCGCGAAGACCACGCAGTCGAGGTTCACGATCCGCCAGCCGGCCTCGGCCACGCGGGCCGCGGCCCGGCGGAGCATGTCGGCCGAATCGCGGCCCCGGTTGGCGGGATCGGTGTCGGGAAACATTTCGCCGATGTCTCCCAGGACGGCGGCCCCGAGCAGCGCGTCGGTGACCGCGTGGAGGAGGACGTCGGCGTCGCTGTGACCGATCGCGGCGCGGTCGTGCGGAATCGTGATCCCGCCGATCACGAGCCCGGCGCCGGGGCCGAGACGGTGCGTGTCGTGACCGAGTCCGATGCGGAACATGCGCGGCGTCTCCAGCGGGGGGACCAGGGTTTTCCCCTATACTCCCGCCATGCACAACTCCGATCCCGCCGCGGCCGCCCCGGTCGCCGCGCCGGTCATCCGCGTGGCCGGCCTCGCCAAGGAATACCGCGTCTACGACAAGCCCGAGGGGCTGGCCGCGAGCGTCCGGGCGCTGTTTCATCGCACCAGCCGCGTAGTCGAGGCGGTGAAGGGGGTCGATCTGGAGGTGGGCCGGGGCGAGTTCGTGGCCCTGCTCGGCCCCAACGGTGCCGGCAAGACCACGCTCCTCAAGCTCCTCTCGGGCATCATCACGCCCAGCCGCGGCACCGCCACCGTGCTCGGCCACGTGCCCTGGGAGCGGGCCGACGACTTCCGCCGCCGGTTCGCCCTCGTGATGGGCCAGCGGAACCAGCTCTGGTGGGACCTGCCCGCCGCCGAGAGCTTCCGGCTGCATCAGGAGATCTACCGCATCGAGCCCGCCCGGTTCGAGAAGACGCGGGACGAGCTCGTGGACCTGCTCGGTGTGCGGAAACTGATCCTCCAGCCGGTCCGCGAACTCTCGCTCGGCGAGCGGATGAAGCTGGAGCTCGTCGCGGCCCTCCTCCACGAGCCCGAGGTGCTGTTTCTCGACGAGCCCACGATCGGCCTCGACGTGGTGGCCCAGCACACGATCCACGAGTTTCTCCGCGACGTGCAGCGGCGGCGGCGGATGACGGTCGTGCTCACCACCCACTACATGAAGGACGTGGCCGCGCTCTGCGAGCGGGTGGTGGTGATCACCCGCGGCGACATCCTCTACGACGGCTCGCTCGCCGAGATCGTCGATCGGTTCACCACCCACAAGATCGTGACCCTCGACTTCGACGAGGCGCCCGACCGCTCCCTGATCGAACGCTTCGGCTTCCCCTGCGAGTTTCGCGGGCCGCAGGTGGTGCTGCGGATCGACCGCACCCGGATCGCCGACGTGCTCCCGGGCATCCTCGGCTCCGCCGGGGTCCGCGACGTGTCGGTGGAAGACGTGCCCCTGGAGGAGATCGTGGCGGAACTCTTCCGCGCCGACTCCCGCGCGGCGGCGGTGGCGGAGGCGGCCCGATGAGCGGATCACTCGAGGCCGTCCGTCCGGTCGGGCCGCTCCAGGGCCTGCGAACGTGGTGGACGATGCTGAAGATCTGCCTCGAGGAACGCCTCGTCTACCGGGGTGACTTCGCGCTGGGCACGCTGATGCGGTTTCTGCCGATCGTGACCCAGGTGTTTCTCTGGACGGCCGTGTTCGGGGCCACCAGCCGCGGCGACATCGCCGGCTACACCCGGAACGACATCGTCGCCTACTACCTGCTGACGATGCTCACGCGGGCTTTCTCCAGCATGCCGGGTCTGGCCGGCGGCATCGCCCGCAGCGTCCGCGACGGGTCGGTGAAGAAGTTCCTGATCCAGCCGGTGGATTACGTATCGTTCCTGCTCGCCGCCCGCGTGGCCCACAAACTCGTCTACTACGCCGTGGCCGCGCTCCCCTTCGCGCTCGTGTTCTTCCTCTGCCGGAGCTACTTCCCGCCGATCCCGGATGCCACGACGATCGCCGCCTTCCTGCTCTCGCTGGCGCTCTCGTTCCTGCTCGGCTTCTTCATGGAGGCCACGCTCGGCATGCTCGGCTTCTGGTTCATGGAGGTGTCGAGCATCGTGTTCGGCTACATGCTCGTGCAGTACCTGCTCTCGGGCCACATGTTCCCGATCGACCTGCTCAGGACCGTCCCCACGGGACTCTCCGGCGTGAGCCTCGCCGACGTCGTCCACTGGCTGCCGTTCGAATACACCGCCTACTTCTCGTCGGCCATCTGGCTCGGCAAGGTGCAGGGGGCCGCGCTCGTGAACGCGCTGCTCATCGAGACCGGCTGGGTGGTGGTGATGGCCGTCGCCTGCCGCGCGGCCTGGTGGCGGGGCACGCGGCGCTACAGCGCCTTCGGAGGCTGACGTGGGCCGTTATCTCGCCATCTTCTTGACGTTCGCCCGGGCGTGTCTCGTCCGCGACATGACCTTCCGGGCCAACTTCATCCTCGAGTGCCTGACGAGCCTCGGCTGGATGTCGATGAACCTCGCGTTCTACCTGCTCGTGTTCACCTACACCTCCGAGATCGGCAAGGGGACGGGCTGGTCGAAGGAGCCGTTCTTCGCCTTCGTGGCCACCGGGTTGATCATCAACTCGATCGTGCAGGCCTTCTTCATGCCGAGCGCCGAGGAGCTCACCGAGATGGTCCGGACCGGCGGGCTCGACGCCGTGCTCGTGCAGCCGCTCGACGCCCAGTTCCTGCTCTCGATGCACCGGGTGGACTTCTCGTCGCTCGCCAACGGCGCGGTGGGCGTGGGGCTGCTCGCCTGGGCGCTCGGGCGGATGGACCACGCACCCCCCGCCGTGGCCTGGCTGCTCTATCCGCTGCTCGTGCTCTGCGGCGTGGCGATCCTCTACGGCCTCGTGATCATGCTCGCCGCCGCCACGATCCTCATGGGCCGCAACCAGAGCCTCTACGACTTCTGGTTCTACCTCACCAACTTCTCCCGCTACCCCGCCGAGATCTATTCCGGGCCCTGGGGCGGCCCGCTGCGGATGATCTGCACCTTCGTGATCCCGATCCTGCTGGTGGTCAACGTGCCGGCCCGCGTGATCGCCCAGCCGTTCACCGGCGAATCGTGGATCGGCGTCGTGGCCGCGGTGGTGGCTGCGATCGCCTCGCTCGTGGTCTCGCGGATCGTGTTCCAGCGGGCCCTCGCCCGCTACCGCTCCGCCTCGAGCTGAGCCGGCTCTCGGGACGCGGGCGCCGCGAGGGGTCGCCCATGCCCCAGTGCCGGACGCTCGCTCCGCCCATCGTGGGCTTCGCTCGCTCGATGCTGCCTGCGCTTCGCCATCCATGGCTTCGCTTGGCAGCAACGCCGGCCCTCGGGGCACGGGCGACCCCTCGCTCGCGTGTTCGGAGTCGCGGGGAAGAGGCCGGCACTGGGCCGGGGGCCGCGGCGAGGCTAGCCTTTCGGGGTCTCGCCCCGTGGAGTTTCACGCATGCCCCTCTGCCTCGCCTTCAGTTCGAATGCCTACCTCGACGTGACCGTGGAGCAGGCGATCGAGCGGATCGCCGGGTTCGGCTACGCAGGCATCGAGTTGCTCGCCGACGTGCCGCATGCCTGGCCCGCCGGGCTGCTCGAGGTGCAAAAGGAGTCGATCCGTCGGGCGCTCCGGGCGAACGGCCTCGTCGTCTCCAACATCAACGCTTTCATGATGAACGCGATCGCCGACCCCCGGCAGCCCTACTGGCATCCCGGCTGGACCGACCCCGACCCGCACTACCGGGCGATCCGCCGCGAACACACCAAGCGGGCGCTGAAGCTCGCCGCGGAGCTCGGCGCCCCGCACATCTCCACCGAGCCCGGTGGCGAGATCCAGCCGGGGCAGACCCGCCGGCAGGCGAGCGACATCTTTTACGACGAGATCATGCCGGTGCTCGACGTGGCCGCCGCCGTGGGCGTGATGCTGCTCGTGGAGCCCGAGCCCGGGCTGCTGATCGAGACCTTCGGCCAGTACCTCGAGTTCGCCGAACGGGTCAACCATCCGGCGCTCGGTCTCAACTTCGACGTCGGCCACGCCTACTGCGTGGGCGAGGATCCGGCCGAGTGGGTGCCGCGGATGAAGGCCCACACGCGGCACTACCACGTGGAAGACATCGCGGCCACGCGGGTGCACCATCACCTCGTGCCGGGCGAAGGCGCGATCGACTTCCAGGCCACGCTCGCGGCGATCGCGGCCCACACCCCCGACATCTGGGTGACGGTCGAACTCTATCCCTACCGCGACCGGCCCGACGACGCGGCCCGCGCCGCGCGGGCGCACCTCCTCGGCGTCGCCCAGGCCGCCGGCGTGGAGCTCGCCTGAGATGCGCGCCTGGCTGCGGCTCGTGCGGCTGCCGAACCTGGCGACGGCCGTGGCCGATTCGCTGGCCGGGTATCTCGTGGTGGCGGGCCTGACCGCGCTCGACTGGCCGCCGGCCGCTTGCTGGCTGGCCGTGCTCGCCTCGCTCGCGTTCTATGCGGCAGGGATGGTGCTCAACGACGTGTGTGACGTCGCGATCGATCGCGGCGAGCGGCCCGAGCGGCCACTGCCGAGCGGGGCGATCGCCGTGGGGCGGGCTGCGGCGGTCGGCAACCTGCTGATGGCCTCAGGCGGCCTCGCCGCCTGCTCCGCGGCAGTGATGGCCAACACCCCGTGGCCCGCGGGCGTGGGGGCGGTGCTCACCGCCGCGATCTGGCTCTACGACCGGCATGCGAAGCACACGCCCGCCGGTCCGGCCGTGATGGGAGCCTGCCGCGGGCTCAATTGGCTCCTGGGCATGACGGCCGCGGGCGGGCCGACGGCGACCCACCAATGGGCGATCCCGCTGGGGATGGCGATCTACGTGGCCGGGATCACGCTCGTCGCGCGCGACGAGGCGGGCCGGAGCCGGCGGACCACGGTCGCGGCGGGCGCGATCGCGATGGCCCTCGGGCTCGCGGTGGCGGCCGGGTTCGTCTGGCTGCCGCTGCTCGATGGCTTCGCCCACGTGGCCACGCTCCCCGCCACCACGTGGCTCGCGCTCTGGGGGGTGCTCGCGGCGTCGGTCGTGCTCCGGGCGGCGCAGGCCGTGGCCGATCCTGCGGCCCTCCGCGTGCGGGCGGCCGTGGGCAATGCGATCATGTCGATCATCACGCTCGACGCCGTGCTCGTGCTCGCCGCCTGCGGCGAGCGCTGGGCGGTCGCCGTGCTCGCCCTGCTCGGCTGGTTCCTCCTCGGCCGCCGGCTCGTGCCCCCCACCTGACCTCCCCATGCTCCTCGGCTTCAGCACCAACTCGATCGGCGACGTCGATCCGCTCGCGGCGGTGCCGCTGCTCGCCGACCTCGGTTACCGGTCGCTCGCCCTCACGCTCGACCACCACACGCTCGACCCGTTCGCGGCCGACGTGGTGGCCCGCACCGACCGCTGGCGGCGGGCCCTCGCGGCCGCGGGGCTGGGCTGCGTCATCGAGACGGGGGCGCGGCACCTGCTCGACGCCACGCGGAAGCACGAGCCGACACTCGTGTCGGCCGATCCCGAGGGGCGGGCGCGCCGCATCGACTTCACCCGGCGGGCCGTCGAGATCGCGGCCGACCTGGGCGCGGGCTGCGTCTCGCTCTGGTCGGGCATCGGCCGCGGCGCCGCCCCGGCGGAGGCGTTCTGGCAGCGGCTCGCCGACGGGCTCGCGGCGATCCTCGAGCATGCCGCCCGCCGCGGGGTGGTGGTGGCGCTCGAGCCGGAGCCCGGAATGGTGATCGACACGCTGGCCCGCGCGGCCGCCCTGTTCGACCAGCTTGGCCGGCCCTCCGCCCTCCGGCTCACCGTGGACACCGGCCACCTCGAGTGCCTGGGGGAGTGGCCCTTCGCCGCGCGGCTCGAGCCCTGGCGGGGCCTGATCGCCAACGTGCACGTGGACGACATGCGCGCCTGCCGCCACGAGCACCTGCCGCTGGGCAGCGGCGACGTCGATCTCGCCGCGGCGGTCGCGGCCCTCGCCGCCGCCGGCTACCGTGGGGGCCTGCACGTGGAATTGCCGCGGCAGGCGCACCGCTGGCTGGAGACGGCCCGGCAGTCGGCCACGGTGCTCACCGCCTTGATCCCCCAGGAGTCGATCGCATGACCGTGAGCTCCGTGCCGCATGTCCTCCTGCTCTCGATCCCCGGCCTGCGAGCCGAGGATCTTCCGCGGATGCCGGTGCTCGCCGGCCTTGCCGCTGCCGGCCGCTGCGTGCCGCTCGCCCCGGGGTTTCCGGCCGTCACCTGCCCGGTGCAGGCGGCGCTCACCACGGGCACGACGCCTGCCGCCCACGGCATCGTGGCCAACGGCCTCTTCGACCGTGGATCGCAGCACCTCGAGATGTGGATCAGCCCCGACGCAGTGCACCGCGCCCCGCGGCTCTGGGACCGGCTCGCGGCGGCCCACCCCGGCCTGCGGACCGCGGCCTGGTTTCTGCTTCAATCGAAGCACGCCACCGCCGACCTCGTCTGCCTGCCGGCGCCGAAGCACAACCCCGACGGCAGCGAGACGATGTGGTGCCACACGAATCCGGAGCCGCTCTACGCGACGCTTCGCGAGACGCTGGGTGAGTTTCCGCTGCACAAGTTCTGGGGGCCGGTGGCGGGCATCGAGTCATCACGGTGGATCGCGCGGAGCTTCGTCGAGGCGTCGCGACCGGCGGCTCCGCAGTTCGCCGTCGTCTACCTGCCACACCTCGACTACGCCTCGCAGCGCACCGGCCCCGACAGCCCGCCGGCCCACGCCGCCTGCGGCGAACTCGACGCCGAGATCGGCACGCTCTTCGATGGCTTCGCGGAGATCGTAGGCCGCGACAACCTCACCGTGCTCGTGGCGGGCGAATACCGGATCCGCCCGGTGTCGCACGCCCTGCATCCCAATCGCATCCTCCGCGAGGCGGGCCTGCTCGCCGTCCGCGACACCGCGGAGGGGGAGATCCTCGACGTCGCCGCGAGCCGGGCCTGGACGCTCGCCGACCACCAGGTGGGGCACGTCTATCTCCGTGATCCGGCCGACGCGGCGACGGTGGCCGGGCTGTTTCGGGGCAGGGCAGGGGTGGGCCGTGTGCTCGCGGGGGACGAACTCGTCGCGGCGGGCCTCGTGGCGGCGGATGAACCGCGGCAGGCCCGCCGCTGCGGCGACGTCGTCATCGAGAGCACGCTCGACTCGTGGCAGACCTACTTCTACTGGCTCGACGACGCCCGGGCCCCCGCCTTCGCCCGCACGATCGACATCCACCGCAAGCCGGGCTACGACCCGCTCGAGCTGCACCTCGACCGCACCCGACTGCCGCAGATCGCGATCCCGCTCGATGCGTCGCTCGTGAAGGGCTCGCACGGGGCCGTCGATCCGGCCCATCCCCATGAGACGATCTTCATCGCGTCGCGGTCGGACGTGACCGATGCCGAGTCGCTCACGATGACCGACATCGCCGGCATCGTGGAGCGGATGTTCGACGTGAAGCGGACATGTGCAGGTTGAAAACCTGCACCCACTTTCGGAAAAAGTGGCCGCAGGTTTTCAACCTGCGGGGAGTCCAGGTCGGGCGTGGACATGTGCAGGCTACAAACCTGCACCCACT
>JBBAVS010000084.1:7803-17616 GCA_040397585.1 Pirellulales bacterium
TGCGGGGAGTCCAGGTCGGGCGTGGACATGTGCAGGCTACAAACCTGCACCCACTTTCGGAAAAAGTGGCCGCAGGTTTTCAACCTGCGGGGAGTCCAGGTCGGGCGTGGACATGTGCAGGCTACAAACCTGCACCCACTGGATCGGCCGACGTCACGCCCACTGCGGTGGCGGCTGGATCTCGTCGGCACAGCGTCCGCCACAGTCCTTCCGCCCCGAGCCCTCGAACCGGCTCACCAGCCGCACCGTCATGTCGGCGTCGCAGGTGATCTGGCAGGAGAGTCGCACGCCGGGCGTGGTAACTCCCTTCGCCGCGAGCACGTCGTTCTCGGCCTGCGTCCGCGCCGCGGGCTCGCCCGCCACGAACTCCACGCGGCAGGTCGTGCAGCGGGCCACGCCGCCGCAGGCATGGAGCTGATCGGTGCCGCACTCGTCCGCCAGGGCGTTGACCAGCCGTTTGCCGGCCGGCACCTCGAACGAGCCTTTTCCTTCGACGGTGAGCGTGGGCATCGCAGATTCTCCTCAGGGGTTCACTTCTTCGCCGACTTGTCGTCCAGGTTGGCCGCCATGTCGTCGGCCGACACGGTGGAGGCCACGCCCTCCGCGGGCACCTCGACGCCGGCCGTCCAGGCCAGGGCGTTGAGCATCATCGTGCGGAAGTCGTCGTGGGCCCAGTTGCGGTGGAAGTGGGCGCCGGTGCAGCCGAAGCCGCGGCCGCCGCCCGGCCGCTCGGAGGCCCAGGCGAGCGCCTCGCGGCTCCCCTTGCCGGCGCGGACCGTCGGGTTGTTCGAGTGCGGGCCGTCGGGCTTCTCGCGGGTGGCGTCGGGGGGCACGGCAGTGAGGATCAGCGTCAGGCCTTCCGGCGGGTCGCGGAACCGCATGTGGTAGTACCACTCGTCGTCGGTCTCGAAGGGCTTCACCCCGCGGGTGATCGGATGGCCCTGGGCGAGCTGCGTCTGGGCGAGCTTCCAGTGCGGGTTCACCGACCAGTGCGGCTCGAAGTAGCCGCCGAGCCAGGTGAGAAACTCGGGGCCGCCCTTCTCCTTGGGCACTTCCACGGCGTAGTGGAGGCAGGCGATGCCCACGCCCCGCTTCGCCAGGGCGTCCACCTGCGCCAGGCGGTTGCTCTGCAGCACCGGATGGCCGTTGCCGCCGTCGGCATAGAAGAAGATAGCGTCGGCGTTGTCGAAGGCGGTCGGGTCGGCCGGCCAGCCGCCGGTGTAGGTTTCGGTGAGGAGCTGCGGCAGCGGGGTCTGGGAGAAGTGCGCGTCGAGGCACTTCTCCACCAGGAGCGTGCCGGCCCGATGCTCGTGCTCGCCGGGCGCGTGGCTCGGTCGGCCGGCCACCAGCACCAGCTTTTTGCGGCCGTCGCTGAGCTTCAGCCGCTGGAGCCGGATGTCCTTGAACTCCACCTTCATCGGCGGGCCGGCGTGCACCTGGAGCGCGAGCACGCCCTGCAGCGACCGCTTGTCGGCCTGCTCGTCGAGCAGCTCCGACATCAGCTGGCCGTTGATGAAGTGCTGGAGCTTCGGGCCGCGGGCGACGATCCGGTAGTCGTTCCACTCACCCGGCTTGATCACCTTCTGGAGTTCGGCGGTGTCGCCGATCGGCTCGCCGGCGACCTTGGCGCCGTCGGCGGCGATCGTGATCCGCTGTCCGCGCTGGCAGAGGATGCCGCGGCCCTTCTCCTCGTAGATGATCCCCGAGTAGTTCGTGCCCGCCTCGAAGTCGCCCTGGTAGCCCCCGACGACGAACTCTCCGAAATCCTGGCTGCGATACTGGATGCCGCTGTTGGCCTTCGGGGTGCCCGTGATCCGGTAGCGGAGCGTGAGTTCGAAGTCGTCCACGAGCCCCTGTCGCCAGATCAGGAAGGTGTTGCCCTGGGTGGGATTGTCGGCGGTGGTCTCGCCGACGATCGCGCCGTCCTCGACCCGCCAGAACTCAGGCTTGCCCTCCCAGCCCGCCAGCGACGTGCCGTCGAAGAGGGGCACGCCCGGCTCGTCGCCGCGGACGGCGCCACTGGAGCACGTGCCGGCGGTGATCACCAGGCAGACGACGAGGTGGCTGAGGGTGATCCCCGCGGCACGGCGGGGCAGACGACGAACGAGCGCGGCGAACACGAGGAAGCCCTCCGACGGGGAATGCCGACGACGCAACCCCGCCGGCCGGTCAGAGTATGCCACGAACGCCCCCGCACTGGCAGGCCGGGGCCAGCACGCCGCGTGGCTACCGCGCCTCGGCCCGCGGCAGGCCGTTGGAGGAGAGCGCCGCCTTCGAGAGGCCCAGCATGTCGAGCAGCGCGTCGAGGCCGACCACGCGCACGCCATACTGCTTGGCGGTGGCAAGGTTGCGGGACTGCCGCCGCGCCTCCTCCGCGAAGCCCGCCTCACCGCGCTCCGATGGCGGCTTGCCGCCATCGACCACCATCGCCGTCATCGGCGTGACGGCATCGACCACGCGGCCGCCGGCCCGCCGCACCATCTCGGCGAGCTGCTCGCGGTCGTTGGCCCCCGCATCGTCGATGTTCACCCAGCCCACGATCACCACTTCCGGGGCCTTGCCGGCCGCCCAGAGGCTCGTGGCCACGCCGTCGCCGGCGAGGATCGGCGACCGTGTCGAATCCCGCCGGATCGTGGCGCGGAGCAGCGCCGGTCCCTCGACCGAGGTCACCTCGACCACGCCCTTGCGGTCGCCCGCCTGCGGCCGCTCGTCGTCCGGCTCGAAGACGTGGAGGATCATGCCCGGACGGATGCCGCGCGTGGATGAACACGACACGAGCACGCTCCGCTCCCGCTCGTCCACCGAGATCACCCGGCCGTCGAACCCGTCGATGCGGTCGTCCTTCGGCGTGGCGGCGAGCACGGTCTGCTGAAGCTCGCGGTCGGCCACACGCAGGGTGGCGAGGAGGCGGTTCTGCTCGTCGATCACCCGCGCCCGCTCGCGAAGCTCGGCGTAGATCAGGCTCAGCCGGTCTTCGGCCGACTCCTTCGCCGTGAAGTCCTTCTGGCGGTTCGCGGGGAGATACTGGCCGCCGGAGGCGATCTCGCGGATCAGGAGTTCGAGCCGGTCGGCCCGCTTCTCGGCCGTCTCCTTCTGCTCCTGGAGCTTCGTCTGCCCGGCCTCGTGACCCGTCCAGCGGGCCTGGAAGTCCTGCTCCTGCTGCTGCCGCTTGGACTCGGTCGCCGTCTTCGCCTGCTCGGCGGCCTTCTGCTGCTCCCGCGCCGCGGCGAGTTGCTGATCGGTCTCCTTCTTCGTCCGCTCCTGGTCGGTCTTCGCCGACTGGACCGCCTGGTCCTTGTCGCGAAACTGGCCGCGGAGCCAGCCCACCAGCCGGCCGTAGGACTTCGGCTCCTCGTTGAATCCGGCGAAGTCCTTCGTGAACAGGTTGTTGAGGTCGGTCTCGATCGTCTCGAGGGTGGACCCCTCCGCGGCGCCGATGATCTCGCGGAGTTTCTGGGTCTCCTGCTGCGAGGTGAGGAGCGCCTCCTGCTTCTCGGAGGCCGACTTTTCCGCCGCCCGCGCCCGGGCCTGCTCGTCGCTCCGCTGCTTGAAGAACAGGTAGGTCGTGATCGTGAGAATGAACGTCAGCAGCACGAACACGATGAGCGCGATGCTCAGCCGGTAGACCGTGGGGTTCGTGTTCGCCATCGTTCGCATCCCTCCCCGCGCCCGCTGCTGCCGGGCATCGGCCCACTCATCGTCTCGGCCGCGATGGCCTGTTCACACCCGTGACGATTGTACCGGTCGTGCGGACCGCAGAGCCGGGCCTGCCTGCCAGAGATCGTGCCAGGCCACCGGCGCGCCGGTGGCGACCGTCGTCCGGGCCATCACGGCCAGCATGGTGCTTCGGCAGGCGGTGGCGAGGTCGGCGCGAGCCGGGCCGCCCCGGAGCGAGGCGATGAACGAGGCGATGCAGGCGGCATGGCCGCCGCCATGGACCGCCCCGGCCGCCGGCACCGCGGCGCCCGCGACCGTGCCGCGTCGGAGATCCGCGCGGCCCAGGCTGCCCTCGATCACCTCCTCGATGCGATCTTCGATGCCTGCGCGGCGGACGACGCCGGCCTCCAGCGTGGTGCCGTCGGCGAAGGCGATCCGCGCCGTCGCCGCGGCGCCGCGGACCGGCGGGGAGGGCAGGGGAGCGGGTGGCAGGACGGCCGTGGCCTCGAGCGGCGTCGGCTCGCCGAGCGCCCAGGAGCAGCGGTCGAGCGCGTGCACGAGGTGGTGCAGGAAGCCGCCCCCCGAGAGTCGCTCGTCGCCGATCCAGTTGCGAAGCCGCGCCTCGTCGGCCGACCAGCCCGGCTGCACCGGCCGCATCCAGGGAAGGCCGAGATGATGGATCACCACGCCCCGCAGCGGCCGGCCGACGCATCCGGCCGCGACCGCGGCCACCGTCTCGCAGACTGCCGGCAGGTGCCGCGACTGCAGGCCCGACGCCAGCGAGAGACCACGCTGCCGGCCCGCCTCGATGGCTGCGGCCGCAGTCCGCACGCCGGCGGCATCGACCCCCAGCGGGGCCTCGGCATAGATGTGCCGTCCGGCCTCCACGGCCC
The DNA here is from genome assembly GCA_040397585.1 of Pirellulales bacterium. Classification (GTDB taxonomy): domain Bacteria; phylum Planctomycetota; class Planctomycetia; order Pirellulales; family UBA1268; genus QWPN01. The sequence goes on from JBBAVS010000084.1 coordinate 12,354, forward strand.
GGGCGATTTCGGCGGGGCGGCATCCCGGGGGCGTTGCCAGGATCACCGCGTCGAGATCGGCGGCGATCACGAGGTCAGCGGCCTCTGGCCCGTGAAACAGTCCGGCTGGGGCGAAGCGGCTGCCGCAGGAGGCGGCGAGCGTTGCCGTGGCGGCGGCGAGCTGGTCGGCGAACCGGTCGCCGAGCGCCGCGATCACCACGCCCTCGTCGGCTGCCAGCGCCTGGGCAGCGGCCCCCACGCCCCGGCCGCCGCAGCCCACCAGGCCGATGCGGATCCGGTCGCTCCCGGCGGCGAACGCCCCGCCCGGCAGCGCGGCCGCCGCGGCCAGGGCGACCGAGCCCTCGAGGAACGATCGCCGGCTGACGGGACGGGCGGCGGAAGAACGGCTCGTGAGGGTCATGGCTGCGGGCCTCCGGGGCTGACGAGGAAGGGACTCCTGACGCCGACAATGTACCACTGCCGCGCTACCGCGCGGGACGCGACGCGAGCCGCGCCATCGCCTTCACGACGTCGGCTTCGATCGCCTCCGGCGTCGCCCCGAACGCCGCCTCGAAGTCGCGCCGCCGCGCCTCCGGCGGGTCGTCGGCGAGCGGCTGCTTGGCGGCCTGACTGCGGAGGTAGTCGATGAACTCCCGCTTGCGGGTCTCGACCAGATGACGGGTCAGCGCCCAGGCGGCGGCGTAGGCGTCGAGCGGGGCGTCGGCCGAGCGAAACCGGTCGTCGGAGGCCACGAGCGCCGCCACGTCGCCGCGGCGATGCGTGGCCAGGAAGCGGTCGAGCCGCGGCCGGTTGATCGCCCCGATGCCCCGCCAGCCCCGATCGCTGTCGAGTTCGGGAGTCTCGAAGTAGGTGGCGATGCCCTCGCTCAGCCAGAGCGGCACGGGGGCGAGCCGGCGGTGCATGCCGCTGTTGAAGGCCATCTGATGCGTGGCCTCGTGCACGAGCGTCGCGACGAGGCCCGCGGCGGCTGGGCTGGCCATGAGCTGCGCCGCCGTGCCGCCGCGCGTCCGCGGCAGGCCGTCGGTACCGGTGAGATCGAAGGTGGTGACGCGGTTGGAGAGGAGGTTGTAGTAGCCGACGACGCGATCGGCCGCCGCCCCGAGATCGCCCGCGGCATGGGCCTCGTAGGCCGCGCGGTCGGCGAAGATCACGACCACCAGCGGCCGCGGCGGATCGACGATCTCGAGCCCCGCCTTCGTCCAGAAGTTGCCGAAGGCGTCGTGGAGCCGTTCGAAGAGGGCGGCGCACCACTTTGCGTAGTCGCGCGAGGTGTCGAAGCAGACCACGTAGTGCCGGGTGACGTGCACGTCGAAGCCGGGAGGCAGTTCGGCGACGATTCGCCGCCCGAGTTCGCGGGGCGTGTCGCCCTCCCGCGGTTCGGCGAGCCGCTCCCGCGACACGACCGCCGCCGGCTGCACGAGCTCATACCGCTGGTCGGGGAGTTCGAGGAGCATGCCGCCGTCCACCGCCTCGACGAGCACCTCGCCGGCGAGGGTGCGAAGGCCGCCCGGGCCGCGGACGGTCACCTGCTCGAGCCGGGCGGCTGGGGCCGAGGGAGCCTCCGCGGCGGTCGCCCACCCGGCCAGGGCGAGCGCGACGGCGGGAAAAACGGGCAGGCGAGGCATGCGGGGCGACATCCGGAACCTGCAGGTTGACGCCTGGAGCGGGCTGCCCGAATGCAAGCAGGTCGGCGGCGGGAAGGGAAGGGCATTCCGGCCGGCTGGCCTTCACCGGCCGCCGAACCGCCGCTAGTCTCCCCCGCCCCCGGAGATGGTCGCCATGCGTCGAATGAATCTCAGCGGTTGGAACGCCGCGGCGTGGCTCGCCGTGATCGTGACCTGCCTGCCGCTCACTGGCTGCAGGGCCTGGAAGAAGCTCACATCGAGCGAGAAGACGCTCGCCGAGGAGCGGAAGTATGGCCGCACCGCCGACCAGCGGATCGAGGAGCTCGCGGCCGACGCCAAGAAGGCGAAGGCCGGCAGCCACGCCGATCAGGTCGAGTTCACGCGGAAACTCGCCGAGGAGATCCTCGGGGAGCACGATGCCCGCGTGCGGAGCGCGATCCTCGACATGGTTGCCGACTTCGAGACGCCGGCAGCCAAGGCGATCTGCACCGGTGCGCTCGAGGATCCCGACGAGCGGGTGCGGATAGCAGCCTGCACCGCCTGGCGGAAGCGGGGCGGCCCCGAGGCGGTCGAGCACCTCGCCACGCGGTATCGCACCGACCGAGAAATCGACGTCCGGCTCCGCGCCCTGCGGGAGCTGGGCGAACTGGGCGACAAGGAGGCGGTGCCGGTCTTGGCGAAGGCCCTGGAGGATTCCGATCCGGCGGTCCAGTATCGGGCGGTCGGCGCTCTCAAAAAGGTGAGCGGCCGGGATCTCGGCGACGACGTCAACAAATGGCGGGAGTGGGCGGCCGATCCGGCCGGCTCCTCGGCCGAGTGGTCGATCGCCGAGGAGTTTCGCAAGCTCTTCTGAGTTCGCAGCGGCTCGCTGTGAAGGGGGGAGGGCTGGCGCAAGACGGTAATCTGCCCCGACCCTCGGGGCCATGGTGTCGGTGGCCATGATTCGCGTGGTGGGGCGGTCGATACCCCGAACACACGACCGCGCTCCCAGCCCCGACCGCAGCCCGACATGCCCAATCACGACGCCACGATGCCGGCGGCCCGTCCGTCCGTGCCTGCCGCACGGACGACACCCGGCGGGTGGTCGAGCCTGCTGCCGGTGGTGCTTGCGGCCTGCTGCGTGGCCACGGTCGGCGATCAGTCGGGCTCCGCCGCACCCCCCACCCGCGGCCGCCCCGGGCGGTTCCTCGAGAGCATCATCAAGAAGGTCGAGCCCACGCCGGCCTTCATCCCGCTCCCGCAGCCGCCGAGTCAGGAAGAGGCCGAGCGGCTGGCGGCCAAGAAGCGGAAGAAGTCGGCGCCGGCCACCCCTGCGGCCGCGGCCGTTCCGGCCGTCGCGGCCCGCGCTCCCTCGTGGAACGACGCGGTGGCCATGGGCTCCCAGCTGAAGCACGTCGCCAACAAGGTGGTGGATGACGCCACCAATCCCGCCTACAAGCCCAAGCCGAAGCCGGCGCGGCCGCAGACGGCGGTCGTCGCTCCGGCGGCGACGGCGAAGCGGCAGACGCCGCCGCTGGTCGTCACCCGCCTGCAGGCCACCGGTGCCCCGCCGCCGAAGACGCGCCGCTTCGAACGGCTCCGCGGCCGGATCGCCCAGACGCTCGCCACCTACCAGCGGCGGCCGCTCAACACGGCCCAAAACACGCCCTGGGAGGTGATGCACGGCTTCATCGCCTTCGGCATCCCCACGCAGATCCGCGTCGGCGGTCCGTCGGGTGACCTCGCGAGCGCGATCGGCTGGTCGAACATGGGCGGCCGCTGCCGCGGGCAGGTGATGCTCGCCGCGGTCGACGACCGGGTCGTCGCCCTCAAGGGCGTGGGCGTGCAGGGCCACTCGGCGCAGTATCTCGCGATCCTCGCGCAGTGCCGCGTCGCCGCCAACTCGCCGCTCACCGTCCAGGGCAAAAACTTCACGGTGGCCGACCTCATCGAGGAGGAGAAGCTCTCCTGCAAGGCGAACACGGAGTTGACGTTCGCCCTGATCGCGCTGGCGCACTACCTCCCCACCGACGCCACCTGGACCAGCCGCGACGGCGAGAAGTGGTCGCTCCCTCGACTCGTCGAGGAGGAGATCGTCCAGCCGATTCGCGGCGCGCCCTGCGGCGGCACGCACCGCCTCTACGGCCTGGCCTACGGCTGCCAGCGGCGGCTGCGGGCCACGGGGGAGCTCGACGGCCCCTACCTGCGGGCCGACAAGTACGTCCGCGACTACCAGAACTTCGCCCTCACGAAGCTCCAGAACGGCGACGGCTCCTTCAGCACCGAGTGGTTCAAGTATCCGGCCGACCGCGAGGACGACATCGACCGCAAGATCCAGACCACGGGGCACATCCTGGAGTGGCTGGTGTCGTCGCTCGACCAGGAACGACTCTACGAATCGCGGGTCGTGGCGGCCGCCGAGTTCCTCTGCGGGGCGCTGCTGAGCGAGCCGTCACGGGACTGGAAGATCGGTCCGCTGGGCCACGCGCTGCACGCCCTCAACATCTATCAGGAGCGGGCCTGGGGGACCGTGCTGCCGGGCGGCATCGCCGCCTACAGCGGCTCGATGAAAGCGACCGAGCAGCCGGCGCTGATGGCCGACAGGCCCGAGCCGTCCGCCGGCAAGGCCGAGGGTTCGACGACGCGGCGCTGAGGCGGCGTCCTTGAACGACCCCCGGCCCCCGCGTACGCTTCCGCGGCGGGGTGCCGCGTGCGTGCCGTCCTTTCGGGGCGGCCTTCTCGACCCGCGGCCCACGGTTTGCAGGGAGCGGGTTCATGTCCGCCGCCGACGTCACTCCACAACTCGAACGGTTGCTCGAGACGGCCGTTCGGCTGTTCGAGTCGACCACGGCCGAGGCGATCCTGCTGCTGGTCGAGGAGCGGCTCGACTGGGCGCGGATCCGCGAGCTCGCCCACTCCGGGCCGGTGCTCGTGGCGGCGGACGACGCGGCCCATCTCGCCGGCGCGGTGGACCACGGCATGAAGCAGGTGACGCTCGACGTCGCCGGTCTGCCGGTGCACGAGCGGCTCGCGCAGGCGCTGCTGGAGTGCGTGGCGGCGGAGATGGTGGCGCCGGAGGCCCAGGTCGTGGCCGTCTACAGCGGCTTCGAGGCGGGCACGATCGACTCGGTGAGCCTCCTCCGCCTGGCCGAGCACCTCGGGCAGCTCACCGTCCGCGACCTCCGCAACCTCGAGACGAAGGTGCCCCTCGAGACGCTCAAGCTCGTCGTGGACCTGGCCGTGGAGATCGGCCGCGAGGGCCGCGAGGGCAAGCCGGTCGGGACCCTGTTCGTGGTGGGCGACACCCGCAAGGTGGTGCAGTCGAGCCACTCCGCCGGCTTCGATCCCGTCCGCGGCTACAGCCGCGCCGAGCGGCGGCTCACCGACCCGCGGGTCCGCGAGGGCCTCAAGGAGATCGCGCAGCTCGACGGCGCCTTCGTGATCGGTCCCGACGGCACGGTCGAGGCCGCGGCCCGCTACATCGACGCCTCGGCGGAGAACGTGTCGGTGTCGAAGGGGCTTGGCGCCCGGCACTGGGCGGCGGCCGCGATCACCCGCCGCACGAAGAGCGTGGCCGTGGCCGTGAGCGAGACGAGCGGCACGGTGCGGATCTTCCAGAACGGCGAAGTGGTGCTCCGCATCGAGCCCTTCCGCCGCGC
>JBBAVS010000085.1:0-17505 GCA_040397585.1 Pirellulales bacterium
TCGCGTCCCGCATTGCGCATCCCCATCGCTTACGCGATTGGGCTTCCTGAACCGCAGGAAGCGTAACCGCGTCAGCGGTACGATCGCGTCCCGCATTGCGCATCCCCATCGCTTACGCGATTGGGCTTCCTGAACCGCTCACTGCCACCAACTCTTGAGCCGGTCCAACATGCCTCCGGCCTGCCGGTCGGCTGGCTCGGCCGCGGCGGGCGGCGCCGCTGTTGGCGGTGCAGCCGCGACCTGCACGGCCGCCACCGCCGCGTCGGATACGAACGCCTCGAGGAACATCGGCCAAAAACCCTCCAGGCCCACGAGGCAACCGCCCAGGTCGCCGTGCGTCGCCTGGTGCTCCAGCAGGCTCACGGCGGTGGTGATCCGTGCCCGCTGCGAGTCGTCGAAGGCCAGATCGAACACGCGGACGTCGTCGATCTGCACGTGGCCCGGCCCGAGCAGGTCGAACCGCACCCGCAGCGACTCGACGGGCTCGGCGGGGAGCTCGTCCACCTGAAGGACGAACTGCGACCACTGCCCGGTGAGCGGCCGGCCGCCGGTCAGGCCGCCGATCGCGGCGAACCGGTAATACTCGCGGTCGCCCTGCACCCCCTCGATCGAAATCCGCAGCGGCGGCTGCACGGTGGCGTCGGTCACCCGCAGCCAGGCCGCCACGCTGATCCTGCCCGAGGCCGGCGCCGGAAACGGATTGCTGCGGAGCGTTGCCAGGCCGTTGAACGAGGAGAACTCGAGGCCCCTGCCCGGCTGGCCGGCACCGCCGCCCGGCACGAGCGACACTGCCCCACGCCGCGGTTCCACCACCTCCCAGCCCGCGATCGAGGCGGCGGGCTTGCCCTCCGCGGGCGCGGCGCCGAGTTCGAAGGCGGGGTTGTCGAGCACGTCGAGGGGCACGGGAGTCTCGAGCACCTGCCGCCGCAGCCGCAGTCGCTCCACGCGGTTGGCCACCTCGCGGCCGACTTCGGGGGCATACTCGGCCCTCCCGCCGGTCACGCTGCACTCGCCCTCGAGCAGCACGCAGCGCACGCCCCAGGCGGCCAGGGGCACGAGCACGTCGCTCTCGCCGGCGACGGCCAGCGGCACGCCGTCCACGGCATCGACCGTCCGCGCGGGCCGACCCGCCACCGTGAGCCGCGCGGTGACGGGCGCCGCGGCGAGGTTCGCGACCAGCCCCCAGACCAGCCCCGGCTGGCGGCAGACGCGGACGACGAGCGGCTGATCGGCACGGATCGAATCGGCCGCGAGCGCCGGCATCGACGCGAACGCCCCCCGCGCGGCTGACCGCGGCCCGGCCTCCGTGACGAGCGCCGCGTCGAAGATCGCCTCCGCATCGACGAGGCCGAGCGCCTCCGCGAGGCCGCGGGACCCGCCCTCGGCCGGCATCACTTCGACGGGGTCGCGGGCGGCCGCGGACCCGAACGGCCCGTGCGGCAGGGCGTCGTCAACATCGACGGTGCAGGCTTTCTCGACCAGCACCGCGGCCTTGCGGCGCGAGGCCATCGCCGCGCGGGCGACAGCACTCGAACGATTGGCGAGCAGCACCGCGGCCCGCTCCCGCACGCCGTCGGCCGGGGCGTGCACCCGCGGCCAGACGTAGACCACGCGGCCCGCTTCGGGCAGCGACTGCATGGCGGCCGGGTCGAAGCCGGCGAGCCGCACCCGGTCGTCGGCCACCGCATCGGACGCCAGCCCTGGCTCCACCGGCTCCCCGACGGTGAACAGCGTGCTCGGCACGATGTGCAGCGACCACCGCGAATCGACGGCGGCCACCGCCGCAGCCAGGCGGGCGTGGAAGCGGGCGAGTTCGGCGCACTTCCAGGCGATCCAGGCCTCGCGGAACGGCCCCTCGACGAGCCGGGCCCGCTCGGCGAACCGCGTCTCCCCCTCGGCGGCAGGCGGGCTCGGCAGCGTGGCCGTGAACCGGGCGAACGTGTCGTCGTCGAGCGGCCAGGCGAGCCCGGGGAGGTGGAGCCAGCCGTCGTGCGGCATCACGACCGCCAGGCCGGTGACCGCCGTCGAGCCGCGAAGGCGGCCGGCCATCTCGACCATCACCTCCTCGACCGACCGCTGCACGAGCGGATGCAGCGGGTTGTAGTGCAGGCTGCCCCCGTCGAGTCGGCGCGGCTTGCCATCGCGGCCGATGCAGGCAATCCCCTGACCCACGCCCTCCTCGGCGAGCACCGCTTCGATCGCCGGAAGCGGGGCGTCGAACCGCGCCGCCGGAATCAGCGTCAGCCCGTGGCGGGCATGCACCCGGGCGGTGGCCACCAGCAGGTCTCGGCCCACGCTGCCTGCCGCTGCATCCCACCGTGGGGCATGCCGCGTGGCGGCGGACGGCCAGATCGCCGCCCCGTCCGCGAAGGCCGTGAGCATGGTGCCGCCGCCGCCGCGGGCCGCCACGAGTTCGGCGAGGTGCCGCGCGGCCGACACGTGGGCCGACCAGTCGAGCGCGAGCCGGCCCTCCTGCGAGGAGAACTTCGCGGCGCCTCCGAAGCCGCGGGCGAGGTCGGCCGCGTCGGCGAAGGCATGCACCCGGCGGACGGCGCCACCCGCGCGGGCCAGGAGCGCTGCGGGTGGCCGCGGGGCATCGGCCGCCAGGTGCGCCGGGCCGGCGGTCACGCGCAGCCGGCCGATCGTCGCCGGATGGCGCGTGGAGGCGTTGGCGATGACCACCAGCGGCTGCTTCGTGGCGGGCCAGAAGATGAAGCGGTGCACGGCGATCGCCGGAGGCGGAGCGGCACAGGTCGGCCGCGCCACCGTGAAGCCCCCCGTATGCCGCGACTGCACGACCACGCCCGCGACGTCGGCCTCGAGCACGGTGATCCCCACGGTGGCATCCTGATCGGTCGGATACTCGATCTCGACGGCGTGCGGCGCACCCGGCTGCAGGCCCGCGAGCACGACCCCCTCCCACGCCGGCGCGTGGTCGCGATCGGCAGGCGGGAGCCGGAGCATGGGACCGAGGGGATGGGTGACGAGCGTCGAATGACCGTGGGAGAGGAGGCCGCTGAGTCGGGGGACCATCGCCGAGACGTTGGGCATCGGCACCGCCGGGAGCGGCATGCTCGGCAGCTTGGGCAGCGGAACCGCGGCCATCGAGAGGCTGGGCAGCGGCATGTCGGGCAGTGGCATGCTCGGCAGGCTCACCCCCGGCAGCCGGCGCAGCCGCTCGAGCAGCCGCGGACTCCCCGGATCGAGTTCGTAGACCGGCTTCCAGGCTTCGCTGCCCGCCGGCTCCAGCCTTCCGTCGCCGAGGGCGACGAGTTCGACCGCCCGCGAGGCGAGCGGCCGCGACCAGCGGAGGCCACCGCGCTCGAGCGCCTCGAGCTCGACCACCGACACCCCCTCCTCCGTCGGCAGCGCGACGTCGAACACGACCGGATCGAACTCGGTGAATCCGGGCCCGCCGGCCACCGCGGCGTCAGCGACGCGCGGCGTCAGCGGCACCGCCTGCACGGCCACCTCCGCACCCTGCGGCGACTTCAGCCGCATCCGCAGTTCGACCGTGTGGCCCCCCTGCAGCCGCGTGGCGAGAAGCGGATCGACGCTCACGCGGAGCCGGTCACCCGGCCGGTGCACGAGCCCGAGCGTCTCCGCCGAGAAGCGAAGGCCATCGGCCGTGGCGGCCTCCACGTGGAGCGGATCATCGGCCGCGATCCGGGCCGTGAGCCGGTTGCCAAGCGCGTCGAGCGGCTCCTGCGCCGGAGCCGTGATCAGATCGACGACCGGCACGTCGAGCGTGGTCTGCTTGCCGCCGGTCGCGGCCGACAGCCGCACGACGAGCCTCGCGCCCTGCCACTGGTCCACGGTGATCTCGACGCCGTCGCCGGCGATCGCCCGCGGCTGATGGACGAGCACGGCGCCAGCCCCCTGGTGCGCGTGCGAGGCGGCATCGGCCTCGGCCGAGAGCGTCCGCCAGACGAGCGGCGGCCGCGGCGCTCCAGGGGCCGTCGCGGGGACGATCTCCACGGTGCCGCTCCACGCCTGCGGAGTCCCGCCCCCCCAGTTCACGCGGACGACCAGCGGCCGCGCCTCCACCACGCACGGCGCCACCGCGCAGCCGGCCACGACGGCCATCACGAGCGCGCGGACGACGACCATCGGAAGTTCCATGGCAACGGGGCGGTGGGAGCGGGGATGGTAGCGGCCGCTCCCGGGCCGGACCACGGGGGTTTGCGGGGGAAAACCCGCGAAAAACCTCACCCAGCCGGGTGCGCCCCTGCCCCGAGCGGCCTCGTCCAGGCCCCCGAGCGATCCCCCGCGGCGGCGGCATCGGCCAGCGGCCGCAGGTCATCGACCACGGCCGGGCAGCGGTTGGCCACATCGCAGAGGTCGAAGTAGTCGTCGGGCCGCGCGAACAGCCGCACCACCGACTCACCATCATGCGGCAGGCAGACGAGATGCCAGGCGGACGTCGCCACGGCCACGCCCGCGCCGCCGCTGACGATCACGCGATCCCGGGGCGCGGTCGTCCAGTCGGCAAACAGCGCGGCGAGGCTGCGGCCCTGCCAGGGCTCAGACTCGGGGGCCGGCACGTCGACGCCGGTCACCATCTCCGCCAGCGTCGCGCCGAGATCGGCGGCCGTCACGAGGCCGTCGTGGCGTTGACCGGCCATCCGTCCGGCGGCGTCCACGAGGATCGCCGGCAGCCGCACGAGCTCGGCATAGGGGGGCAGCGGCCCCGGACCGACGCGACCGTGGAGCCCCAGTGGCATGCCGCGGACGCCGGCCACGAGGATCGTGCAGCGGTCGCCCGCCGCCGCCACGAGCCGCGCGAGGCAGCGGTCGAGGAGCGTGATCTGGCCGGCGAACACGTGCCGCAGGCCGACGACGAGATCGGGATCGGTGTCGGCCGCGACGACCAGATCGGGAACGGTCGCGCCACCGGGCGGCGGCGGATCGTCGGGATCGACGTAGGCCTGGCGAAACTCCTCGGGGGCGTCCCACGACGTGCCGAGGCTGCCGGCATGGCACCAGACCACGTCGTGCTGCCGCTGCGCGACGACGGCAGCCGCGGCCGCGAACAAGCGGGCGAGATTGGCCTGCGACTCGTCGGCCGCCGGCAGCTGGGGCGACGCGGGCGGCACGATGGTGATCGCGCCCGGACACACGCCATCGGCCAGGGCGGGGTCGTCGGTGACCACGGCGACGGCCTCCGCAGCCAGGGACCGGGTCCAGGCGAGGAGCGACTGCACCGCCTCGCCGGGCTCGTCCGACGTGGCGACGAGCCCGTCGAACACCACGCCCCGCGCGGCGAGACGGTCGAGGGCGGGCGTCGCCACCCACGTGGCCCCATACGCCGGCAGGATCCAGGCGGGCAGCCGATCGATCGTCACGACGAGAAGCGGGCCGGGCATGGGATGGCAGGGGGCGGGCTCGGCCCGAACGTGGGTTTGCGTCGCCGGGGCGTGGTCGGCGATGCTGACGGGATCTGTCCTGAATCGTACCAGCGGGGTTTCATGGCCACGACCAGCCACGGTTATCGCTCGCGGCCCGCCGCTACGGCCGGGATGCCCCCCGGCATCCCCTTCATCGTGGGCAACGAGGCCGCGGAGCGGTTTTCGTTCTACGGCATGAAGTCGATCCTCGTCGTGTTCATGACGCAGCACCTGCTGTCGAGCACGGGCCGCCCCGACTTCATGACCGAGACCGAGTCGCGGGAGTGGATGCACCTGTTCGTGGCCAGCGCCTACTTCTTCCCCGTGATCGGCGGGATCGTGGCCGACGCCTTCCTCGGCAAGTACCTCACGATCCTGCTCCTCTCGCTCGTCTACTGCGCCGGCCACCTCTGCCTGGCCCTGATGGACATGCCGCAGCCGCTCCTCGCCGCCACGCTCGAGCCGCGGGGCTGGCTGCTCGCGGGCCTCGCCCTGATCGCGATCGGGGCGGGAGGCATCAAGCCCTGCGTGTCGGCGCACGTGGGCGACCAGTTCGGCCAGTCAAACCGCCACCTGCTGGAACGCGTGTTCGGCTGGTTCTACTTCGCGATCAACTTCGGCTCGTTCTTCTCCACGCTGCTCACCCCCTGGCTCCTGGAGCACCATGGCGCCGGGTGGGCCTTCGGCGTGCCGGGCATCCTCATGGCGGTGGCCACGCTCGTGTTCTGGCTCGGTCGCCACCGGTTCGTGCACGTGCCTCCCCGCGGGCCCGACTACTTCCGCGAGACGTTCGGGCCCGAGGGGCTGGCGGCGATCGCCCGGCTCGTGCCCCTCTACCTGCTGGTGGCGGTGTTCTGGTCGCTCTACGACCAGACCGGCGGCGCGTGGGTGCAGCAGGCGGAGCGGATGGACCGCCGCTTCCTCGGCATCGACTGGCTGGAGAGCCAGATCCAGGCGATCAACCCGCTGCTCGTGCTGCTCTTCATTCCCCTCTTCGGGCTGGTCATCTATCCGGCCGTCGGCCGCGTGGTCGCCTTCACGCCGCTGCGGCGGATTCTCGCCGGCTTCATCCTCACGGTCGCCGCGTTCGCGATCTCGGCCACCGCCCAGGGCCTGATCGACGCCGAATCGACCCGGCTGGCAGCGGCCGGCCTGGGGCCGGAGGCGGCCCATTGGCCCTCCGTGGTCTGGCAGGTCGCGGCCTACGTGGTGATCACCGCGGCCGAAATCCTCGTGTCGATCACCTGCCTGGAGTTCAGCTACACCCAGGCGCCCCCCCAGATGAAGTCGTTCGTGATGAGCCTGTATCTGCTGAGCGTCTCGCTCGGCAATCTGTTCACGGCGGCGGTGAACTGGCTCACGAAAGACGCCAGCGGGGAGTCGATCCTCTCCGGGGCCTCGTATTACTGGTTCTTCACCGGCTGCATGACGCTGGCGACCCTGCTGCTCGTTCCGGTAGTCTTGTGGACCACACCCCGCGAATACCTCCAGCAGGAGGCCGACGCGCCCCCCGCGTGATCAGCGGCTTGCCACGACCGTCGCTCGAAAGGACCCCCGGATGAACCCGTCGCTCGCCACCCGTCGCACCTTCCTCGCCGCCGGCGCCTCCGCCGCCGGCGTCCTGGCCTCCGCCCCGCTGCGGAGCGTGGCCGCCGACCCCGCACCAGCCGCCGCGAAGCAGCCGCCGTTCACGATCTCGCTCGCCCAGTGGTCGCTCCACAACACCCTCTTCTCCGGGAAGCTCGACAACCTCGACTTCCCGCGGGCCGCAAAGCAGCAGTTCGGCATCGAGGCGGTGGAATACGTCAACCAGTTCTTCAAGGACAAGGCCCGCGACGAGGACTACATCGCCGACCTCGCGAAGCGGGCGGCCGACGAGGGCGTGACCAACGTGCTGATCATGTGCGACGGCCTCGGCGACCTCGGCGCTCCCGACGACAAGGCCCGCACGCAGGCCGTGGAAAACCACTATCCGTGGGTCGAGGCCGCCAAGCGGCTCGGCTGCCATTCGATCCGCGTCAATGCCGCCAGCAAGGGCTCCTTCGAGGAGCAGCAGAAGCTCGCCGCCGACGGCCTCGCCCGGCTCGCGGAATATGCCTCGCAGATGGGGATGAACGTGATCGTGGAGAACCACGGCGGCCTGTCGAGCAACGGCGAGTGGCTGGCGGGCGTGATGAAGCTGGTCGGCAAGCCGAACTGCGGCACCCTCCCCGACTTCGGCAACTTCTACGACTACGATCGCTACCGTGGCGTGGCCGACCTCATGCCCTTCGCCAAGGGCGTGAGCGCCAAGAGCCACGAGTTCGACGCCGACGGCAACGAAGTCCGCACCGACTACCGCAAGATGATGAAGATCGTGCTCGACGCGGGCTACCACGGCTGGGTGGGCGTCGAATACGAGGGCAAGGAACTCCCCGAGGCCGAGGGAATCCTGGCCACGAAGAAGCTCCTCGAGAAGATCCGCGACGAACTCGCCTGAGGACGGGAGTCGCGGCCGGGCTTCGCGGAAGCGTCACGGAGCCAGGGCCCGGGCAGCGCCGAGCGGCGTGCCGAAGATGCCGTCGCGGAACACCGGCCAGCGGCGCTTGACGACGTCGTCGGTGACCACGAGGAGCGCGGGCAGGAACACGAGTTCGGCCAGCGTGGCCGCCGCGACCGCCGCGCAGGCGAGCATGCCGAAGCCCGCCAGCGACGGCACGCTGCTGGCGGTCACGGCGGCGAAGCCCACCATCAGGACCACGCCGCCGATCATCACCGCGTTGCCGGTCTCGGCGACGGCGCGGCGGACGGCGGTGGCGATCGAGAGGCCCTCGCGGCGGTTGCGGGCCAGGGCCGAGAGCACGTGCACCGTGTCGTCCACCGCCAGGCCGAGGCAGACGTTGAACACGATCACCGTCGCCGGGTCGAGCGACCGGCCGGTGGCCGCCAGCAGCGTGGCGATCACCGCCAGCGGGAACACGTTGGGGATCAGGCTCACCAGGCCGGCCAGGGGCGAGCGGAACGCGACGGCGAGGATGCAGCCGATCACGAGCACCTCGACGACGAGGCTCGAACCAAGGTCGCGGACGAGCTGCCGGATATTGCGGGCCGACACGACCGACATGCCCGCCAGTCGGAACCGCCACCCCGGGAGGTCGCGTTCGAGCGCCGCCAGCGAGCCATCGATCCGATCGTAGATGCCCTCCAGCCGCCGCGAGCCGACGTCGGCCACCCGCGCACGGACCAGAGCCACCCGATCGGCCGGCGAGATCAGGTCGCCCACACTGGCGGCGTCGATGCGCCGCCGGGCCCGGGGAGGCAGCTCGCCGGCGACCGTCGCGAACGAGATCGGCCGCGAGATGGCCGCCTCGCCGGCGAGCGCGGCCTCGGCGCGGCGGACCGCGTCGAGCACGGCGGGATCCCGCCAATCGACGTCGGCCGGCCAGCCGACGACGATGTCGATCCCCATCGCCCCGCCGAAGTCGGCATCCACTCGGGCGAGCGCCTGCGAGGCCGCCGCGCCGGTCGGCAGCGAATCGACGATCCGGCTGTCGGCCTCGATGCCGGAGCCGGCCAGGGCCAGGAGGAGGGTGAGACCGCAGGCCACCGCCACGAGCGGACGAGCGTGACGGACCGAGAACGCGGCCAGCAGGTTCGCCGTGCGGCCGGCGAGCCGCGAGGAGCGGCCCAGCCGCAGGCCGCTGCAGAAGGGCGTCGCCGCGATCAGCGGCGTGAGCAGCGTGACGGCCAGAAAGCTCGCCAGGGCCCCGACGGCGGCCGCGATACCGAAGGACCGCACCGCCTCGATGCGGGCCACCGCCAGCGACGCAAACCCGATCGCGGTGACGATGCTCGTGAGGCCGCAGGCGGCGCCGATCCGGTGCACCGCCCCCGACGAGGCCGCCAGCGGATCGAGCCCGCGGCGCACGCTCCGCCGCATGTCCTCGATGAAGTGAATCGAGTCGCAGGTGCCGACCACGAGGGCCAGCGAGGGGACCACGCTGGTGAGCACCGTCACGGGGGCGCCGAGCAGCCCCAGCGCGCCGAGCGCCCAGACGGCCCCGACGAACGGGGGCACGCACGCGACCACGGTCGACCGCAGGCTGCGGGCAACGACCGCCGAGAGGATCACGGCCAGCGACAGGCCGATCGAGTTGAACATCAGCATGTCGCGCCGCAGGGCCTGCATCGCCTGCTCCCGGAGGGCGGGCAGCCCGGTGAGTTCGATCGCCAGGGGACCGCCGGCCGTGGCCGAGTCGGCGAGGGCCGCCTCGATGCGAGCCACGACCTCCGATGACCGGGGGGGGCGTTCGGCGTCGGCGGAGAGTTGCACGAGCAACAGCGAGGAGGCGGCGTCGGCGGAGAGCAGGTGGCCGGCCACGAGCGGGTGGCGGGCGGCCCGCGCCTTGGCCTCGGCCCGCGCCTCGGCGTCGAGCGGCTCGGCCCGCCGGGGGATCACCGGCAGGATCGCCCCGGCCGCCCCCTGCCGGCGGACGTCGAAGATGCTCCGCACCTGCTCCACGCCCTCGAGGCCGCGGAGGCGGCCGGCGAGCGCTTCGAGGGCCATGAGCGGCTCCGCGTCGAAGATGTCGCCGGAGCGGGCCGTGGCCCGCACGATGCAATCGCGGTCGGGCGGGCCGAAGATCGCCGCCACCTCGTCCACGAGGGCGAACTCGCCGCCTGAATCGCGGATCAGCGCCCGCAGGTCGTCGTCGAGCCGCAGGCGTGAGATTCCCAGCACGGCCACGGCGGTCGCCGCCGCGGCCACGAGCCAGCCGACGCCATGCCAGGGACGGCGTGCGGGAGCGACGGCGGACGCAGCGGTCAGCCGTCCGTCCGTTCCTCGATCAGGTGGCGTTCCGCCGGGTCCACGATCCATCCTCGGCACCCCTGGGCCCCGCAGCGGCATGGAATCGCCGCATCGGCCGGCCAGCAGTAATCGATCAGGAGCTCCTCGCCGACCTCGATCGTCCGGATCGTCTGCATCCACAACCGCTCTTCCTCGGTCTCGCCGGGCTCGGCCTCCCAGTAGAAGAGTTCACAGTTGGGGTCGCAACTGTGATTCACGAAGCGAAAAGGCGGGGCCGGATCGAGCAGCCGGCCGCCCGGAAGCTCCATCACGTAGCTCGAATCCTCCGGGTGGTCGTCGAGAATCGGGCCGCGGATCTCGCCCAGCACGGTGCCGGAGGCGATCCGCCGGCGGGCAAACACCCCCTTCCCGACATGGGTCTCGGCGATGCGGAGCAGGCGGGACTGGGCCGCCGATTCGGACTCGGGGGACCGGGTGTGGTTGGCGGGCATCGGGGGGCAGGCGGGGCGGTGCGGCGGGCAGGAACGGCAGGAGCGAACTCTAGCGAGCGACCGTTTCAGCGGTCAATGGCCTGGTTCCGCGTGCCGGAAGCCCGGTCGCATCCGCGCCGGCCTCAGACCGGCGTTTCGGCGGCCACGCGGGCGAGCGTCTCGACGGTCTCGACGATCTGCTCCTCGGTGTGCTCGCAGGTGAGAAAGAACCGCACCCGCGCCGCCGACTCGCGAACGGCCGGATAGAGGATCGGCCGGGCATTGATCCCCTCCTCGAGCAGCCGCTGCGACACCTGCATCGCCCGCATGGAGCTGCGCAGGATCACCGGAATCACCGGCGTGTCGCCACTGGTGCCCGTGTCGAGGCCGACGTCGGCGCAGAGCTTGAGGAACAGTTCGGAACGCTCGCGGAGCCGCGTGAGCCGCCACGGTTCGCGCCGGATGACGCGGATCGCCTCCAGGGCCGCCGCCGCATTGGCCGGCGAGCAGGCGGTCGAGAACACGAACGACGGCGTGGTGTGGCCGAGATAGCTGATGAGCCGCTCCGGCCCCGCGAGATAGCCCCCCTGGGCACCGAGCGCCTTGCTGATCGTGCCCATCCAGAGATCGCCCTCGCGGGCATCCACGCCGAAGAAGTCGCAGATCCCGCGGCCCTCGGGCCCCATCGTGCCGATCGAGTGCGCCTCGTCCACGTAGAGCAGCGCGTCGTGCCGCCGCTTCACCTCGAGGAACTTCGGCAGGTCGGGATAGTCTCCGTCCATGCTGTAGACGCCCTCGATCGCGACCACCACCCGCCGGTATTGCGGACGGAGGTCGCGGAGCAGGCCATCGAGCTGGCGGTGATCGTTGTGGCGAAACGACCGTTTGCCGGCCTTCGAGAGCGCCGCACCCTGCACGATGCTGGCATGGGCGAGTTCGTCGTAGAGGATCAGGTCGCCCGCGTCGAACAAATGCCCGAACACGGAGGCATTGGTGCCGAAGCCGCAGGGGAACATCACCGCCCGCTCGGTGCCGATGAAGTCGGCGAGTGCGGCGTCGAGATCGTCGAGAACCGTGTTGTTGCCCCCCACCATCCGACTGGCCGAGGCGCTGCAGCCGAACCGCTCGATCGCGTCCACGGCCGCCCGCTTGACGTCGGGATGCCCGGCCAGGCCGAGGTAGTCGAAGCTCGTGTAGGTGATCGTGTCGCGGCCGCGAATCGTGGCCATGCGGCCCGCCACACGCTCGTTGGGGATCAGGAACGGGCTTTCCAGCCCGGCGGCATCGAGGGCCGCGAACCGATCTTCCAGGGCCCGGCACTCGGGCCAGGCGTCGTCGCCGGCCGCGGCCACGGGGGCCGTCGGGAGGGCCGTGGCGGCCGTGACGCCGGCCCGGTCGGCGGCGTCGAACATGTGGTCGGCCACCCGCTGCATGAGGTCAGCACAGGTGCGGATGCCCGTCAGCCACGAGGCATGGAACCGCATCTGGTAGCGGCCCTCGAGCCGCGTGACGGCGTCGAGAAAGAGGTCGGAGTCGATTCCGGCGTCGGCGATCACCGAGTTCGCGGCCAGCCGCCGGCGGCTGCCGGCCGGGCGCACCCGCTCGAGGGCGTCGAGCACCACCGCGGCGATCGCCGCGCGGCCGTGGGCGTCGGGCCGCTCGCGAACGGAGGCCTCGTACGAGGAACCGGGCGTGCCGATACGATCCGCCTGGTGGCTGTCCAGCGCCATGTCGAAGCCCTCCGTGACGAGTCGTGCCGCGGCCGGCCACCGCGGATCGAACTCATGTGAGTCTCACTCTGTGGGGCTCACTATACGGAAACGCGCCGAATCTGACAGCCACCGCAAGCCCTCGGGAACCGAAAAACCACGCGACAAAACTGTCCGCGCGGAAAACTGTTCCGCCGGTAGGGAGTTTGCGGGGCCGCGAGAGCCGCGCAGCCGCACGGAGACCGACGAACACCGGCGTCGCGTCTTCGTGCAGGTTGAAAACCTGCCCCCACTTCGGGCCGTGCCGGCCGGATCAGACCGCGAGCAGTTTCCGCAGCACGAACGGCAGGATGCCACCTGCGCGGAACTGATCGAGCTCCACGGGCGTGTCGATCCGCACGAGGCAGTGAATCTCCTTCACCGTCCCATCCGGCCGCGTGGCCTTGACCACCACGGTCGTGCGCGGGGCGAGCCCTTCGAACGGGATGTCGAAGGTCTCTTCGCCCGTGAGGCCGAGCTGCTGCCAAGGCTCGGGAAGCACCAGCGGAAGCACGCCCATCCCCACGAGGTTGGAGCGGTGGATCCGCTCGAAGCTCGCGGCCAGCACGGCCCGCACCCCCAGGAGCATCGTGCCCTTGGCCGCCCAGTCACGGGAGCTTCCGGTGCCGTATTCCGTGCCCGCGAGCACCACCAGGGGGGTGCCCTGGGCCCGATACTTCACCGCCGCGTCGTAGACCGGCATCACCTCCGTGCCTGGCAGGAGCCGCGTCACGCCCCCTTCCGTGCCGGGCACGAGCAGGTTGCGGATGCGGATGTTGGCGAACGTGCCCCGGGTCATCACCCGATCGTTGCCCCGGCGGGCGCCGTAGCTGTTGAAGTCGGCCGGCGGCACGCCATGCTCGATCAGGAACGTCCCGGCGGGGCTCGCCTTGGCGATGCTCCCGGCCGGCGAAATGTGGTCGGTGGTCACGCTGTCGCCGAGGGCGAGGAGCACGCGGGCCCCGCGAATGCTCGCCGGCGGCTTTGGCTCGCGGGAGAGTTCGGCGAGGAACGGCGGCTCCTGGATGTAGGTGCTCTGCTCGTCCCAGGCGTAGAGCTCGCCGGCGGTCGTCGGCACGGCGTTCCACCGCGGGTTCGACTCCCAGACGTTGTCGTAGCGCTTCTGGAACTGCGCCGGCAACACGCTCGCCTCGACCGTCGCCCGCACCTCCTCGGCCGTGGGCCAGATCTCCGCGAGGAACACGGGCTTGCCGTCGCTTCCGGTGCCGAGCGGCTCCGTGGCGAGGTCGATGTCGGTGGTGCCGGCCAGCGCGTAGGCCACCACGAGCGGCGGACTCGCCAGCCAGTTGGCCTTCACGAGCGGATTGACGCGGCCTTCGAAGTTGCGATTCCCCGAGAGCACGGCGGCGGCGACGAGGTCCCCCTCGGCGACGGCGGCGGCCACGTGATCGGGCAGCGGACCCGAGTTGCCGATGCAGGTGGTGCAGCCGTAGCCCACGGTCTCGAAGCCGAGCGCGTCGAGATCCTGGGCCAGCCCCGACTTCTCCAGGTAGTCGGTGACCACGCGGGATCCGGGGGCGAGGCTCGTCTTCACCCACGGCTTCGTGGTGAGACCCTTGGCCACCGCCTTCCGGGCCACGAGCCCGGCGGCCACCATCACGCTCGGGTTGCTGGTGTTGGTGCAGCTGGTGATCGCGGCGATCACCACCGCGCCATGCCCGATCTGGTCGGCGTGGCCATGCTCGCGAACGGTGCCGGTGCGGGCGAGGGCCGCCCCCTCGAGCGCGAAGCCCCGCTTGGCCGTCGGCGCCGTGAGCGCCTCGGCGAACGCCTGCTTCACCTGCACGAGCGGCACGCGGTCCTGGGGCCGCTTCGGGCCGGCGAGGCTCGGCACGACGCTGCCAAGGTCGAGCGCCAGCCGCTTCGTGAACTCCGGCGTGGGCGCCGCCGCGGTGCGGAACATCCCCTGCTCTTTCATGTAGCGCTCGACGAGCGTCACCTGCTCGGCCGGCCGGCCCGTGAGCCGCAGGTAGGCGAGCGTCTCGTCGTCGACCGGGAAGAAGCCCATCGTGGCGCCGTATTCGGGGGCCATGTTGGCGATCGTGGCCCGGTCGGCGAGCGACATTCCCGCCAGCCCGCTCCCGAAGAACTCCACGAACTTCCCGACCACCCCCTCCTTACGCAGGATCTCCGTGACGGTGAGCACGAGGTCGGTGGCGGTGGCGCCGGCCGGCAGGTGGCCGGTGAGTTCGAAGCCCACGACCTCGGGGAGCAGGAGCGAGAGCGCCTGCCCAAGCATCACCGCCTCGGCCTCGATGCCTCCCACGCCCCAGCCGACCACGCCGAGACCATTGATCATCGTGGTGTGGCTGTCGGTGCCGACGAGGGTGTCGGGCACGGCGACCTTCGCCCCCGGCTTTCCGGCGGGATCGTCGCGGAGAAACACGCAGCCGGCGAGGTATTCGAGGTTCACCTGGTGCACGATTCCGATCGCCGGCGGCACCACGCGGAAGTTGCGGAAGGCCTGCTGGCCCCAGCGGAGGAAGGCGTAGCGTTCGGCGTTGCGGCCGAACTCGATATCGATGTTCTTCTCGAGGGCGTCCTGCGAGCCGTAGAAATCGACCTGCACCGAGTGGTCGATGACGAGATCGACCGGCACGAGCGGATTGATCTTCCGCGGGTCGCCGCCGAGCCGCTTCATCGCGGCCCGCATCGCCGCGAGATCGACCACGCAGGGCACGCCGGTGAAGTCCTGGAGCACGACCCGGGCCGGCTTGAACGGGATCTCCTGCTCCGCGGGCTTGGCGGCGTTCCAGGTGGCGAGCGTGCGGATGTCGCTCTCGGTCACCTCGTAGCCGTCGCAGGTCCGCAGCAGCGCCTCGAGGATCATCCGCATCGAATAGGGGAGCCGCGACGTGTTGGTCACGCCGGCGTCGTCGAGGGCCCGCAGGCGGTAGAGCGTGGCGGGGCCGGAGCCGGTCTCGAAGGTGGCGCGGGCGGCGAAGGGGTCGGCGGGGGATGCGGCCATGGGGGTGGAACTCGGGGGGCGTGAGGGTGGTGGTCCGATCGAACACGGGCACCGGACGGAGGTAGCGTAGCCGACAGCCCAAGGCCCGGAGAAGCGGCCCCGCAAGGTGTCCGCCCGCCTGCGGATCCGTGTCCCGACCGTCCTGCCGGACCGCTCGACACCCCGAGGAGAACCGCTCGGAAGCCTGAAAAAACGGCTTAATCCTCAGGGTTTCGCGTCCCTGCAGAAAATCGAACCACATCGCCGCACAATTCCATTCGACGCGGCGGCAGGGCGTAGGGTATGCTTGTCGTGTCGCGAGGAAGTGCCGCGACACCCACAAAACACTTTGACTCTCTTCAGCGGCTGTTCCCCCCCCCCAAAGACCCACACATCCAGAGCCGCTACCGGACCCGTGGTTTTCGAACCACGGGTCCTTTTCTTTTCCGGGATGGTGGCCGGGACGTTCAGCCCACCGTGCCGCGATCGAGCAGCCCGTCGATCAGGGCTGAGCGCGTGTCGATCGGCGAGGTGCGGCGGTTGGCCGCCGGCGCGGCGAGGATCTCCCGCGTGCGCATCAGTCGCCGCCCGCCCGACTGCGCGTCGTAGGCGTTGAGGGCGACGGTCAGCCGCCGCTCGGCCGGCACGTCGGCCCCCTCGTGCCGCAGGCGGGCCGGCGCGTCACCCTCGCCCCGGACCACCTCGAACGGCCAGAGCGTACGGTCGGAATCCTTCTGCTTCGCATCCTCGGCGACGATGGCGAGCAGGTCGGCCGCCGTGACCTCGGCAGTCACGAGCATGTTTTCGTAGGGGATGATCTTCCAGCAGTCGGCGACCGTGAGCGGACCGGGGGGCACGTCACCGGTGCCAAACGTCCCGTGCAACACCGCATCCACGGCCGTGCCGCGGCGCCGGAGCGTCGCGGCGAAGAGTTCGCAGAGCAGCGTTGCCAGGCCACTGCCCCGGCCCTTGCCGGAGATCGGCCGCGTCACCGCGGCCACCTGGCGGGAGAGCGTGGCATCGGCCGCCTCGATCCCGGGCCGGGCTGCCGCCATCACGGCGGGATCGAGTGCGAAGCGGTCGTCCATGAGCACCGTGAAGGCCCGCCGATCGACCAGTTTCCGTGAATCGAGGTCGAACGTGAGATCGACCCGGCCGCAGTGGATGCCGTGGTAGCTGGCCTGCGAGCAGAGCACGTCGTGCAGCATCCACGACGGCTGATCCTGATGCGAATGGCCCGCGAGGTAGACGTCCACCCCGTCCGTGTCGCGGAGGATCGAGCGGACGGGATTCGCGTAATCGTCGTTGAATCGCCAGCCCATGTGGCCTGTCACCACCACGGCATCGGCGCGGGCGGCACGGGCCTCCTGCACCGCGGCGGCCAGCGCCGTGGCGGGATCGGTCGCCTCCGCGCCGCCGAGCAGTTCGGGCGGCAGCCAGTAGGGCAGCCCGGGCGTGATCAGCCCGATGATGGCGATGCGGAAGCCGCCCACCTCCTTCATGGTCCAGGGCAGCACCCGCTGCCACGCGCCCGCGAAACCGCCGGGCCGATCGGCTCCGCGGGCGAGGTTCGCCGTGAGCACGGGGGATTCCGACCGCGTGAGGAGGGCCTCGAGCTTCTCCGGCCCCCAGTCGAAATCGTGATTACCGAGCGTCCAGGCGTCGTAGCCGAGGCGGTTGAAGAGGTCGATGAGCAGCGTGCCGCCGCTCTCCAGGCTCACCGGAGTGCCCTGCACCACGTCGCCGACATCGACGAGCAGCGAATGCGGCGACTCACGACGCCACTGGCGGATGCACGTGGCGCATCGCGCGAATCCGCCCACATCGTCGAGCCCCTCGTAGGTGCTCGTGGGCAGGATGCGACCGTGGAGATCGGTCGTGTGGAAGATCGACACCGTGCGGGCTCGGCCGAGATCCGCAGCCGCGGCCCCGCCGGCCGCGAGGGCTGCCGAGGCCGTGATGCCCGCAAGAAAATCGCGGCGATCGATCGCGGCGTCCGAAGATCGCTGGGCTTGGTGGGGCATGGCAACATCTCCGCGCGCGGTCACGATCTCCACCTCGAACATACCAGCCGGCGTGTGCACGCCTGAAAACAGCCCGTTTTCGTGGCTTTTCGGAAATCGGAAAAAATCTTTGCGAGATG
>JBBAVS010000086.1:0-17499 GCA_040397585.1 Pirellulales bacterium
AGCGCCGGCTCGTGGGCACGGGCAGCCCCTCGCTTGCCGTGGCGTGTTTCGCGTGAATTCAGTCCAGCCAGTCTTCCTCGGAGAGGCGCTCCGGCGTGTACGTGTCGGTCACGTAGCTGATGTCCTTGGAGATCAGTGACTCGACCTCGAGCTTGAAGCCGTTGGTGAGCATCGTCTCGATTTCCTTCTGCCAGGCCTTCTTGCCGGCAAACCATGGATAGGCGGCGATCTGTTTGGCCCGCTTGATGTCGGTGTCGTTGAGCTGGATCTGCACGCTCGGGCTGAGCTTGCACCGCTGATAGTCGCGGGAGCGGATGCCGAGGAAGCGGGCCTCGGGGATCGCCATGCGCTTCGACTCATACGCCAGGTTGATCGAGCCCTGCTTGAGCACCGAGTAGATGTAGTAGCCCCAGGGATCGTTGTCGAGCAGGCAGTAGACCGGCAGTTTGAGCTCGTTGTGCAGCCGGTAGAGCATCCGCCGCACGCCACGCGGCGGCTGACCGCCGCCGTGCGTCAGCAGGCAGTTGTGCTTCCGCCAGAACTTGTCCTCGTTGAACCGGCGCCAGACCGTGTCTTTTTCGACGTGGAGGATGAACTTCGCATCGCACGTCTTGAACTTCACGATGTCGGCCTCGACGATCGAGGGGATCGAGTAGCCGCCGGAGCCCATCCGGGAGCAGTCGATCTCGTCCCCCGAGTCGATCAGCGTGATCGGTCCCACCATGCCGCCGCGGTTGCTGGCATAGACGTGGAGTTCCTCGCGGAGGCTCTCCAGCGTCACCTCCAGGTCTTCGATGATCGGGTCGCACTCCTCCTGCGTGGCGAAGGTCTCCTCGCGGGTGCCCTCGATCGTGTGCTTGAGCAGGTAGTAGAGACCTCGGATGCTGGTGGTCTTCTGCTGGTCGATGAGCTGCTTGCAGCCGGTCGCCACCAGCAGCGTCTGCATGTAGCTCTTCGCCTGGGAGAGGTTGAAGAGCTGGCGGCGATTGGTCTGCCCCCCCATCTCGATGATCTTCCGCGCCTTGTTGAAGCGGACGTTCGAGAGGCTGCGGGTGGGGATGTCGAGATGAGGGTCGCGCTTCTTCTCGGCGGCGCTGGCCACCTCGTCGGCGAGATCGACGATCAGCCGGAGCGTCTTCTGGTCGATGACGGGCAGTTTGCCCGGAGCCTTGGGCGGACGTTTCGACTTCGTGGCCATGGCGCGTGAGGGGAGAGCGGAGGACCGGGGGGATGTCGCCCGGAATCCTACCTGCAATCCCGGCGGCCCGCACGGCGGCCGACACCCGCGCCCAGCCGCGGGATCGGCCCGGCGGCCGGCCGAAGCGGGCTCAGCACCGCACGTCGTCGGCCTTGCCGACGGCGCGGCGGAGAATGTGGGGTGTCGGCAGCGCCGACTTCGCGGCCGCAGGCTCGGCGGCTGCCGTTCGTGCGGCGCCGAAGAACTCGGCGATCCGGCCGACCACCGTCCGCTGTTCGGCGGCGGTGAGCTCCGGGAAGATGGGCAGGGCGAGCGTCTGCTCCGCGGCCCGCTCCGTTTCCGGGAGGTCGCCCTTGGCCCAGCCGAGGTGGGCGAAGCACTTCTGGAGATGGAGCGGCACGGGGTAGTAGATCTCCGTGCCCACGCCCTGCTTGGCGAGGTGCGCCCGCAGGGCATCGCGGTCGTCGCCGAGCACGCGGACCACGAACTGGTTCCAGACGTGGCGGCCGCGGGGCTCTTCGCCGGGCACGGCGATGCGGCCATGCAGGTCGTATTCGGCGAACAGCTCGCGATACCGGCCGGCGTTCACCTGCCGGGCCGTGGTCCAGGCGTCGAGGTGCGGCAGCTTCACGCGGAGCACCGCGGCCTGGATCGAGTCGAGGCGGCTGTTGATGCCGATCACCTCGTGGTAATACCGCGGCTCCATTCCGTGCACGCGGAGCAGCTTGAGCGACTTCGCGAGGTCGTCGCGGGTGGTCGTGAGGAACCCGCCGTCGCCGGCACCGCCGAGGTTCTTCGTGGGATAGAAGCTGAAGCAGCCGATGTCGCCGAGGCTGCCGGAGCAGCGGCCGTGCCAGGTCGAGAGGATCGACTGGGCGGCATCCTCGACGATCGGCAGGCCGGCCCGGTCGGCGATCGTGGCGAGGGCGTCCATGTCGGCCGTGCGGCCGAAGAGGTGCACAGGCACGATCGCCTTCGTCCGGGCGCTGATCTTCCGCTCGACGTCACGAGGATCGACGAGGTAGGTCGCCGGGTCGATGTCGGCGAAGATCGGGGTCGCGTTCAGCCGGGTGACGGCGCTGGCGGTGGCGAAGAACGTGTAGCTGGGCACGATCACCTCGTCGCCCGGGCCGATGTCGAGGGCCATCAGGGCGAGGAGGAGGGCGTCGCTTCCGGAGGCGCACGAGATCACGTGGGGCACGTCGAGCGCCTTGGCCAGCTCGGCCTCCAGGTCGGCCACGTCGGGGCCGAGCACGAAGCGGCCCGAGTCGCACACGCGATTGATGGCGGCGCGGATCGACTCGCGGAGCACGTCGTACTGGCGGTCGAGCGCCAGGAGCGGAACGGAGGGCAGCAGGTCTGAGTCGGGGCCGGTGGTCGTGGCGGGTTCGGTGTCCGTGCTGCGGCGAATCATGGCTGGGGGAACTCCGTCGGGCCTGAAACAGGGATGGCGGCGGTCACGGTCGTGCGAGCGGCACGATCCGGCCACGCTTCGTGATCGTCACGATCGTGCAGGCCGCTCCAATGGATTCCGTCGGTTGGGTCCGAGGACGTGTGGCCGGGGTGCGACACGCCGCGCCGAGCGGGGAATAGGCGAACCTGCGCTGGAGGGTCAAGGGCAGGCGACGTGGAGCTGGCAGGAGAATCGGGGCAGGATGAGCAGGCTGAGGAGACTGGCCGGTTTTCGGCGTTTGACACCGGTCGGGGTGACGCCCTAGATTCGACGCCTGTTCCAGATCCATCCCATCCTGCGCGGTTGCGCATGGAGCGGGGATCGAGGAGGAGAGTTGTGCGGGTCGGCCACGTTCGTGTGGGCGGACCGCGAGCAGGATGGGATCCACGGCGATCACCGCTGTCATCGATCTGGGATTGATTGCCCAGCGGCTCGGCCTGACGGTCGCGGCAGTGCAATCGACGGTCGAGTTGCTCGACGCGGGCAACACCGTCCCCTTCATCACGCGGTATCGCCGCGACCAGACCGACGGTCTGGATGAGGAGCAGATCCGCCTGATCGCCGAGGCCGTGGCCCGCGCCCGGCAGCTCGCCGACCGCAAGCAGACGATCCTGCGGACGATCCAGGGGCAGGGCCGGCTCACCCCCGAGCTCGAGGCCCGGATCGTCGCCGCCGAGAGCACGAAGAAGCTCGAGGATCTCTACCTGCCCTACAAGCCCCGGAAGCTCTCCCTCGCGGAGGTGGCGCGGCAGCGGAAGCTCGAGCCCCTCGCCCGGGAGATCCTCGCCGCCGATCCCGCCGCGGCGAACCTCGAGGCGCGGGCGGCCGATTTCGTCGATGCCGACGCCCAGGTGCCCTCCGTGGCGGATGTCCTGCTCGGCGTCGGCCACATCATCGCCCACGAGTTCAGCGAGCGGGCCGACCTGCGGCAGCGGCTCCGCGAGATTCTCTACCGGTCGGCCCACCTCAAGAGCCAGCGGGTCGAGAGCGAAGGCAAGGCGCTCTCCAAGGAAGAGAAGCACTACCGCGACTACTTCGACTACGGCGAGCACATCCAGCGGGTGCCCCCGCACCGCCTCCTGGCGATCAACCGCGGCGAGCGGGCCCGGCTGCTCAAGGTGCGGATCGAGGGGCCGGCCGAGGAGATGCAGGGGGTGGCGGACGAGCTGCTCGTGCCCGCGGACCATCCCCATGCCGACATGCTCCGAGCCTGCGGCCGCGACGCCCTGGCGCGGCTGATCCTCCCCAGCCTCGAGCGGGAGATTCGCCGGGAGATGACCGACGTCTGCGAGTCGCATGCGGTGCACGTGTTCGCCCGCAACCTCCGCAACCTCCTCCTTCAGGCCCCCGTAGCCGGGCGCCGCGTGCTCTCGCTCGACCCCGGCTTCAAGAGTGGGTGCAAGGCGGCCGTGATCGACGAATGTGGCACCCCGCTCGACCACGCGGTCTTGCACGTCGTCGGCAAGCAGGAGAAGCGGACGGCCGCGGCGGCGAAGATCGTGGAGCTGGTGCGGAACCACGCCTGCACCGTGATCGCCATCGGCAACGGCGCCGCGGCCCGCGAGACCGAGAACCTCGTCGCCGACCTGGTGGCGGGCGAACTCAAGGATGTCGACGTGGGATACGTGATCGTCAACGAGGCCGGGGCGAGCGTCTACTCGACGAGCCCGTTCGGCCGCGAGGAGCTGCCGGGCCACGAGGCGTCGGTCCGCGGCGCGATCTCCATCGGCCGCCGGCTCCAGGATCCGCTCTCCGAGCTGGTGAAGATCGAGCCGGCGAACATCGGCGTCGGGCTCTACCAGCACGACGTCAAGGCGCGGCACCTCCACGCCTCGCTCGACAACGTGGTCGAGAGCTGCGTCAACTACGTCGGCGTGGACGTGAACACCGCCAGCCCCGCGCTCCTCCGGCGGGTGTCGGGCTTCAATCAGGCCACCGCCAAGAACTTCCACGAGTGGCGGACCAAGAACGGCCCGTTCACCTCCCGGCAGCAGTTCCTCGAGGTGCCTGGCTTCGGGGAGGCCGCCTACGTGCAGGCGGTGGGCTTCCTGAAGATTCCCGGGGGCACGAATCCCTTCGATTCGACCTGGATCCACCCGGAGAGCTACCCCGTCGCCGAGAAGGTGCTCGAGCGGCTCGGTGGCAGCGTGGCCGACCTCGCCGCGCGGCAGCAGGCCGAGGCCCTGGCCGACAAGGCTGCCGCGGTCGACCTCGAGGCGCTCGCCCGCGAGCTGGGCGTGGGCCGGCTGCTACTGGCCGACATCCTCGAACAACTCGCCCGTCCGGGCCGCGATCCCCGCGAGGATCTCCCCAAGCCGTTCTTCAAGAAGGGCGTGCTCAAGCTCGAGGATCTCGCCGTGGGCATGGAGCTGATGGGCTCGGTGCTCAACGTGGTCGATTTCGGGGCCTTCGTCGACATTGGCCTGCACGACAGCGGGCTGGTGCACCTCAGCCAACTCTCCAGCCAGTATGTCCGCGATCCGCACGACGTCGTGAGCGTGGGGCAGATCGTGCAGGTCTGGGTGCTGGAGCTCGACAAGGCCCGTCGCCGGGTGTCGCTGACGATGATTCCGCCGGTGGAGCGAGAGCGCCAGCAGCGGTTGGAGGAGGCCCGCCGCGAGCAGAAGGAGCGGAAGGCGCGTCGGGCCGAGCAGCCGGCGAGGCCGCCGGCCGATGGCGGACCAAGGCCTCCGCGGCCGCCCCGGCCACCCCGCACACAGCGGCCCGCACGGCCTCCCCGGCAGCCCGAGCCACGGGTGTACGAGGCGAAGCCGAAGGCGCCGCCGTCGGAGATCTCGAAGGCGATGCGCGAGGGCAAGGAGCCGCTCCGCACGTTCGGCGACCTGATGCAGTTCCTCGAGAAGAAGCCCGGCGACGACGAACCAGCAGCCTCGTGACCCGCCGCACGGCAAGGGGCGAGCGGCGGCCGGGCCGCTCGCGTGAACCCGCAGACGCGGGAGGCTCTCGGCCTAGCGTTCGCGGAACGTGATCCGGCCCTTGGTGAGGTCGTAGGGGGAGAGTTCGACCTTCACCTTGTCGCCCGGCACGATGCGGATGAAGTTCTTCCGCATGCGGCCGGCCACGTGGGCGTTGACGATGTGTCCGCCCGCGATCTGCACCCGGAACCGGGTGTTGGCGAGAGCCTGTGTGACGACGCCCTCGACCTCGAGGGCCTGTTCTTTCTCGGCCATGGATTTCCTTGGTGGACCTGCGCGGGTGGAACCCGAATGTAGCCCGCCGCCGCCGGACAGTCCAGCAAGGCTAGGCGTCGTCGTCGGCGGTGGCCGCCGAACCCGACGCATTCCACCGCAGATAGGCGTCGAAAAACCCGTCGAGGTTGCCGTCGAGCACGCTCTGGAAGTTGCCGACGTAATGCCCCGTCCGCTGGTCCTTGACCCGCTGGTCGGGGTGCAGGAAATAGTTGCGGATCTGCGACCCGAAGCCCGTCTTGGGCTTCGACTGGTGCTGGGCGTGCTTCTCCGCCTCCCGCTTCTCCTCCTGGATGCGGGCGATTCGCGCCCGGAGCATCTTCAAGGCGGTGGCCCGATTCTTGTGCTGGCTCCGCTCGCTCTGGCACTGCACGACGATACCGGTGGGGAAGTGCGTGAGCCGGATGGCGCTCGATGTCTTGTTGACGTGCTGGCCGCCCGCGCCGCTGGCCCGGAAGACGTCTTCGCGGATGTCTTCGTCGCGGATCTCCACCTCGGTGTCGTCGTCGGCGATCGCCGGAGCCACGTCCACGGCGGCGAAACTCGTCTGCCGCTTGCCTTCGGCGTTGAAGGGGCTGATGCGGACCAGCCGGTGGATGCCCGTCTCCCCCTTGAGGTAGCCGTAGGCCCAGGGGCCCTTGATGGCCACCGTGGCGCTCTGGATGCCCGCCACCGCGTCGTCCTGGCGATCGAGGAGCTCGACGGTGTAGTCGTGCTTCGAGGCCCAGGCGGAATACATCCGCAGCATCATCTCGGCCCAGTCGTTGGCATCGGTGCCGCCGTCGCGGGCATGGATCGCGACGAGGGCGTCGCTGGAGTCATGCGCACCCGAGAGGAGCGACGTGAGCTCGAGCGTGTCCACGAGCTTCTCGAGCTTGTCGGCCTCCGCGGCGAGCTCGGGCTCGAGCGACCCATCCTCGCGGGCGAGTTCCTCGAGGGCCTCGAGGTCGTTGCCGGCGGCGAGGGCCTCCTCGAGCGGCTTGAGCACGGAGTTGATCCCCTTCAGCTCGGCGACGGTGGCCTGGGCCTTTTCCTGGTTGTTCCAGAAGTCAGCCGAGCCCATCGCGGCTTCGAGCCGGGTGGCCGATGCCTTGCGTCCTTCCCAGTCAAAGAGAGTCCCGCAGCTGGAGCAGGCGGGCCCGGATCGACGCGGAGCGATTGAGAAGAGCGGTGTCCATAAGAAGGATTCTACGCGGAGCCGCAGCGTCGGAGAAGCCGACTTCTTCTCAGACCCGCTCGACGCGACCGCCCGGGAGCCGGCGGAGGATCCGGCGCATCTCCAGCACCCCGATCGTGGAGAGCACCTGCGATGCGGCCAGGCCGCTGGTCGCGACCACGTTTTCAATGTCGATGGACGACGGCATGCCGGCGGCGTCCACCGCGGCCAGCACCTGCCGCTCCACGTCGCCCAGCTGGAGTTCGGCGGGCGACCTCACGCAGCGGCCATCAGCCGAGGTGGACGCGGCCACGAGCGGACCGAGTTCTTCGATGATGTCGTCCACGCTCTCGACCAGCTTGGCTCCGTCGCGAATCAGCCGGTGGCAGCCGCGGGCCATGCGGCAGTCCACCTGCCCCGGCACCGCGAACACCTCCCGCCCCTGCTCGCCAGCGAGCCGGGCCGTGATCAAGGCACCCGAGCGTTCCGCCGCCTCCACCACCACCGTGCCGAGCGTGAGCCCCGACACGATCCGGTTGCGTTGTGGAAACGCACCGGCATGCCCCTCGCCCAGCGGCGGTTCTTCGCTGAGCACCGCGCCCCGGGCGATCACCTCGGCGGCGAGTTCGGCGTGTTCCGGAGGATAGATCGTGAGCACGCCGGTGCCGAGCACCGCGAGCGTGCGGCCGCCGGCGTCGAGGGCGCCACGATGGGCCGCGGCGTCGATGCCGCGGGCCAGGCCGCTCACCACGGTGTAGCCGGCACGGGCAAGGCTCCCGGCGAGCTGCCAGGCGATCCGCTTGCCGTAGGGCGTGGGATGCCGGGAGCCGACCACCGCCACGGCGAGGGCGTCGCACGGCTCGATCGAGCCGCGGACGAACAGCACCCCCGGCGGGTCGGGAATCCGCGACAACAGGCCCGGGTAGCGGTCGTCGCCCTCGACCAGGGTTTCGACGCCCCGACGACGGCAGGTGGCGAGCAGCGCCTCGGCTTCGGCGATCGCCGCGAGGTCGGCGATCGCGGCGGCCCGCTTCAGGCCGATGCCCTCCACGGCGGCGATCTCCCGCGCCGGCGCGGCGAACACCGCCCGCGGCGACCCGAAGCGATCGAGGAGCAGGCGGCGGCGCCTGTCGCCGATGCCGGTCACACAGGCGAGGCGGACGTGGGCGAGCAGGTCGTCGTCGAGCGTGGCGGCGTGGGGCATCGCGGCCTCCCGGAAGGAGTGAACGGATGTACCGTTCTACATCCTCGCGCGCGGGCTCGTCAATCGACCGGGGAGGCGGGGCGGCCGCCGGGGCGACGGGTGAAGCGGGTCAGCCGGCAGCGACCTTGAGCTCGGCCAGGTGCTGGGCCGTGTTCACCAGCCGGTCCCAGTTCTGCTCCACGTAGTCGGGCGGCCCGCCGATCTGGGCCACCACCTGGGCCACCTGCTCGGTGGGCACCATCTCGATTGCGTCCCACGGGCAGACCTTCAGGTCGTAGGGATTCGACTTCTTGCCCGGGATGTGCACGCACACCTCGCAGCCCACGCACCGCTCGATGTCGATCTCGCACCAGCTCTGGAGGTTGTGGAACTGGTCGTACTGCTGCACCTTCACGATGCAGTCCACCGGGCAGACCTCGAGGCACGACTCGCACCCGGTGCAGTTGTCGGCGTTGATGACCGCCAGTTCTTTCGGAAGCTTCTTGCGGGGTCCGGCTTTTGCCATGGGGAGTTGGATCGGAGGGGCGGGGCGGGTTCCTGCAACAGTGACATCCTAGCCGGCACGACCAGACCGTCAAAACCGGCGCGGCCGGCGTGGTCAGGCGGCCCGGGCGGCCCGGCCGGCCGGCCGCGCCGCGGCCGTCGGCCCCGAAAACTCGTAGCCGAACCGCTCGATGTCTTCGGCAAAGTGGTCGCGGACCAGGGCCGCCACGCGGTCGGTGTAGTAGCCGCGGTAGTCCCCCCGGGCGCTGGCGTTGGCCCGCCCCAGGGACGCGTCGATGCCGATGCAGCGACAGGCATGGGCGAAGTCGGTGCGGAGCGACTCGTAGCGGCCGAGGAAGTCGACGAGGACCCGGCCGCGGCGATCGGCCACCATCCGCGTCTGGGAGATCTTGCCGCGGCGGATCTCGTAGCGGACGTAGGCTTCGAAGTCGGGGAGGCGGGCCGTGTGGCGGCGGCGGTGGCTGACGTGGCCGGGGTGTCCGTCGGCGTCGCGCAGGAAGTGGTAGTAGGAGACGAGCAGGTCCCACGGGTTCCGCACGAAGGCGAAGGTGAACAGTGAGTCGAACAGGCCGGCCGGGAGATTCTGCCGCAGCGTGTCGGCCGACGAGTGCGGCCGGAACTTCCGCAGCCGATAGGGGGCGTAGTGGTTGACGCGGATCCCGACCAGCGAGAGGCAGCGGTTGGCCCAGTAGTCATCGACGTGGTCGGCGAGCGACCAGAGCGCGTGCGCCACGCTGGAGCCGCCCGTCTTGGGCACGTGCACGAATGCGAACCGATGGCGGTGCGAGATCAGCATGCGAGAACCCAGGGGGGCCGCGGAGGATGGCGAATAGGGGGCATCGCCGCAAGGCCGGTTCGAGCGGCGGCAACCAGGGCCCGATCAGGGCCCGATCCCCATCGCTGACGCGATTGGGCTTCCTGAGCCGGCCATCGCTGACGCGATTGGGCTTCCTGGGCGGGTCTCCGGCTACACGCACTCGCCGCGGACGAGGTCTTCGGGGGTTTGGCGGGCCCGGACGAGGCGGTGGCTTCCGCCGTCGACGAGCACCTCGGCCGGGAGCGGCTTGGAGTTGTAGTTGCTCGCCATCACGAAGCCATAGGCGCCCGCGATCTCGATCACCAAGAGATCCCCCACGGCCGCCGCAGGCAGCGATCGCGTGGCCACGAAGCCGCCGTCGGTCTGCGTGAAGATGTCGCCCGACTCGCAGAGCGGCCCGCCCACCGCCACCTCTTCGACCCCCTGGGCCGCGTCGTCGTCGTGCGGGCAGAGGCTCATCGGATGGTAGGAGCCGTAGAGCACCGGCCGGGCGAGCGTGTTGAAGCCGGCGTCCACCAGCAGATACTTCCGCGATCCCTGGTACTTCAGCGCCCGCACCTCGGTGATCAAGAAGCCGCTCTCCGCGGTGAGGTAGCGGCCCGGCTCGATCTCCAGGCGGACGCGATGGCCGAAGCGGTCTTCGAGCCGCTTCCGCGTGGCGTCCCAGAGCGTGAAGTAGCCCGAGAGGTCGGCATGCACCTCGTCCGGCTTGTAGGGCACGGGCAGCCCGCCGCCGGCGCTCACGGTGGTCAGCGAGCGGCCCACCTCGACCGCCACCCGCTCCAGGGCCTCGGCCACCTCGGCAAGGTGCGCGAGGTCGGTGCCGCTGCCGATGTGCATGTGCAGGCCGCTCACCTGCAGGCCCGCCCACTCGGCGCGGCGGAGCACGTCGGGAATGTCGGCATGCCAGATGCCGTGCTTGGAGCCCTCGCCGCCGGTGTTGGTCTTCTGGCTGTGGCCGTGGCCGAAGCCGGGATTCACGCGGAGCGTGATCGCGGCGCCGGGCATCCGCTCGGCGAGCTGCTCGATCATGTCGGCCGAGCCGCAGTTGACGTGGATCCCATGCTTGACCACGGCGTCGAGGCTCGCGCGGTCGAAGATGTCGGCCGTGTAAACGATCGGGTCGGCCGGCGGCAGGCCGTCCGCCCCCGCCTGCCGCGGGGCGTGTGCGGGATAGCCCGCGGCGAGCGCCCGGTGGATCTCGCCCGTGCTCACCGCATCGACGAGCACGCCCTCGCGGCGGACGAGGTCGAGCACGGCGAGGTTCGAGCAGGCCTTCTGCGCGAACCGCACGGTGTCCCAGGCCGCGAGGTCGCGGCAGCGGCGGCGGATGATCTCCGCGTCGTACACGTAAAGCGGCGTGCCGTAGGTGTGGGCGAGCTCCGCGACGCTCACCCCGGCGATCTCCCGGCGATACCCGGAGGCAGACGATGCGATCATGGTGCAGGAAAGGGAGGGCGGGAAGCGGATCAGGGAGCGAGTGCCGGCGGAGCCTTCTGCTCCTGCACACGCGGCTGGGCGGGACGCAGCGGCACCGCGGGACGGACGCGGGCGGCCGGCTGCTGCTGCATCGCCGTGCTGGCGGCCACGGTCTGCAGGGCCCCGGCGTCGGCGGAGAACCGCAGCGTGACGCCGCGGTCGATCGGCTTCGCCGAAAACCGCACCTGCGTCGACTTCTTCTCGGCCGCCTGCGTCGCCACCTCGCCGAGGGCCTCGCCCTGCGGGTCGTCGGGCTGGAAGGCCTTCATCATCTTCGCCGCGTAGCCCACGAGCGCCGCCAGCGAGAGATCGACGCCGGCAAACGGCACCGCCTCGGCCACCGGCTTGCCGGCCGTGGCCAGCGCCGCCGCCAGCCGCTGCTTCTGGTCGCCGCCGGCGAGCAGGTAGGCATGGTCCGGGGTGACGGCGAGCGTGAGCTTCACGCTCTTGCCGAGCCGCTCGGCGGCCGGCGTGCCGGCGAGGTCCACCGTGATCTCGTGCAGCGTGGCCGCGCCTTCCTTGCCGGTGTCGAAGGCCACCTTCACCTGCGGCGGCACGGCATCGGCCTTGCCGAGCCGCTCCTTGACCTTCGCCTGCAGGGCGGCGCCATCCTTCACCTTCATGCCGACCGTGACCGACGGCAGCGGGCTCTCGGCATCGGCGGTGCTGGTGTCCACCGTGAAGCCGGCGTCGATCGAGCCGGTGTCGAGCATCGCGGCGGCCAGATCCCGCACGAGGTTGGCGATCACGCGGGTGGTGGCGTCGTCATCGGCCTGCTCGAGCGCCTGATCGAGGCCGGCCCGTACCGCGGCGCGGCCCTCGGTCGGCACGGTGACGGCGTAGTGCCCGCGAGCCGCGGCCTGCTTGCCGTCGGTCGTGGCCGGCGACGCGATGGTCGAGATCGCCTTGCCGGCATCCTGGAAGGCCGCGGCGGCGGCCGCCGTGGGCTCGAGCACCGAGGTGATGTCGAGATGGACGTCGTCCTGTTCGGTGTCGATGGCCAGGCCAAAGAGCAGCGTTTCCACGTCCTCGAGCCGCTCGATGCCGGCACGGAGGGCCGCGTCGTCCATCGGCTGACCCTGGGCCGCGGCGTTGCGGGCGGCCTCGTCGAGCAGTGCCTTGAGCCGTTCCCGCATGTCCTGCGGCATCCGGCTCGGAAACAACTCGATGGCGACGGAATAGTCTTTGGAGAGCGGCCCGATCACCGTGAGCGGGTCGGCCAGTTCCAGCGGCGACCCGGGCTGCGAGAGGATCGCCCAGCCGTCCTGCTCCGCGATCTCGAGCGGCATGCCGCCCGGCGGGCTGATGCGCCGCTTGCCGTCCACCTCGTCCACGGGGCCGGTCATCCCCTGGATCGCGCCGAGCAGTTTGTCGAGATCCTTCACCGGCACGAACGCGTGGGCCGTGGGCAGCGGGCCGCCCGCGGTGGTGATCACGATCCCGACCGGCCGCTTCACGTCGAGGCCGGCGAGGCCCTTGCCCTGCGTGGCCAGGAGGATGAACGACTCGGCGAAGCCGGCGAGCGTGGGGTTGCCCACCTGCTCGCCGACCCACGTGAGCTGGCTGCGGAGGTCGGCATAGGGATCGACGGCCACGACGGCGA
This sequence comes from Pirellulales bacterium, assembly GCA_040397585.1. Lineage (GTDB taxonomy): Bacteria > Planctomycetota > Planctomycetia > Pirellulales > UBA1268 > QWPN01. The sequence goes on from JBBAVS010000086.1 coordinate 12,624, forward strand.
TCACCTCGGGCTTGTCGGCGGCGCGAACCGCGGCCGAGCAGACGACGGCGAGCATGCCGGCGATCGCGGCATGGCAGCGGACGGACGAGGGCAGGCGAAAGAGCATGAAAAACCTCGGGCGGTGCCGGAAGGAAAACCGTGCCAGGGACCAGGATGCAGTCGCGGCAGTTTATCAGACGCCTGCGAAAACCTGTATTCTCGGGTTCTCCCCCCATGCTGCCGCCGCACTCCCATCCCGGACCCGATCTCGAGACGCTCCTCCGATCGCGGCCGGCGCCGCGGCTGCGGCTGCAGGGGCTGCTCTATCTCCTGACGTGCATGACCACGTTTGCCGCCGGCGCGGCCGGCTGGCAGCCGCTGCTCCTGGGGCTGGATGACATCGGCTCCGAACTGGCGGCCCACTGGCCCCGCGGCCTGGCCTACGCCGCGGCCGTGATGGCGGTGCTGACGGCGCACGAGGCGGGCCACTTCATCGCCGCGTGGATCCACCGCATCCCCGCCACGCTCCCGTTCTTCATTCCGGTGCCGGTGCTGCTCACCGGCACGCTGGGCGCCGTGATCGGCATGGAGGGCGCGCGGGCCAATCGCCGGCAGCTGTTCGACATCGCGGTGGCGGGCCCGCTCGCCGGACTCGTGGTGGCGCTGCCGCTCTTGGCGCTCGGGCTTCTGACCGGCGGCAGCCCGGATGCCGACACGCCCTTCGCCATGCCCCCGCTGGCCCGCTGGGTGCAGTCGGTGGTGCGGCCCGACCTGCCCACCACCGCCACGGTCGCGCCCAACGCGCTGTTCATGGCCGGCTGGGTGGGCCTGCTCGTGACCGGTCTCAACATGATGCCGATGAGCCAGCTCGACGGCGGGCACATCTGCCGGGCCGTGTTCGGCCGGGCTGGCAACTGGGTGGCCCGGGGCGTGCTGCTGGCGTCGATGGCCGCGGTGATCATCAGCGGCCAGTTCAACTGGGTGGTGATGCTCGTGCTGGTGACGCTGATGGGGGTCGATCACCCGCCGATCGCCGACGACGGCCGGCCCCTGGGGCCAATGCGGACCGCCCTCGGCCTGGCCGTGCTCGTGATCCCGGTGCTCACCTTCATGCCCGAGCCGATGCGGCTCGACTGACCGGGATTCGCCCACACATTGCCCCGGGCCGAACCGCACGGTATCTCTGAGCGTATCGACGGAGGTCGCGGGCGAGGCCGCCGACCCGTCCGCCGCTTCCCCGTGGTTTTTGTCTGGGGTGTCTCGGGGTTTTCTCTGGGTTCATCATGGCCGCCCGTCGCCCGTCTCGAGCTCCCTCCACCCGGCGTCGTCAGGCGGCCGCGAACCGCTTGCGGCTCGAGGCCCTGGAACCCCGGCAGGTGCTCGCCCACTCGCTGGTGGCTCTCGGCGGCGACATCGGCCCGGATAGCCGGCCGCTGATCCAGCTCGTGGAGGCCGACACGGGCACCGTGGTCGCCCAGACGCTCGCCTTCGAAGAGGCGTTTCGCGGGGGCGTGCGGCTGGCGATGGCCAACGTCAACGGGCTGCCGGGCGACGAGATCGTGGCCGCGTCGGGGCCGGGCCGCGTGGCCGAGATCCGCGTGTTCACGATCGACGGCTCGGGGACCGGCACCACCCTTCGCGAGCTGCCCGCCTTCCGGCTGCGGCCGTTCGGCGCCGACTATTTCGCCGGCGTCGCGGTGTCGGCCGGCGAGGTGAATGGCGACGGCTGGGCCGACATCGTCGCGGCGAAGTCGCGCGGCTCGGAGGTGAGCGTGTTCCTCTCGCCCTCGTTCGGTGGCCAGATCTCCTCCACTCCCTTTCGCAGTTTCAGTCCGTTCGGGGCCGACTTCCTCGGCGGCGCGACGGTGGCGTTTGCCGACGTGGGCACGTTCGTCGGAGGTTCGCTCGTCAACGCCACGCGGGGCGACGGCCGCGCCGAGCTGGCCGTTGCCAGCGGCACGGGCATGGCGCCGCAGGTCGCGATCTACGATCTCTCCGGTCCGGCGGCCGCGAAGGTGGACGGCTTCGCGCCCTTCGCTCCGGGGCAGCGGGCCGGCATGGCCGTGGCGGCGGGCCGCTACGACGCCGGCCAGATCGATGACGTGATCGTGACCAGCGGCGGGCCGGGCACCGAGATCTACGACGGCAGCGTGTCGCCGGCGGCCAACGCCCGGCTGGCAAGCTTCGCCGCGTTCGTCGGGGCATCGCGGCCGCGGGCCGCGGCGTTCGCCGCCACCGTGGATCGCAACGGCGACGGCCGGATCGACGGCTTCGCGGCGGTGCAGGGGCTCAGCGGCGGCGGTGGTGCCGCGGGGCTGGCGTTCCTCGCACAGTCGGGCGCTCGGACGAACCTGTTCGCCGGGCTGAGGGGCCCGCAGCAGGCTGCCGCGGCGCGAACCTCCTTCACCGACTTCATGACCACGCTCACCGGCATCCAGTATCGGACCACGCAGCAGGGCAGCGGGGCGGTGCCGACGAGCGGGCAGCGGGTCACCACGCACTACACCGGCTGGCTCCTCGACGGCACGCAGTTCGACAGCTCCCGCGACAAGAACACGCCGTTCTCGTTCACGCTGGGGGCCGGCGAGGTGATCAAGGGCTGGGACGAACTCGTGGCCCAGATGCGGGTGGGCCAGCGGCTGACAGCGATCATCCCGGCGAGCCTGGCCTACGGGTCGACGGCGCGGCCGGGCATCCCGGCCAACTCGGTGCTCGTGTTCGACATGGAACTCCTGTCGATCGGGTGACGCGGCGGCCGCGGCCGCGAGGGGCGTTCGCGACCGCGCGGCGGCGGTAGCCGGGCTCGTTGACGGTGGTTGCCGCCCCTTCCACAATCAGGCGGTCGCAGTCGATCGCCCGCCCGCCCCCAGGAGGATTCCCGATGCACGCCCCCACCAACTTCGTGGAACTCGAGGATGCCGAGGTCTGGTCCGCCATCGCCGCCGAGCAGGTGCGGCAGCAGGAGGGCCTCGAGATGATCGCCAGCGAAAACTTCACGAGCCCGGCGGTGATGCAGGCGGTGGGCAGCGTGCTGACCAACAAGTATGCCGAGGGCTATCCCGGCCGGCGGTACTACGGCGGCTGCGAGTTCGTGGACAAGGTGGAAGACATCGCCCGCGACCGCCTCAAGAGCCTGTTCGGCGCCGAGCACGTGAACGTGCAGCCGCACTCCGGCAGCCAGGCCAACGCGGCGGTGTATCTGGCCGCGATTCAGCCGGGCGACACCGTCCTCGCCTTCGACCTCGCCCACGGCGGCCACCTCACGCACGGCATGAAGCTCAACGCCTCGGGCGTGTTCTACAAGTTCGTCCACTACGGCGTCCGCCGCGAAGACTGCCGGCTCGACTTCGACCAGGTGGCCCGCCTCGCCCGCGAGCACAAGCCGAAGCTGATCATAGCCGGGGCGAGCGCGTATCCCCGTGAGATCCCCCACGGGACGTTTGCGGAGATCGCCCGCGAGGTTGGGGCGAAGCTGCTGGTGGACATGGCCCACATCGCGGGCCTCGTGGCCGCCGGCATTCACGACAACCCGGTGCCCGTGGCCGACTTCGTGACCAGCACCACCCACAAGACGCTCCGCGGCCCCCGCGGCGGGATCGCGATGTGCCGCGAGGCGCACGCCAAGGATCTCGACCGGTCGGTGTTTCCCGGCCAGCAGGGCGGCCCCTTGATGCACGTGATCGCCGGCAAGGCGGTGGCGTTCGGCGAAGCGCTGCGGCCCGAGTTCAAGGCCTACGCGAAGCAGGTCGTGGCGAATGCGAAGGTGCTCGCCGAGGCGCTCGCCTCCGGTGGCGTGCGGCTCGTCAGCGGCGGCACCGACAACCACCTGATGCTGGTGGACGTCACGCCGCTGGGCATCGGCGGCAAGCTCGCCGAGGAGACGCTCGACCGCTGCGGCATCACCTGCAACAAGAACATGATCCCCTACGACGAGCGGAAGCCGATGGATCCCTCCGGCATCCGCCTCGGCACGCCGGCGCTCACCACCCGTGGCATGGGCACCGACGAGATGAAGCGGATCGCCCAGTGGATCCTCCGGGCGCTGAAGCACACCGACGACGCCGGCGTGGTGGAGACGACCCGCCGCGAGGTGGCCGAACTCGCCGAGCAGTTCCCGGTGCCCGCGGCGCGGCTGCAGGCCGGCGCCGAAGCCGTCGCCTGACCACGGCGCCGGGGCGGCCCTCACCCCGGCCTGCGGCGTAGACTGTCGTCGGCGGGGACATCACGACGCGGGGGGGCGAACGATGCGCGGTTGTGCGAGATCGCGGCGGGGCGTGACGCTGGTGGAGCTACTCGTCTGCGTGGCGATCATCGGCATCATGGTGTCGCTTCTGTTTCCCGCGATCCAGTCGGTGCGTGCGGGGATGAAGCGGGCCGAATGCGGCGACCACAAGCGGCAGCTCGGTCTGGCCCTTCAGCAGTACATCGACACCGCGCGTGCCCTGCCGCCGGCGCCGTTCGCGGCGTATCCGCGGGGCTGGGCTCGTGAGATCCTGCCCTTTATGGACGAGCGACCGCTGTTCGAGGCCCTCGACGTCAAGCAGCCGATCGCCGCGGCGGGCAATGCGGTGGCGGCCTACAATCGTCCGCCATTGATGCAATGCACCTTCGCGCCGTGGCGGCACAGCGACGTGAACGGCGTTGCGCCGAGCGACTTTCTGCTCGTGGTCTGGGCCTTCGCGCCCGACAGTCCTGAGGCTCGCCGGCCGGGCCCGCGGCGGACGAAGGATTTCGGGTACCGCTTTTACCACGCCGCGAAGGACGTCACCGCCGCCTGGCCGGCGTCGGTCGAGGTGGACCGCCGCGTGCTCGACGAGCGGAGGGGGGCCGACAACTGGCCGGTCTGGCATCCCTCCCCTCCGGCGTCCGGCCTCGGATCGCTCACGGACGAGGGGCT
>JBBAVS010000087.1:0-17416 GCA_040397585.1 Pirellulales bacterium
GCCCACGCCCCGTCGCCGGACGTTCGCTGCGGCCCTCCGGGCCTGCGCTCTCTCGATGCTGACTGCGCTCCGCCATCCATGGCTCCGCTGGTCAGCAACGCCGGCTCTCGGGGCATGGGCAGCCCCGAGCTCGTCCTGTGCACTTCGTGCAGTTCGTGCAGTTCGTGCAGGACGCCCTGACCGCGAGCAACGGTTGGAGCGGGCCGCCCGTCAGCGGGCGGCGGGACCGGCCTGGCCCTGCCGCGCCTGGGCGTAGATCGACGTCCGGGCGGCGCTCGTCGCCACCGGGGCGGCAGCGGCCGCGGTCGGCGTGGCCGACGTGTCCGGACTCTGGCCGCGGGTCGTGGCCGCCCAAGACGCGACAGGCGGCGGCACGGCGGCGGCCAGCGATGCCGGCGGCGCCGGGCAGCCCTGCTTCACCCAGTCGAGCCAGACGTGCTGCATGTGGGCCACGCTCGGCACGCCGTAGTGCGCCTGGAGGGCCGCCGACCAGTTGTCGCTGGCCAGGCCCTCCGCCACGAACGAGACGTACTTGTGCCGCCCGCCCCGCTCGATCAGGTAGCGGGCCAGCGAGTAGCCCTGCGAGTAGAGCGGGAGCACGTCGGCCGGATACTCCTTCATCGCGAACATGTCCGGAAACGAGATGCCGCGGCCGTTGGTGAGGTGCTCGATCAGCATCCGGTGCTGGCGGGCCCGCTCCACCGGATGCTCCACCGTCGTGCAGGCCCCCTCGTCGGCCCAGCGCGGAAGCGGACGGCGAAAGTGGCTGGCGAAGATCGTGTGCGTGATCTCGTGCGGCAGCACCGAGTCGAGGATTCGCTCCTCGCTGCCCTGGATCGACATCGTCCAGTTGAACACCTCGCCGCGGTCGAACACGAAGCTCGTCGCGCCGCCGGCGCCGAGGTGCTGGGCGACCTGCGCCGTGATCGGGCAGGGGCGGCTCCAGCGGGGCAGCGGACTGCCGGTCCACTCGACCGCGAGCGTGTGGCGATACTGCTCGGCGGCATCGCCGATCTTGCGAGCGAGCGACTCGGTCGGCGCCTCGACGACAAAGTTCGCCGTCCGATAGCCGGCGGCGCGGGCCACGGAATCCGCCGCGACGAGCCATCCCGCCACGGCGGTGAGCCCAGCCAGGAGCCCTCGGACCAGACCGCCGCCCATGCGTCCATGCACCATGCGAACCGTCGCCTCCATGCGACTCGACCGCCCTGCCGGATTCCGTTCCGGGCCGCCGGCGGCTCAGTCACGCCGGCATCCAGGTCGTCGAGGGGGCGGACGGTAGCGGCGGCCCCCGGGACGAACCAGACCGCTTTGCCCGCGGCAAGCTGGGCTTTTCTCAGGATCGCAGCGCCGCGCTGACCGACTCAGCCGACACGCCGGCCGGCCGACTTCGGACCACAACGGCAACCACACCGGCCGCGATCAGGGCCACCCCGGGCAGGATCGGCCGCAGCGTCATCATCCAGGCGATTCCGGCCGCCGCGAGAAGCCACGGCCATGCGGCCGACACCGCCACGCGCCACGCCGCCGGTCGCCAGGTCGCCAGCAGCCATCCCGCCACCGCGGCGGCCACGAGCGCGGTGGTGGCCACGCCGCGGCTCCCGGAGGCCGCAGCCGGCGGGCGAACCAGCCGGAGCGTCAGCCCCTCGAGCCCGCGATCGATCACCCACACGCGGCTCCGCGGCCGATCCGGACCCGCCTGAATCGCCCGTTCCCACTCCGCCTCCAGGGCGGGCCTGGCACCGGCCTCCCGGGCGGTCGCAAAGCCACGGAGCCGCTCGCGGTCACCGTCGAGCGTGCCTTCGACGGCGGCGGCAAACAGGCCCGTGATCCTCCGCCGGAGTTCCACGACGGCGGCCCGCCAGACGCCCTCGTCCACAGCGCGGGCCGGCTCCGCGACCCGCACGCGCATGCCCGCCGGCGCATCGATCGTCCAGAGCACGTCCTGGCCGGGCAGCCCCTCGAGCCGCGGCGGCTCCAGCAGCACGGCGGCGCCGGAGTCGATCGACGAGCCGACGTCGCCGGAAAACACCGCCAGGATCGATCTCGGCCAACGGACGTCGTGGAGCCGCACATCCCACGCCGCCGACGCCGCGGGAACGGCCTGCGCCTCGCGGCCATCGACCAGCACGTCGAACAGCCGCATCCCTGCCGGAAACCGCAGCCGCACCACCGGCTCCGCAGCCACCACCTCGAACCGGGCCAGGCCCCAGATCCGGCCCCCCTCGTCGATCGCCACGTGCACGATCGTCGCTTCCACCGCATTGCCGAGCGGCACCTCGGCGGGGGCCGCAGCCGGCGGCGGCACCTGCTCCCGATCCGGCACGGCCAACTCGCCGTCGTCCGGCGACACGAGTTCGTAGGCGGGCCCGGGTTCACCCGCCGCCACATCCACGAGGTCGGCTGACTCGGCGGAGGCGGCCCGCTCGCCGGCGGGGTCGATCGCCACGTCGATGCCCGCTCGGGTGCGCCAGCGGACGACCAGCGGCGGGCCGTCGGCAACCGCGCAGCGCACCAGCGGGATCCGGCCCGCCGGGCGAAGCGGTCCGGCGACATGCGCGGCGATCGAGAGCCGATAGGTGCCGGGCCGCGGGTGCTGCGTGGCGAGGATCAGCCGGTCGGCCACAGGCCGCGACACGTGGGCCTCGACGGCGTCGCCGACATCGTGGCCGTCGCCCATCAGGGTGACCCGCTCCACGACCGCGTCGGTGGGCAGCTCGATCGAGACGCCGGTGAACGGCCCGCCACGGGAGTCGATCTGGCAGTCGAGCGCGAGCTCCACGAGGTCGGCCGAGAGTTCCGCGTCGAGCCGTTGGGTGATCCGCGGCGGCAGGGGCGTGCGCCGGACCGACACACGGGCTCGCGGCCGATCGTTTGCCGGCCCTCCGTCGACCGCCGGCTCGTTGCTCTCCGCCGGTGCGGCGACGGCCTCCGAGCGCCAGGCCGCAACCGCCTCGAGAGGCTCCCCTTCCCGCGGCCGGAGCAGCGCGAAGCCCACCGGGAGTTCGGGCGTGAGTTCGAGTCCCGCCGCGGCCGAGCAGCGGACCGTGCGGGTGTCGGTGCCGACCCCGTCGAGCCAGACGCCGGGCACGTCGAAGACACCGGCAGGATCGTCGAGCGGCATCGCGAACACGAGATCGAGCCGCACCGGCCCGGCCGCCGGCTCATGAAGTTCGACGAGATAACGCCCTGCCCCCACCGGAACGAGCGGCGGGTGTCCGCCGTCCCCGCCCGGTGAGAGCGGACGGTCGGCGCGGAGCGCGAGCCAGCGGAGACGCGGCCGGCCGGCGGGAATCTCGAACGTGGCCTTGACCACGCACGTGCCCTCCCCCCACCAGACCTCGTTGACGCTCCGGGCCTCCTCGGGCTGAGCGGCGAGCGGGTGCCGGGGATCGGCCGAACGAACCAGCCTCACCCGCTCCGCCCGGGACACGTCGAACACGCCTCCTGCACCGGCCACGGGCCGCCAGCCCCCCGCGGCGTCGCCGCGGTCGCACTGCCAGTGATCGGCGTCCGACTCGTCGGTCGTCGCAGCCGCGGCCATCGTCTCGACCACGGCGACGGCGGCCGGCGGCAGCCGCAGGGTCACCACATCCAGGCCGCCGACGGTGACGGGCCTGGCAACGAGGTCGAGCACGACCCGATGAAAGCCCGCGACCACGGTCACGATCCGCGCGGTGGCAGCATCGGCGGAGATGTCCACCGTCACGCCGGCTGCCGCGGCGGCCGACGGTCGCTCCCAGGCGACGCCTGGGTCGCGCTGGTCGAGCGTGAGCACGCCGCCGTGATCGCTGTCGATGTCGAGCTCCAGTCGCCACCGGCCCTGCGGAGCGGCCGCGAGCCGACAGCCGCGCACCCGCACCGACTCCGTCTCGGCCGCGGCTGCCGAGAGCCGGCGAAACAGCCGTTCCGGCACGAGGGCCATGCCCCCGTCGGCGGCCGGCGAGACGAACACCCGCACGGGTTCGGGGTCGGCCGCGCGGGCAGCGGAGAACGGCAGCAGGATCACGAACACGAGGCCGACCGCAGCCAGCCGCGGCCGCCCGGTCGCCGCCCCGAACCACAGGCCGCCGAGCCCGCCCCACCACGCCGCGCGGGCCACCACCGCAATCGGCGCCGGCATCCAGAGGGCCGCCACCGCGAGCCCCACCACGGCCAGCGCCGCGACGGGCTGCCGCCGCCGGGCGGCCAGCGCCACCACGGCCGCCATGACCGCCGCGGCCACGATCGACGCGGTTGACACGAGCCGGCGGCGGATCACGAGCACGCCTCCCACACCCGCGCCGCCCGACGTCGGCACTGCGACGGAGCGGAAGCCGGCCTCGTCAGCGGTCGGCTCGAGGCTTTCGGAGCCCGGCCGCACCATCGCGGCATCGAAGAGCCGCTCCACCCAGCCTTGCTCCGCCGCGTTCGTCTGCCCCGGAGCGAAGAGTTCGAGGTCGGCAGGCATCTTCAGCTCGCGATCCCGATCCAGCACCGGCACGTCGATCGCACAGGCGATCGGGTCGATCCGCCAGACGCCGAAGGCGGGATCGCGGGCAGCGACGCCGCGGACGTGCAGCCGCACCCGGCCACGGCCCGTGGGCAGCGGCACGCTCGTCGTGCCCCCGGCCTCGGAGGGCACGTCGAAGGGCGCCGGCTCGCCGTCGATCGACACCTCGTCGAGCCGCAGGCCGGCCGGCACCGTGAGCGCCACATCGGCGCGGCCGCGGTTCTCGATGTCGAACAGCGTCGCGCACTCGATCCGGCCGGAGTCGTGGCACCAGGCCGTCGTCGACTCCCTCCACACCCAGGCGCGGGCCTCGGCCACGTCGGGGGGCACCACGAGCACCGGTGGCTCGACCGACCGCCGAGGCAGCTCCGCCGCCGAGCCATACGAGAGTTCCGTGACCACGGCCGCCGAGCGGTCATCCGGCAGCTGCGGCGGCCGCTCCGCGAGCCCCCGGTGGATCACGTTCGGGCGGATTCCCCCGGCCCCGCGGACGATGAGCGTTCCCCGGGCCGCCGTGGCTCCGTCAACCCACGCCAACGGCACCGCCACGGCGGCGGTGAACGGCCGCGTGCGGGTGGCCCGAAACGTGACCGGTCCCGCGACCGCCGGGCGAAACTCGACGAGCCACGACTCCTGGCCCGTTTCCGCCTCGTCCACCGGGCCGCCGCCGGGCTCGAGTCGCCGCGCGTAGAGCGCGCCGGAGTGCGGATCGACGATCGACCACTCGACCGCATCGCCGAGCGGCTCCGACACCGTGACCACGACGGAGTCCACGGCGCCGGCGTCGGGCCGGCACGTGAAGGCGAGCGACTCGGTGATCCGCGAATCCCGGGTCACCACCTGCACGACCACATCGGCGTGCAGCGGGGGCCGCCGGCGGACCAGCCGGGCCATGCCGCCGGCGGCGGCCTCCCCTCCCCGGATCCGCCCCCGCGGCGCCCCGGGCTCCGCCAGCGCGGCGAGCCGTTCGTCCGCCGCCGCGACCCCCATCGCCGCGCCTTCGAACTCGATCACGGCATCGGGTCCGACCCGATAGTCGATCAGCGCCGACTCCGCCGTCTCCCCCTCCAGCCGCACCATGTCGAGGTCGGCCGTGCGAAACTCCGCGCCGATCGGCACGCCGCGGCGATGGCCCGTGATCCTCAGGCCGAGGGGCCGCGAGGGCGTGGCCGCTTCGGCCAGGCCGATCCGCAGCTCGCTCGCGTCCGGGGTCCGCACCACCCGCCAGTCGAGCGTGCGATCCCGCTCGGCGGCCGGCAGCGGCCGATCACCGTCGGCGAGCGGTGCGCTGGCGGACCACTCCACCGCCTCCACGGAGTCGATGAACCACTCCGGCGCGACGCGGCCGGTGATCACGAACGCCTCGCCCGAGGCGATGCGGACGTCGCAGGCGGCGCGGCCGAGGACGGCGCCCGGCGAGAGTTCGAGCGTGGTCACGCGGGCCGTGTCGAGGCGGGGCGTCCGCCGCTCGATCGTGACCGTCGCCCGGGCCGCCGCCGACTGCTGCTCCAGATGGACGACGGCGGCATCTCCGCGGACCGTCGGCCCGCCATCGGCGACCGGCCAGCCATCGGCGGCAGACGGCGCCACCACGACGCACTCCTCGAGGTCGAGCGCCGCGACGGCGAACGCCGGATCGACGAGGAGCGTCGCGCCGCCGCCGGCCCAGCGGTCCACCGGCGGACGAATCATGGGCACGGCGAAGGGCTCGTCGAGCCGCGCCTCGGCAACGCCGACGATGTCGAGCGGAACGAGCGTTCCCGCGAGTCCCGTCGGGACGTCGATGTCGATCGTCCCCGCGTCCGCCGCAATCGGCCGCAGCGGACTGCGCGCCGGGTCGGCCGGCCGGCAACCGATCACCTCGAGCGGCGGGTCGCGCCGCAGCGTGATGGCCCCGGCCCGCCACGGCCCCTCCGGCACGATCCGCGTCGTCACGTCGAGCTGGCGGCCGCGGACCACGACGCGGCTCCAGCACCGCACCCGCGGCTGCCCCTCGTCCCGCGGCACGATCGCCAGTTCGAGCACGTCGACACCGACGACGTCGATCCGCCAATCACCGGCGGCCGCCGCGGGCGACACGAGCGCCGTGCCAGCCGCCCGCTGGATCACGACGGGCCGCGCCGACGCCGGCAGCCGCAGGTCGAGCCGGGTGACAAGCGCCGGCACGAGCGGCAGGCGAAACTCGCCGGCCGCCACCGGCTGACAGACGATGTCGCCGGCGTAGGTTCCCGCGGACGGCGTCTTGATCGCGACCCGCCCGCCGGGAATGCCGAACACGACCGCCTCGCCCACACCGTCGGCCGACTCGATCACCGCCCGCTCCACCGCGACATCACCCAGCGGCACCGCGCTGCCGAGTGCCGCCGACGTGTCCTCCAGATCGAACTCCATCCGGCCTGAGAGCCGGCCGCGGTCGTCGGCGGTGAGCCGGTAGCGAGCGGCCGCGGCGAGCGGCCGCGGGGCCCGCCCGGCGGCGGCCGGCAGCAGTGCGGCCACGGCGCGGTCGAACTCGACCAGCGGCATCGGCACGAGCCGACCACCATCGAGGGGCACATCACGAAGGCGTTCGGCCGGCACCGTGACCCGCACGAACTCCAGTGGCTCGTCTCCCGGCGGCTCCACCCCCCAGGCCCTGGCGGCCACCATGACACCCAGGCAGACGCCGAGCACCCATGCCCACGACCGGGTCATGCGTCCCTCACGCGAGAGGCGGTGGACGCTGCCTCGATGCCGGAGGACACGATCAGCGACGGCGGCGGCGCGTTGAACCTCGTGAGCGAACTCGCGGCAGCCGACGGCGGCGGGAGCCGCAGGCCGCCGCTGCGGCCACGGGTCGTGAACGACCGCAGCGCCCACGCGACCGCGGCCAGCGCGAGCCCCGGCGCCGCCGCCTGGGCCACCAGCGGGGCCAGGTCGGGCCTGACCGCCGCGGCCAGAGCGAGAACCGCTGCGACGGTGATCCACACGCGGGGCGAACGCCACCACGGCCGATAGACCATCGCGAGGCCGAGCGCCAGGGCGGCTCCCGAGGCGGTGAGCACGAGGCACCAGTTGGGGACGAGCCAGAGCACCGCATCACCGGGAGGTCCGACACCCGAGAACACGAGCGACCGTTCCGCGAGCGGCGGCACCAGTCCGCCGCGTGGCACGGGATCGGCCCCGGCGTCTTGGCCGATGGCGACCGTCTCCAGCCAGTCGGCGATCTGGCCCGGTGTGGCCGCGGGCCGCTGATCCCAGCCGATCGTGCCCCGCTGCCAGCGCTGCTGCGCGGTCCAGCCCGCCGGCTGGCCGAGGACCTGCTCGTCCGGCCGCACGTGGAGCGTCCAGTAGAATCGCCGCTCGAGCACAGGCGGCTCGAACACCGGCGGCTCGAGTCGCACCGCCACGGGCAGACCGAATCGGCCCGCGACGCTGCCCCACCCGCTGTCGCGCCGCGACGTCGAGCGGAGGTCGAGCCGCCACCGCCGGGCCGGATCGGCCCGCGGCAGATCGATCCCGAGCCTCCCGCCGCGGACCGTCACAGGCACGAGGTCGCCGTCGAGTCGCACCTCGTGGATCGCGCCCGCCGCGTCGGTGAGACCGGCGGCATCGGGGAAGGTGAGCACGATCGCATCGCGGGCCGACGACACGACGTAGCTGCGAACCTCCTCACGCATGCCTCCGGCGAGCCGCGTCTGCAGCCATGCGGCCTCGATCACCATGCTGCGGGCAGCATCGACGCCGCGGGTGGAGAGCGTCAGCGGCACGCTCCGCTGCGGCTTCATGGCGGTCCAGCCGAGCGTGGTCGCGGCGGCCGGCGCGACGTCGCGCCGCCAGGCATCGCCCCGCACACCGACGACGGTTGCGTCGGGGGCGGAGATGGCGACCGTCTCGCGGCCCATGGCGGCTTCGAGCGGCTGCACGAGCGGCACGTCGATCGCCACGGTGGACTGCGGCGGGATCGCGGGCGCGGGGATGCGGAACCGCACCGTCACCTCCCCTTCGCCGAGCAGCGGCTCCGGAAGGATCGCCCGCACGCGGGTCTCGGCCGGCTCGTCGGCGGTGCCGGCTGCGGCACCAACCGGGGTCGGATCGAGCAGGGCGTCGTCCTGCCGCAGCGTGATGCCCCCCGCCTCGAGCACGGCGGCCGGCACCGCCAGTTCGAGCGACTCGAGCGGCACGTGGAGCACGTTGAGCCGGATCACCTGCTCGACGGCGATCTCCGCGGCATCGACCGCCGCCTGGGCGGCGATCGAGGCCTCGATGCGCCGCGGCAGAAACCGCCGATTGGCCGCGAAGCTGCCCTCCGCGGCATCGAGCCGGTAGATCAAGGCGGTGGTGTCGGCATCGGCCAGCGCCGCCGACGCCGCCGTCTGCCGCACCAGCCCCATGATCGATTCGTTGTCGGGGAGCAGCTCGATGTCGCTGCGGGCGGCGATGGCCACGACCGCCGGGCCGACCACGTCGGCCCGCGGTGTCGGCAGCGTCCAGGCCACGCGATCGGCAGAGGCCGCCACCGGCAGCGTGGCCCGCAGCGACAGGAGGATGTCGCCGGTCAACGGCTGGGTGAAGGGAACGACGAGCACACCGTCCTCGCTCGTGGAGGCCGCCGCATCGACACCGCCGGGAGGCCCGACTTCATCGACGACCCATGCCGGATCGATGCCGATGACAACGCTGCCGACCGGCGCGCCGCGGGCCGCCACGCGAAACTTCGCGTCGAGCGTGACCCGCGTCGCGGCGACGTCGTAGTGATACTCCGGCTCGATCACCACGCGGCTCCGCCGGGGCCGCACGCGGAGCGGCAGCGAGGACGGCAGGGCGTCGTAGGCGAACGCCGCGATGAAGCCGGGCTGGCGCACGCTGGCCGGCGGATCAACCCGCCTGAGCTGCGGCGCGTCGCTCCACGTGACCAGCCATTCGCCGTCCACCACCAGGCTCACCCGGCCCCACTGCCGCCAGGCGGTAATCCCTTCGACCCCGAAACCGACCGCCTCGAACGAGGACTCGCCGGTCGGATCGATCGCCTGCTCACAGACGAGCGCGACCACCGCGGTGCCGTCGGCGGCGACATCGACGGAGATGTCGGCGGTCGGCGCCTCGCGGGTGCCCTTCCGGGCGAGGAGGGTCGCGGGCGGCTTCACGTCGCGGAGGGCGGAGTTGGGGGGCAGCGTGATCGTCATGCGCCGCGTGCCCGGGGGGAGGTTTCCCAGCCGAATCGACGTCTCGGTGACGGCGTTGCGGCCATCGATCCGGACCGTGCTCTCGGTCGTGGCCAGCGCCGCCGGGCCGCGGCCGGCCGTCGCGTCGCCGACCCGCAGTCGCACGTCGCCGGCGAGCCCCCGCACCGTCACCACGCTCCCCCCGCCGGGGTCGGCCGCCACCGCCGGCTCCGCCGACTCGGGCGTCACCACGACCTCGGGAGACCGACGGCCGGAGGCGATCTCGATCTGCGAGGCGACCGCCGCCGGGACCCGCACCGCGAAGGCCTCGAACGTCGCGGTCGATTCCACCGGCAGGCGGCCTTCCAGCACGACGGTGTGCCGCACGTCGGCGCCGGCGGCTTCCGGGGCGGCGTCGAACCAGGCCCGATAGCCGCTGCGATCGGGCTCGACGTCAACGATCATCCGGCCCGGCCCTTCGTGCCGCGGCGCGGCCGAGAGGATCATCCCGCCCGATTCGAGCGGGATCGGCGTCCAGCCTCCGCTGATCTGCCGAACCGTGAACTCGACCGTGGCCGGGCAGCTGACATGGCCGTCACGATCCGCCGCGGTTGCCGCGTCCCGCGCGTCGATCTTCACCACCACGTTCTCGAGCACCGCGCCGGGCGGCTGGAGCCCGCCCGCGAGTCCCTCCTTGATCCGGAACAGATCGACGAAGTCGCGATAGCGGAAGCCCGGCACGGGAACCAGACGGCCCCCGTCGTCGGGGACATAAAACAGCTCCGGCTGCACCTCGTCGATCCGGCCGGCGGCAGGCTCGCGGCGATCGCTCGCCGCAGGGGGCTCGGCTCGCGCACCGCCGCGGCCGGCGGCGAGCACCGCAGCCACCGCGCAGACCGCGACCACGGGCCAGCGGACTGGCCGCGCGGAAGACGGCGGAGTGGGCGATGAGCGCATGCGGGCGGAGGCGTTCAGGGGACCATGGCAAGCCTAGCCCGAAACCCGCCGCAGAGCGGTCATTTTCCCCAGCCCGCACGACCGGCACGACCGTCATGGTCGAACACCGGCCGGGGCTCAGCCGAGAATCCCGCGAAACTCGTCGTACAGCCGGCGGTTGCTGGCCGCGATGAAGCCGGGGTCGTCGAGCGAGATGGCCTCCGGGCCGTCGCGAAACGGCCCGACGGTGGCCCCCGCCTCGCGAGCAATGAGGATGCCGGCCGCCGCGTCCCAGCAGCAGATTCGCCGCACCCAGAAGGCGTGCAGCCGGCCGCAGGCCACGTACGCGAGGTTGAGCGCGGTGGATCCCGTGCGGCGGACCGAGTGCACCCGCGGCAGCACGGCGATGAAGTCGGCGACGGCCGGCGAGTCGGGCGTCACCTGGGCGGGAAAACTCACCGCCGCGATCGCATCGGCGGCGGTCTCAACCGCGGCCGTGGTGATGGCGGCGCCGTTGAGCCGCGCGCCGCCCCCTTGCCGCGCGGAGAAGCACTCGTCGCGGAGCGGATCGTAGATCGCCGCGACCACGAGATCGTCGCCGTCGGCCAGCGCGATCGAGACGCAGTAGGCGGGAAACCCGTGGACGTAGTTGCTCGTGCCGTCGAGGGGATCGACGATCCAGCGGGTGCCGCTGCCCGAATGCCCCGTCGCTCCGGGGGGCAGCGGGGGCCGGCCCCCTTCCCCTTCTTCGCCCACGAATCCGTGCGCCGGAAACGCCTCGAGCACGACCCGCCGCACCTCGGCCTGTGAGGCATGGTCGGCCTCCGTGACGAGGTCGCGAGGTCCCTTCGACGTGGCCTTGAAGCGGCCCACCCACTCCTGCAGGACACGACCGCCGGCCCGGGCGGCGGCCTCGCAGACGTGGAGCGGATCGGGAGCGGCAGCCATGTGGTGACGGAGGCGTGGGGAAGGATGATCACGCGTGAGTGTAGCAGCCGCGGCCGCCCGCCCGGGGCGGCCGACGGCCGACGCTACAATCCGCGGCGTGTGCCCCTCTCCTTCCTCCACACGAGCGATCCTCACGTGAACTCTTCCGCTGCAACCGCCACGCCCGTCTGGTCGATGAAGGGAAGCGTCGCCGCGCAGTCCTTGGCAGGCGGCCGCGCCACGCTCGATGTCGCCGCGCCCGGTCGCGGACTCCAGTTCCAGTCGGCGGGCGGGGATGTGGTGCTCGGCGTCGATCTCACGGGGCTCGCCGACCACTGGGTCCGCGGCGCCGACGTGGTGGCCACCTACGAACCCGCCGATCCGCGCCGGCTCCGCTCGACGGTGATGTGGCGAGCGCTCGGCGGCGAGGCGGGCGTCGCGTCGTGGCAGGTGGTGGTCTCGGCGCAGACGGCGCTCCTCGAGACCGACGTGGCCGTGGCCGTGCACGCCGACGTGGCCGCCGACAGCGTCCTCTGGTCGGCCGCTGACGCCGCGAGCCGATGGCAGCCGCTGACGGACGCGGCGGCGTTGCCCGCGGCCGCGACGGCGATCCTTCTCCGCCGGCCCGCCTCGACGTGCCTGATCGCCGTGCACCCGGCCGATGCCCGGCGGATCGATGCCGCACGCGACGGCGGCCGCTGGGCACTCACCTGCCGGCTGTTTGCCGCCCCGCTCGAGAAGGGCGTGCTGCTGCGGAGCCGCGTGCTGGCGGCGGTCGGCCCCGCGAGTGGCGACACCGTCTGGGCCGAGCGGCTCTGCGACGAGTTCGCCGTGTCGCCGCCCCCCCTGACAACCTGACGGCCGAAGCCCCGGCGGCCGGAAACGGCTTTTTTGGCGTGGCGTGATCGGGGCCCGGGGCGGTACATTGCCCCCATCTTTCCTGTATTTCCTTCCGCCACGGATCGGCGCCTGGAAGGCGGCGGTCCAGTGCGCCCATGGAGGAGTGTCGCACATGGCCGACCTCGTGTTCGCGTTTGACCCGGCGATCCACCGACCGATCGCGGCGCCCGAGGGGGCGCCGGCCGACGTCGCGGAGTGCGTGGCGAGTGCCGCCGCCGCGGCGCTCGCAGAAGCGGCCGCAGTGGCCGCGCGGAGCCAGGCGGCGGCGCTCGTCATCTGCGGCCGCCTGCTCGATCCCTCGCGGGCGAGCCCCGCGCAGGCCGCGAGTCTGCGCCGGGTGGTCACCGATCTCGCCGCGATCGGCTGTCGCACGGTGGCGATCGTGGACGAGCCGACGGCCTGCCACGACCTCGCCCGCATGCTCGGGGAACCCCGGGGCCTGTGCTTCGTCACACCGCTGGCGCCGCTCGAGTTCGAGGTCCGCGGCCTGGCGATCGAGATCGTCTCCGCCCACGGTCCTGCGGGGGCCGGCTCGACGACGACGGTGTCGGCCGATCCGTCGCCGCTCCACCGCCGGATCATCGTCGGCTGGGACAACTCGCTCTGGAGCCCGCAGCGCTGGGCCGGCGACGAGCCGCAGTTCGGCATCGTGCCCACGCCGCGGACCACGCCCTCCGCCGCGGCCTTCGCGGCCGCGGCCACCTCGTCGGCCGGCTGGTCGCAGCCCGGCACCTTCTGGATCTGGGCCTCGCGGCAGCCGCAGGTGCTACCGCCCGGCGTGCACTTCCTCCCCGCCCTCCAGGCCCGCAGCGTCGGCGAGGCGTCTCCCGGAGCCTGCTGCACGCTCACGCTCCTCGACCGCGAGGCGATGGTGACCGCCGCCGAGACCCTCGCGTCGCCGCTGGCCGACTGGCGCGGCACCTGGCACGAGGTGCCCACCCAGCGCGTCGCCTGGCGGACGCTCTCGATCGAATCCGCCACCGGCGGCGACGAGGAACTGGCCACCGCGATCTGGGCGGCGCTCGAGAAGGAGCCGCCGGCCCGCGCGGCGACCGTGGAGCTCGTCCGCTGCTCGGTGGCCTGCGGCACGAACGTGGCCCGCCGCGTCCGCGTGGGCGAGATCGCCGCCGAGACGCTCGCCCGGCTCCGCGAGCTCTACGACGCCAAGACGTTCCGCGTCTGGTGCCACGAGCTCGCCGCCGAGCCGACGGAGTCGCTGGCCCCGCTGGGCCACGCCCGCTCCGGTGGCCGGCCCGGCTCGACCACCTCGTTCTCGTCGGCGCTCGCCGACATCGTGACGATGGTCGAAGAGTCGCAGACGCTCGCGGCCCCCGAGGCGCGCGAGGCGGGCTGGCTCGCCCTGGAACTGATCGAGTCGGTCTGACCCGTCCATCACCCCCTTCCCCCTCCTGACACCGTCGCATCGCGGAGCCTGCCATGTTCATCGAACGCATCGAGGCGGAACGCTTCGGAGCCCTCGACCACACCGCCATCGACCGGCTCGGCCCCGGCGTGCAGGTGCTCTACGGCACCAACGAAACGGGCAAGACCACGCTGCTGGAGTTCGTCCGGGCGGTGTTCTTCGGGTTCGAGGGGCAGTTTCGCCGCGGCGTGCTCGATGCCCGCAAGCCGTGCGCGGGCCGGCTGCTGGTCCGCATGCCCCCCGAGGACACGCTGATCGCGATCGAGCGGCGGCACGAGGGCCCGGAACTCGCCACGCTCACCAACGAGAGCTACGCCGACGACGTGGTGGGCCTCGGCGGCGACGCCGGTGACCTGGTGCGGATCACCGACGTCGATCCCCGGCACGACCACGCGAGCCGCCACAAGATCTACCTTCAGGACGTGGTCGGCGACATCGACGAGACCACGTTCACCAGCGTGATGGCGTTCGGCCTCGACGAGCTCCACGAACTGCGGACGCTCGAGCCCGAGGGCTGCGGGCGGCGGCTCTACGAACTGGCCGCGGGCCTCGACCGCTCGACGGTCGCCCGGGTGCTCGGCCATCTCCGCGAGGCGATCGAGCGGATCGACTCCTCGAACGCCACGGTCTCGCCGCTGGCCGCGCTCGAAGCCCGGCGGACCGACGTGCTCGAGCGGATGGCCGCGGCCGGAGCCCCGGCGCTGGCTGCCGGCGGGCTCTGGACCGAGCTGGCTCACCTCGACGCGGAGATCGCGGGCATCGAGCCGCGGATCGAGGCGGCAACGCGGGCGGAAGACGTGGTCCGCGGCGTGCTCGCACTCGAGCCCTTGCATGCGGCCTGGCGGCAGACGGCCGAGCGGCTCACCGCGCTCGAGTCGGCGCCGCTGGTGCATCCCGACCGCGACTCCTGGCGGCTGGCGAACCGCCGGCTGCGGCGGTTCGAGCGGCTCGCCAAGAAGCGAAAGAAGCTCCGCGCGAAGGTCGCCCGCCAGCTCCGCGAGCTGCCTGCCGAGACGGCGGTGTGGCGAAAGCGGGCGCTCGTGACGCCCCTCCTCGACGAGGCTCCGAAGCTCGAGCGGCTCGCGGCCGAAGCCGCCCGCGCCGAGAGCCACGCGCGGCTCGCGGCCCGCCGCTTCGGCGAGCAGGTGGGCGTTGCCGGGCTCTCGCGGGTGGTGCCCGTCGCCGCGAACCTCGATGCCGACGGCGGCACGATCCCCGACGTGCTGCTCCCCGAGGGCTTCGCCCTCTCGTTCGGTCCGCTTCGCGCCCGCGCCCGCGACTGCTCGCGCGCCTCCCGCGAGGTGGCGGAGGCGAAGCAGGCGCTCGTCGAGTCACGGCGGTCGCTCGACGACACCAAGGGCACCGTGAAGGGGGCCGGGGCGGGCCTCGGCGGGCTCACGATCGCCCAGGCGATCGAGCAGGCCACGGGTCGCGCCGCGGCGATCCGCAAGCGGATCACTGCCGGCGACCAGCTCGCCGAACTCGACCGCACGATCGCCCGAATCGACCGCGAGGTGACGGCGAGCGTGGGCAGCCAGCTCGTGCCGGCGCCGTGGCTGATCGGCCTCGGCACGCTGTTTACGCTCGGGATCGGCATGCTGCTCTCCGGCCTGCTCCTGCCCCGCGAGGTGACCGGGCAGATGGCCTACGCCATGGCGGCCCTCGGGCTCGCCGGCGCGGGCGTGGCCTCGGTCACGACCTGGTCGCTCGACAAGAACTCGACCGTGCGGCTCGACGCCCTCCGGCACCAGCTCGAGGTGGCGAAGGAGCAGCGGGACGAGCTCGCGGAGCAGTGCGGCACGCTCGACGGCACGATCCCGGCCGATGCCGCGGTGTCGCTCGACCGCCGGCTGGCACTCGCCCAGGCCGAGGTCGATCGGCTCGAGGAGCTGCTCGCCCGCGAGGGCTCGATGCACGTCCTGACCGACAGGCTCACGCTCGCCGAGCAGGCGCTGGCCCGGGCCACGGAGGCCCGCGCCGCGGCCCGGAGCCGCTGGCGGAAGGCGCTCTCGTCCCGCGGCCTTCCCGCCACCCTCACGCCCCGGGAGGTGCGGCAGATCTCCGCGCACCGGCACACGCTGCTCACGCTCGACGACGACCGCAAGCGGCTCTCCGAAGAGGCCCGCCACAAGCGGGACGAACTCGCCGCCTTCGCGCGGCGGATCGACGAGGTGCTGGTGGAGTGCGAGCTCGTGCCCGAGGCCACACCCACCGATCACCTCAAGCTGCTGGAGGAACGGCTCGATGCCGAGCGGTCGGCGATCCGGCGCCGCGGCCAGCTCTCCCGGCGGCTGGAGTCGGCCCGTCGCCGCCATCGCAGCACGCTGCGGCAGGTGCGGGGCGCGGAGCGGGCCGTGAAGGAGTTCTTCGTCCGCTGGGGCGTGAACACGGAGACGGAGTTCCTCGCCAAGGTGGACCGTCGGCCGGAGTACGAGGAGGCCCGCACGGCCGCGGCCGTGGCGGAACTCGCCTGGTCGGAGGCCCGGCGCCGGACCACCGAGCCGCCGGAGGTGGATCGCTGGCTGGCCGAGGCCCACGTGGTGCCGCTGGCGAAGCGGCTCGCCGAGGCCCGCGAGGTGACCCAGCGGCAGCGGGCCGCGCTCGCCGCCGCCCTGGAGCGGCGGCAGGTGGTGGCCGAGCGCGTGGCCGCCGCCGCGAACGACCACAGCCTCGAGAGTCTGCAGGCCGAACTGGCGTCGATCGAGGAGCGGCTCGGCGAACAGCAGCACCGCCGCGACCTGCTGCACCGGGCCCACGTGCTCCTCGAGCAGACCCGGGCCGCGGTCGCCCGCGACCATCAGCCGCCCGTCCTCCGGGAGGCCTCCCGCTGGCTCTCCCGGCTCACGGAGGGCCGCTATCCGTCGATCACGACGGCGATCGACGAGGCCCGGCTCGAGGTGCATGACCGTGACGGCGAGATCTGGAATCCCGAGCGGCTCAGCCGAGGCACCCGCGAGCAGGTGTTCCTCGCCCTGCGGCTGGCGCTGATTCGTGACCTGGGTCGCCACGACGTCAGCCTGCCGGTGGTGATGGACGACGCCCTGGTCAACTTCGACGACGGCCGGGCGCGGTCAGCAGCCCGCGTGCTCGTGGAGTTCATCGCGGAGCTCGCCGCCGACCGACAGATGCTCGTGCTCACCTGCCACGAGCACGTGGCGAAGACCTTCGCCGCCGCCGGCGCGCACGTCCGGTCGTTCACCGACCCCGCGCCCTTGTTCGGCACCGGCGCGATGCCGGCCGCGCTGCCCACGCCCCGCGAGGAGCCACGCCGCGAGCCCCGGCCGCTGCCGCCCGTCGTGGAAGCCGCGCCGATCGCCCCGCCACCGTCGCCACCGTCGCCACCGTCGCCACCGTCGCCACCGGCCGCCGACGACGGCGATCTCTGGCCGGCGGAGGCGTTCTTCTTCGGCTCATCGGCACCGGGATCGAGCGGCGGCCGGAGACGGGAATCTCGGCGCCGCGCGTGATGGCGATCGCTGGTCGAGGTCTTTGATCCGAAAGTGGGTGCAGGTTTTCAACCTGGCCTGCGTTGCCAGCTTCCGAAGTGGGTGCAGGTTTTCAACCTGCACATGCTTTTCCGCAGGTTGAAAACCTGCG
>JBBAVS010000088.1:0-9434 GCA_040397585.1 Pirellulales bacterium
CAGATGCTTCCGGGACGAGGGAGCAGCCGGCCGGAGGCACGCGCAGAAGCCGGTGACACTTGTGGACGCCGGACGTCGACATTCCGACAGAGCACCGAACTCACACACCGCAGGTGGGTCGGAGACCTCATTGCCGCCGGCGCCGAGCATGCCTCCGGCCGGCTGCGGCGCCGCCGCGACGATGCGAGGCGATCGAGCCGCGGCCGAGTTACCGCAGCTCCGGCCCGCGCGGGTCGCGCTTCCACGACACCGCGTAGCGGTCCTGGATCGACTTCATCCAGCGGTCGTAGACCGCGCGGGTGTCGTCCTCGGCCACGGTGGCGAGCCGCCGCGGATCCGTCGACGAAGCGAGGAACAGCTCCTTGAGCCGGGCGTCGTCGGGCTCGAGCGACACCAGGCGGATCGCGTAGCAGACCGTCTTCGGCTCGTTGAAGGCCACGGCGGTCTGCCCGGGCTCGAGGTCGAAGACCGCTCGCATCAGTTCCTCGCCCGGCATCGCGAGGCCGTCGGGCTGCGAGAGTTCGGGAGCCGATCCGAACGGGGCGGTGCCCCGCGTCAGCCAGGTGAACGGGCCGACCTTCGCGACCTCGAGGCTGCCGCGGGCGGCGGCGACCGATTCGAGCGTCTTGCCGGCCTTCACCTCGGCGGCGATCTCCTCGGCGGCCTTGCGGGCCAGCGGCCGGGCCTCGACGATCCGCCAGGCGCGGAGGACGTCGTCGCGGGCCGACTGGAACGATGGGGTGAACTCCGGCTGATCCTCGGTCTTCCACGACAGGTAGCGGGTGCCCTCGATGTCGCGGGATGTCACCGGCTGCAGGGCCTGGGCGCCGGGGCCGAAGATCATGTCGATCCAGCGCTGCTGCCGCACGCCGAACTCCCGGGAGACGGCGAACTCGAAGCTGCCCCCGATGCCCCCCGCCGCGAACGCCTGGTTCGGGTTGACGAGGTCCGATGTGCCCCCCTCGAGTCCCTGGGTGGCGGCGATCTTCTTGACGTCGGGGCCTGCAGGCGCGGGCCCGGCGCCGTCTCCCTGCACCTCCCAGAGGGCCAGCGACTCGGCATACTTCGCGACGTCGGTCTTCACCGCGTCGAAGATCGCCGTGATCCGCTTCTCGACCCCCTCGTTGGCCAGCCGATCGATGATGTCGTCGCGGACGCTCTCGAGGGGCTGGAACTCGGCCGCAGGGTCCTTCGTCTCGCCGTCCTTCGGCTCGGCGGCCCTCGTGTCATCCGGATTCTCCGGCTGCTTCTCGTCGGCCTGCTTGTCTTCGGGCTTGCCCGAAGCGGGATCGGTGGCGGCGGCCTTATCGGCCGTGGCGGCGTCGGCCGTGGCGGCGGCCGGCTGCCGGAAGGCCACGGGGATTGCCCGCACACGGCTGGCAGCGGCGCCGTCCTTGCCGGCGGGCTTCTCGGCGGGGGACGCGTCGGCGGGCGCCGCCGCGGGCTCGTCGGCCTTCTCGCTGCTCGCGGCGTCGGCCGGCGCTTCGGTCTTCGCCGGCTCGGTCGCCGGCTCGGTCGCCGGCTTCGCCTTGAAGAGCGTGGCTTTGCGGTCCTCGTAGAAGATCCGAATCTGCTCGTCGGTGATCTTCTTCTTTTCTTCCTCCAGGAACGTCCCGGCCTTGGCGACGAGGTAGTCGTAGCGGGCCCGGTGCGGCTGCCGGAAGCCGGGCTCCGGGCTGCGGGCCGCCGGCAGGTCGCTCTTATAGGTCTCGAAGAAGGTCCGCAGGGCCGGCTCCGCGGGCTCCGGGAGCTTGTCCACGAACTGCTCGACGACCACCGGCACCGCCTCGATCGTGGCTCCCTGCTCGAGCCGGCGATAGTAGTCCCACCGCCACCCCGGCGGCGCCCCGTCGAAGCCGACGCCGCCCACCAGGAGCGCCTCCATCCGGCGGGCCATCAGCACCGTCCGCAGGGCCTCGAACACGTCGTCCTGGTTGATCCCGATCCGGCCGCCGATCAGCGAGACGATTTCGTCGAACTTCTCGGGCCGCACGAGATCGTTCGTCCACTCGGAGAGGAACTGGTTGATCGCCGCGTTGCTGACGACGATCCCGTTCTTTTCGGCCTCCTTGGCCAGCAGAAGCGTGTCCACCACGTCCTTCTCGTCGTCGGCCAGCCGCATCCGCGACGGATCTTGCCCCGCCGCCGCCATGGTCTCGACGAGGAACTGGTTCATCACCTTCCGCATGATCACGGCCCGTTGCAGGCCGCTTTCCCGCAGGCCACCGCCGTTCCACGACACCGCCATGGGGTCGGTCCCGCCCGCCCCGGCCCCCATCTGGAGGAACGGCGGGAGCACGAAGAACGCGAGCATCGCCATGATCGCGAGGGCGGCGAGCGCCGCCTTCTCGTACTGGCGAAAGACACCGAAGGATCCGGCCATGGAACCGCCTGTAGGCTGTTGCCCGACGGCGAAACCGCCGAGGCTTGACAAGGAAAGAGCGCGGAGGGTAACGCTTGAAGGCCGCGTACCCGGGGCCTCAGCAGGCCGGAGATTGTAGCGCAGGCCCTGACTGCGCCAATCCCGAAGCCCCGTTCCGCCCTGTCGTTGCCTTCCCACCGCGTCCCCCCCGTGAACCGCCCCCATGGCCAAGAAGACGTCCGCAGCAGCCCGATCGACTCGTCGCGGTCCTGCCCGGGGGCCCGGGACCGCACCGCGCGGCGGAGGCGGCGTGCCGAAGGGGGACTACCAGCTGGTGATCGTCGAGAGCCCGGCCAAGGCCAAGACGATCGAGAAGTACCTCGGGCCCGGGTTCGTGGTGAAGGCCTCGATCGGCCACATCCGCGACCTGCCGAGCCGGGCGGCCAAGGGCTCGAAGCAGCCGGTGCCGGGGGTGGACATCGACCACGACTTCGCCCCCACCTACGAGATCGACAGCGACAAGGCCCGCACCGTCACGGAGTTGCGGAAGCTCGCCAAGGGGGCCAGTGAGATTTGGTTCGCCACCGACTTGGACCGCGAAGGGGAGGCGATCGCCTGGCACCTGACGCAGGTGCTCGGGGTCGATCCGGCCCGGGCCAAGCGGGTGACCTTCGACGCGATCACCAAGTCGGAGGTGCAGCGGGCCTTCCAGTCGCCGCGGGCCATCAACATGCCGCGCGTCGAGGCCCAGCAGGCGCGGCGCATCGTTGACCGGATCGTCGGCTACCAGGTGTCGCCGATCCTCTGGAAGAAGGTGGCCGGCGGGCTCTCGGCCGGCCGCGTGCAGAGCGTGGCCACCCGGATCGTGGTGGAACGCGAGCAGGAGATCCGCGAGTTCACCCCGGCGGAGTCGTGGGAGATCACGGGGGGCATGACGTTCGACGTGGCGGTCGCCGCCCGCCTCCATGGCGAGTGGTCGGGCTTCATGGCGAAGCGCGACGAGCGGGGCCGGCCGCCGCTTGTTCGCGACCGCATGGCCTGGCTCGCCGATCACCGGGCGCTGGCCTGCGACCTCGTGGAGGTCGGCGGCAAGCCGGTGCGGATCGAGGCCGAAAACACCTCCACGGTGGACCTCTCGGGCAACGTTCGGGCCGCCGCCGAGGCGGCTGGCCTGCTCGACATCGACCTCGTCCGCGAGACCGACGAGTCGGGCAAGGGACGCGGCCGGAGCGTGATCCGCCTGACGGGCCGGCCCGATCCGGCGGCCCGCTACACCGTCGAGTCGATCGACGTGACCCGGACGCGGTCGAAGCCCTATCCGCCGTTCATCACCAGCACGCTGCAGCAGGCCGCCTCGAGCCGTCTGGGCATGTCCACCGACCGCACGATGCGGATCGCCCAACAGCTCTACGAGGGCATCGACCTGGCCGACGAAGGCCGCGTGGGCCTGATCACCTACATGCGGACCGACTCGACGAACCTCTCCCGCGAGGCGCTCGAGATGGCCCGCCGCTACCTCGACGAGCGGCACGGGGCGGCCTACGTGCCCGAGAAGCCACGGGTCTATTCCAGTTCCAACGAGAGCGCCCAGGAGGCCCACGAGGCGATCCGGCCGACCGACGCCTTCCGCGAGCCCGACCGGATCGCCGCCGCGCTCACCGACGAGCAACTCAAGCTCTACCGGCTGATCTGGCAGTGCTTCGTGGCCTGCCAGTCGACCGACGCAGAGTGGGATTCGACGAGCGTCCGCCTGCGGCGGAGCGACCGCAACACCGGCGCCGTGTTCAAGGCCCACGGCCGCGTGCTGCGGTTCGACGGCTTCTACAAGATCAGCGGCACGCCGCGGGACGACGGCGACCAGGTGCTGCCCGACTTCGCCAAGGGGGCGGTGCTCGCCCCGTTCGACATCGAGCCGCGGCAGAAGTTTCAGGCGCCGCCGCCGCGCTACACCGAGGCCACGCTCGTCAAGAAGATGGAGGAGGAGGGGATCGGCCGCCCCTCCACCTACGCGAGCATCATCAACGTGATCGAGAACCGCGGCTACGTCACCCAGCAGGACCGCCGGTTCCACGCCACGGCGATCGGCGAGGCGGTCACCGGGTTTCTGAAGCGCGGCTTCCGCGACCAGTTCATCGAGATCGGCTACACCCGCGAGATCGAGCGGGAGCTCGACCAGGTGGCGCAGGGCACGAAGAAGTGGACCGACATGCTCCACGAGTTCCACGGTGAGCTCTCGCCGAAGCTCGACGAGGCGCTGGAGCAGCCGCACGAGAAGGGCAAGACAGAGGCGTCTGTCTACGCCTGCCCCGAGTGCGGTCGGCGGCTGGAATACCGGCTCGGCGGCAAGGGGGAGTTTCTCTCCTGCTCGGGCTACAACGAGAAGATCATCGACGAGCCGGTCGAGGTTCCGGCCGCGAAGGGCAAGGCCAAGAAGGCGAAGAAGAAGGCCAAGCCGAAGGAGCGGCCGGCGTGCAGCTTCGCGATGCCGGTGGACCGGCAGCGGCGGCCGCTGCTCCCGGAGCAGATCGACCTGCTCTCGCCGGCGGGCGTGCCGATGGTGAAGCGGACCGGACGGTTCGGCGACTTCCTCGTGGAAGACAAGCCGCGGCCGCCGAAGGTGCGGGGGAAGAAGGCGGCCGAGGCCGCGGCGGAGCCGCCCCCGTTCATCCTCAACCTCGACCGCAAGGGGAACCTCAAGTTTCCGTCGCCCCCGCCGCTGGTCACCGACATCGTCTGCGCCAAGTGCGGCGATCTGATGAACCTCCGCGACGGCAAGCGCGGGCCGTGGCTGGGCTGTCGGGCGTTTCCGAAGTGCCGCGGCCGCGAGGCCTTCACGAAGCTCGCCGAGGAACGGCAAAAGGCGCTCGAGGCGGAGCTCGCGCAGCACATGCGGGGCCAGACGAAGCTCAGCCTCACCCGCCGCGACGGCGTGACGCCGGTGCCGGAGGGCACGCCGCTGGTGCAGCTCACGATGGAAGGCGGCGTGGCCGAGCTGCAGAAGTTCGAGGGCTGAGCGGACCCGTTTGCCTCGAGATCATGGGCGCCGCTCGGGGCTGCCCGTGCCCGTCGCCGGACGTTCGGCTCGGCCCTCCAGGCCTCGCCTCTCTGCATGTCCGCTGCGCTTCGCCATCCTGGCTGCGCTTGCTCCCATAGCCCGGCTCTCGGGCACGGGCAGCCCCTCGCTGAGCCGGATAGCGCTGCAAGGGGGGAGTGTGCTGCCACCGACCTCCTGCATCTCTACCAAGGAGGGGGGAGCCGGGGACTGGCGGCTGCTCGACGAGCGTGGAGAATTTCGCCCATCGGAGCGTGCAGCGGCAACCCGCATGGCGCGAAATCCTCCCGCGAGGAGACAGCCGCCATCCCCGGCGGCGCGTGCGGCCCTCACACCCATGGCATGTCGCTCGCGAACGTGCTCGGCGTCTCGTCGAGGGCGACGGCGTAGGCCGTGGCGTGCGACCGGCAGTGGGAGATGCTCACGAGGATGCAGCGGATTCCCATCTTCTCCGCCATCTCGCCCGCCCCGCCGCGGAGCACTGCCTGCGGCCGGCCGCTGGCGCCGTTGGTCACCTCGACGTCGCGCCAGCTGATGCCCCGGCGCCAGCCGGTGCCGAGCGCCTTGAGCACCGCCTCCTTGGCCGCCCAGCGGCCGGCGAAGTGCTGCGTGGCCATCGCGCGGGCGCGGCAGTATTCGATCTCGGCGGGCGTGTAGACGCGGTCCACGAACAGCTCGCCGTGCCGCTCGATCATCTGCGCGATCCGCAGCACTTCGGTGATGTCGGTGCCGATGCCGAGAACCTTCATGGCCGCCCCTTCGTGCCCGCGCTGGCGGCCTCACCCCGGGCGAGGCCGCAGGCCCGTCGGGCGCGGCCGAGCACCTCCCCCGCCTTGACGCGGGCCTTGGCGGCGCCGGCGGCGAGGATCGCCTCGATGCGGCCGGGGTCGGCCTCCAGCTCCGCCCGCCGTGCCCGGGCGTCGGCGAAGAAGGCCGCCGACGCCTCGACGAGCGCCTTCTTCACCTCGCCGTAGCCGAAGCCGCCGCGGCGGTAGAGGTCGGCCATCGCCGCCCGGTCGGCCTCGGGGGCCATGAGCGCGAAGAGCTCGAAGAGGTGGTCCCCCTCCGGGGCCTTCGGCTCCTCCATCGGCCGCGAATCGGTGGTGATCCGCATGATCTTCTTCTTCTGGGCGGCGAGGTCCTCGAACACCTCGATCGTGTTGTCGTAGCTCTTGCTCATCTTCTGGCCGTCGGTCCCGGGCACCTTCGCCCCCCCCTCGACGAGCCGTGGCTTCGGCAGCGTAAACACGTCGCCGTAAAGATGGTTGAACGTGCCGGCGAGGTCGCGGCAGACCTCGATGTGCTGCACCTGATCCTCACCGACGGGCACCACGGTGGCGTCGTAGGCGAGGATGTCGGCCGCCATCAGCACCGGATAGGTGAACAGGCCGGCGTCGGCGGGCAGCCCGCGGTTCTTCTTGTCCTTGAAGGCGTGGCACCGCTCGAGCAGCCCCAGCGGCGTCACGGTCATCAGCAGCCAGGTGAGCTCCGTCACCTCGGGCACGTCCGACTGCACGAACAAGACCGCCCGCTCGGGATCGAGGCCGAGGGCCACGAGGTCCACCGCCGCCGCATGCACCAGCGACCGGAGCCGCGCCGGATCCCGGACCGTGGTCAGGGCGTGCAGGTCGGCGATGAAGTAGTAGGCCTCGTCGGCCGCCTGGTGGGCGCCCGGCTGGAGATCGATGTATTGCCGGATGGCCCCGAAGTAATTGCCCCAGTGGAAGCGGCCGGTGGGCTGGATGCCGGAGAGGGCGCGGGTGGGGCGGCGCGGTGCTTCAGCGGTCATGCGCGGGGCTCGCGGGGGGGCTGGGGGGGCGGACGGGAAGCTCGAGGGTGCCGACGATCGCGGCGATGCTCGCGGCCCCCAGGGCCGCCACGGCCGCGGGGAGTTCGTCGAGTAGCCGGGCCGATACCACGGGCTCCGCGAAGCTGGCGGTGCCAACCTGCACGGCCGAGGCCCCCGTCACGAGAAACTCCATGCAGTCGTCGATCGTCATGATGCCGCCGACGCCGACGATCGGGATCCGCGAGGCCCGGCGAATCTGGTGCACGCAGCGCAGGGCGATCGGCTTGATCGCCGGGCCGCTCAGGCCGCCGATCACGTTGCCCAGGAGCGGCCGCCGCCGCCGCCAGTCCACCGCCATGCCCTGGCAGGTGTTGATCACGGTCACGGCGTCGGCCCCGCCATCTTCGGCGCCGCGGGCAACCGCGGCGATGTCGGTGACGTTGGGGGTGAGCTTGGCGAGCACCGGCCGCGAGGTCGCGGCCCGGACGCCGGCCACCACGCGGCGGCAGAGCTCCGGGTCGCTCCCCATGTCCACGCCATGGCTGACGTTGGGGCACGAGATGTTGAGCTCGAGGGCCGCGATGCCCGGAACCTCGTCGAGCCGCGCGGCGAGGGCGATGAACTCGTCGGTCGTCGCTCCGGCGATGCTGACGATCACCGGGGCCCCGCAGCCGAGCAGCCAGGGCAGCTGGTTCGCCAGGAAGGCGTCGACGCCGTCGTTGTCGAGGCCGATCGAGTTGAGCAGCCCGGCCGCCGTCTCGACGGTCCGCCAGGGCACGTTGCCCTGCCGGGGCTGTGGCGTGATCGTCTTCGGCACGATGCCGCCGAGCCGGGCGAGATCGACGAGCCCCGCCATCTCGCGGCCGTAGCCGAACGTGCCCGAGGCCACGAGGATCGGGTTGGGCAGTCGCAGGCGGCCGAGGGCCACGGAGAGATCGGGCGGAGCGACGGAGCCGGAGGGAGGCGGCATGGGAACGACGGGGACACGGAGCGGAAGGAGCCTGAAGCGAGGCCCGGCGGGACCGCGGTCGAGTGTAGTGGGTTTCCGCAGTGTCCCAAGGCAGCCGTGTCGCCCCAGCCTCGCGGGCCTGCCCGGTCGCCGGGCCGCCGCGGTCGCGTCCGACGCGGATGCCGATTGTGTGAAGTTTGCCGGTTGTGCGGCCGATACCAGGAGGGAGCAAGAACTCGTGTGCCGTTGAGCCAGTGTGGCCGTCGGTTGACATTAGTGCTTGCCAGTCCTAGGCTTGCGACGAGTGATCCCCCTCTTTTCCGGTGGTTTCGGCCCCTTGGCCGAGACGTCGGGAACGCGGTCGGAGCGTCGGAGCCGTGACCAAGAAAGACATCGTCCGGACGATCGCCGAACAGCTCGACCTGCCCCAGCTCCGCACCAAGGAGCTGGTCCAAAAAACGTTCGACGCGTTGATCGAAACGCTCGTTCAGGAAGGCCGGATCGAACTGCGGAACTTCGGGGTCTTCCAGATCAAGCGACGGGATGCTCGGGTGGCACGCAATCCCAGGACGGGAGAGCGGGTTCCCGTGCAGGCCAAGAGCGTGGTCACGTTCAAGCCGGGCAAGGAAATGGAGGCGCGGGTCAGGGAGATGGACCGACGGAAGGCGGAACAGCCGCCACCGGGGTCCGAGTCCCAGGCACCGGCCGATGATGAGCCGAACCAGTCGAGCCCTCAACAGGCGCAGGCTGGGGAGGACGGGTAAGGCAGCCGGCCCCCGGGCCGGAGGAGTTGTTCGAGTCAACCTCGCACCATCGGAATCGATCGGGTACATCCGCCGCGTCGAGCGAACGGAACCCTCGGTCGATCCGGCGTGCGAGCCGAATCAGGGATGATTCACGCGAGGGTCAGGAGGACCATGCGATGAGGAAGGCTGTCTGGCTGGTGTGTGCCGCGGCGCTGCTGGCGACGAATACGGGCTGCCTCATCCCGATGTATTCCGGCGACCCGGTGCGCCGGGCGCAGCAACTCATCTACACGTCGGAAGACCTGCGGGCGATCACCGACGAGTGGGAGCGGATCTGGTTCCTCGACCAGCCGTCGCACATGACGCCGTGGCGAACCCACGGCGGCATCCTCTGACACCAGCACGATCTGCCTGATGGTGCACCGCCCGGGGCTGCTGCCCAGAGTGGCCGCAGGTTTTGAACGTGGCCGCAGGTTCTCAACCTGCGGAAACCCGGCGCCGGCTGTGCTTCCTGTGCAGGTTGAAAACCTGCACCC
>JBBAVS010000088.1:9534-17009 GCA_040397585.1 Pirellulales bacterium
ACTCCGGACAGGGGGCCGCAGGTTTTGAACGTGGCCGCAGGTTTTCAACCTGCGGGAACCCGGCGCCGGCTGTGCTTCCTGTGCAGGTTGAAAACCTGCACCCACTCCGGACAGGGGGCCGCAGGTTTTGAACGTGGCCGCAGGTTTTCAACCTGCGGTTTCCGGACAGCCTGGTGGTACTTGGCCGCTCGGTGCGCCGCGTTTCATGCGGCATCCTCTGCTTCGGATTCGCCCGCGCGCTCTGCACGGGCTGCGGCCAGGGGTTTGTGGTGGCGTTCTCGTGCAAGAGTCGCGGCGTCTGCCCTTCCTGCAACGGTCGCCACATGGCACAGACCGCGGCGCATCTCGCCGATCACGTCATCCCGCCGGTACCCGTGCGCCAGTGGGTGATCTCCGTGCCGAAGCGATTGCGGGGATTCCTCGCCGAACGACCTCAGGCCGTCGCGGTGCTGACGAGGATCGTCCTCGTCGAGATCGAGCGACTGCTCTGTGCTTAGGTAGGCCCGCCCCTGATGCCGACACACCGAGAGCGGCTCTCCGTCCGGCGTGATGAGGACGGCCGCATCGCCCGTGTCTGCTACGTGTTGCCCCGACACAAGGCGGCCAACTGGGTCGGCCTGGAACGCGGGCGGAAGTCCACGCGGCCGGGCGCCAACGGCGTGGTCGAGTTGTCGCCGGTTGAGTTCCTCGATCGTGTGGCGGACCTTGTGCCGCCGCCGCCAGAAAACCGCCACTCAAAGGGGGGAACGCAGGTGTTCCGAGAACCGTTTTTGGGGCGCAGCAGACGGCAGCACGTGGCTCATCGGCCAACCATCAGCTCGGCAATGCTGGCGGAAGTGCCTTTGGCCGGGCTATTCGTAGTGCCCGGCGGGGTGTGGCGGCGACATCCGGCTGATTGCGTTCATCACAGAGCCGGGACCTATTCGGAAACTTCTGACACATCCGCGAGAGCTGCTCGAGGCCCCATCGCGACCGCGTTATTTGCCTGATGGCGGTCGGTATCTTCTCAGCGTCAACCGCGGTGTCCGACGAACAGACAGACCGCGGGGCTCACGAACGACAACTCCGTGGATTCTCAGTCTCCGAGTCGCTTTCCTGCGGGAACGGCGCCGGCGGCGGTCACTGGGTGACTTCGTAGATCGTTTTCATCTGCCAGGCGTCAATGCAGCGCACGAGCGATGTCGTCCCCTGTGAACGCAGCGACACCCCCACGCTTTCCCGCAGCTCCGGGTAGACGCGGGCGGCCAGGCACTGTCGGCCGTTGACAAACACCTCGACCACGCTGCGGTCGACGAAGACCCGTAGCGTCAGCGGTTCCTCCGGCGCCAGCTCAACCTGGGCCGTCTCGGGCGGGCGACTTCGCACGTCCGGGGCTATCGACGCGCGGGATGTGTCGAGCGAAACCACACACGGCAGCGGGACCTGCCCCATCCGGAAACCCCGATCGCGGAAAATCTGAATACGAGTCAGCTCCTCCCCGCCGCTCGACCGCAGGACGTTCAATTCGACGGTCTGCCAGGGCTGCGGCGCGATCTCGGCAATAATTTCCAAGGCATCGCCCCGCACCCCCTGGAGCACCACCTCTTGATTGGCTGGAAGTTGCATCGCTTCGATGCGTGTGTGCGTTCCTCGGAGGGATTCGATGTTTCCCGCAGGCTCTATGTGCAACGGATTGAAGATGCCGTCCTTGCGCAGCGTCAGCCGTCTCGGCAGCGACATGATCCGATTCCAGCCCTGCGTCGGCTTGCCTTCGTTCATGTTGAAGATGACTACGACGCCCCCGGTTCCGTCGGGCGAGGCGGACGGGGCATGCACTCCGGAGGGGCCGAAGGCGCCGAAATTGAAGCTCCCGCCGTCTGTTACCGAAAACATGTCTCGCTGCCGGTCGTAATGGCCGAGCAGGTATTTCCCCCCGCTCATATGGCTGAAATGAAGGAGAACGTGCCGGTCGCCGATGGGCCAGAAGTAGGGGCAGGCGCCGTCGTCACCGACCAGCCCGTAGTTGTCGTTTTCCAAAAAGGGGTGGAGATGTTCCCAGGAGACGAGGTCCTGTGACCGGTGCAGGAAAACCGAGCGGAGTTGCTTGCCACCCCGGCTCCCCGCCGTTAGCGCGTAGTACATCCCGTCTTTTTTCCAAATGCAGGGGTCGAAGACGTTGTAGGGCAGCGGTGGGTCTCCCGGCTTGGCAATCGGAATCACGGCCCGGCCGGTGATTTTTTTCCAGTTGAGCAGCAGCGGATCGTCCGCCACAGCGACCATGGTGCCGAGCTCCGTACCGTGATAAATCGCGATGACCCGGTCATCCTCGACCAGGCAGGATCCCGAGAAGCAGGCCTGTTCGGGGCTGGGGTAGATCGCCAGCGGCAGATCACGCCAATGAATCAAGTCATCGCTCACCGCATGACCCCAATGTTGCCGGGGGTCCTCGGGAGGATACGCCTGATAGAACAGGTGCCAGCGTCCGCGCCAGAAGCAGAGCCCGTTGGGATCATTCAGGTTTCCCTCGGGATTGACATAGTGGTAAGCCGGTCGATGTGGATCGGCGGTGAGCCTCCGCCGAGACTCATTCATCCGCCGGAGCAGCGGATCGGCAAGCAGTTCCCGCTCCTGAGCCTCGAGCGTACGACTGTACGTGAAGCGGGGCGCCTTGGACGCGTTGTCGTGCGGGAAAGGTTCCGAGGCGGCGACCGGGCAGGCGGCGAACACGAAAGCGGTTAGGCCGAGCGCAAGACCGTGGGCGTGTCGGCGTGTGGGGGTCGTTGTGTTCAACATTCCGAGCCCTCCGGCAGGAAAGGTTCCATCGGTCCGCTTCAGAGGTGTCATGCGCCACCGGATAATGTCAGGTCGATCGATCGCGTGGGCTCACGGGCCGTTCAATTGCTTCCCGCCGCCGGACCGTCCGCAGCCGGATATCGAACCCCGAGACCCATCCGCTGGTCGTCCGTCACCGGCCGAAGTGGCAGTCTAAGCGACGCAGCCCCCGAGCTGGCCGGCGATCAACCACGCCCGGTGAAGTGGCTCCGTCGGCAAATCGGCCGTCGCCACGCCAAGCCGTGTCTGCAGACTCGTCTCGTCCGCCCGATGACACTTCTATCTTGTAGTAGAGCCACCAGCGGCGAACCGCTCGCTGCTGCTGCCCAGCCTGTCGTCCTGAGCTCGAGTCGTCCGCAGTAGAAGAGGATGCGAGTGCGGTAGTTCTTGAATGAACGGAATCCGCGGGCCGCGTACTTCAAGGCCTGAATGACGCTGTTGAAGCCCTCTTGCCGGAAGCATGTCCGCAGCGACCGCTCGAACCTCCTGCCTTTGCCCGATCCGGCGGCTGACCAATCATAGGAAGTTTCGATGTGTTGACCAGAAAGAATCGAGGGTTTCTCTTCATGGCGGGAGGCGAAGAATAGAAGCATCCACCATGAACAACGAACCCACAGGAGGGCGATCGATGGAGTGGCTTCTCAGGGACCAGGGCACGCCGTATCCCGCGACCCCTCCCGACCACATTGAGCGACGGCTGTGGTTCGCCCTCGCCCGCTTCGGTGACCGGGCTGGCACCCGCATCGGCCACACCCTGTCCTTCCAGATCGGGCGACTTCGGGATCGACGTCTCCAGGCATACCGGACGTCAGTATCCGGAGCCACGTCACCGGCCGCTCGGTGAGAGTCGCGCTTCCGGATTGGGAAAATGCCGATGCAGTTACCGAGCCACGACGATGCCCCGAGCCGTGCCAACCGCCCGTGGGTGGCCGCAATCCGGGGCTGGTGCCTGTCGCTTGTCGCGACGTCGGCGCGCCGCACGCCCCCGAAAGTTCAAAGGACCAATCAATGCCCACCCCTTCTCGCAGCCCGCAGAGTATTCTGATCGATGCCGTGTTTCACAATCGCGAGAAGCAGCTCGTCGAGGCTTTTCGCGAGCGTCTCGATCAGTGTGAACGCCGCCAGCAGCTCGCGCATGTCTCGGGCATCCGCGACGAAGCGATCCTGGATCGATTTCTAGGGTTGGGGATCACGGCGGAAAGTCTTGCGGCTTTAGGGCTGGTGCCGCTGGTCTGGGTTGCCTGGGCCGACGGCGAGGTGGCCGCCAAGGAACGGGATCGAATCGTGGCCATGGCCCAGGCCGCCGGCATCGGGCAGCAGAACGGCCGTTATCCGCTTCTTGAGCATTGGCTGAAGCGCTGCCCCTCGCCCGAAATGTTCGCGGCTTGGCGGGACTATATCAAGCATTTGAGCGAAAGGATGGCCGCCGAGGACTTGGAGGCCTTGCGCTGCGAGATACTAGACCGTGCCGGCGATGTCGCCTGCGTCAGCGGTGGCCTCCTCGGCTTCGGCAAGAGGGTCTCATCCGCCGAGCAAGCGGTGCTCGCCCAGATCGAACAGGCCTTTGGTTAGCCACGAGGATCCTTGCGGATGGGACTCGACAGTGAGGGCTGGATGTGGCACCCGCTTTGGGCTGCCAAGGCGTTTCCTATCCACGCTCAAGGCCGGATTTGTGGCAGCGACATCCGACTCATTGCCTTCATCACGGAGCCGGAACCGATCCGGAAGATCCTCAAGGCTTTGCGCGAACCACTCGAGCCTCCGCTCATCTCGCCCGCCCGGGGCCCGCCCACAGACTGGGGTGAGCTCGTGCAGGCCCAAAACGATCGTGACGTCTTTCAAGCGTCACCCGACGAACTGCCGGCGATCGACATCCACAGCCTCTGAGCCATGCCGGACTCGAGGCGGAAACGAAGCCGCCTGGCGGCCGGACTCGGAGAAACGCCGCGCCGACGCCGAAGAAACGCCACTCCGGGAGGGAAGGCAGGCGTTCCGGGAATCGCTTTTAGGGCCCGGGAGACGCAAGCACGCGGCGCACGCGGCTCACCAGCTCGGGAATGGCGGCGGAAGTGCCATTGGCTGGGCTATCCCTACCAGGCCGTGGACAAAGTGAGTTTTTGCGAAGGTGCGAGAACGATCAGGCCGCCAGGGTCGATTGGCCGGCGGCGTTCCCGTCACCGATCGCGCGGCCCAATAGGTGTTCCAGCGCCGACATGAGCCGGCCGAAGTGAGTCCAGGCAAGTTGCAGAATCGCGCGGAGCCCCTGCAGAGCCCTTGGCGAACCGATTCCGCAGATCGCGCGCATGATCGTCGAGAGGTTCCTCGCCGCGACCTTCATCAGATGCCGCTTGGTCACTTGTCGGCACACCGCCACGCGATGCTGCGGTGCGACGGCAGGCCCTCGAAGTACCCCACGAACGTCATCCGAAAGAAGACGCCCGGCGGAATCGAAGGACGGCCCGTAACTCCCGCGTAAAACGGGGCGCACAGAGCCTCGACAACGGAGTCGAAGTCGTTTTCGGCCAGGAGCCGGGTTCAACGCCGTGTAGAACGGGTGCCCTGGAGACTGCGGCAGGTCAGAGGCCGAGACGAAGGCCTCCAGTTGCCGCTCCCGTTTTCGTTTCCCAAGAGCCATACTTCCCTCCGTGGCTGGCGAGCCTCAACAGCACGAGGCCAACGGCCGCAGTTTAGCGCCCTCTCTCCGGCTGTGAAGGCGAGTTTTCCTTAGCCTGCTAGTCAATCCGCCTGTGCTCTCATCCCTCAGCGAGACGTGGTTGATCGCGATGGTGTGGCACTGTCAGGTTCGCGGTCGGTGGTCGTGCTGCCCGTCGCCAAACACGCCATTTCCGATCGCATGCGACCAACAGCCTTTTGGCCTTCCGATGAATGGATACGATCCGTATGGAAGAACGAACCATGATTGAAGTCGCCGTCTATGATTCGAAGCCCTACGATCGAGACTACCTTTCGCGTGCCGCGCCGTCGCACGACATCGCGTGGCATTTCCACGAATTCCGACTCAGTTCCGAGACGGCACTCACGGCAAAAGGCGCGCAGGTGGTGTGCGTTTTTGTCAACGATCACGTCGACCGGGCATGCTTGGAGGCCCTGGCGGCACTTGATGTGCGACTCATTGCCCTGCGTTGTGCAGGCCACAACAATATCGATCTCACGGCTGCCCGTGAGCTGGGCATAGCCGTTGTGCGAGTACCGGCCTATTCGCCTTACGCGGTTGCCGAACATGCCGTCGGGCTACTGCTCACGCTCAATCGCAAGATCCATCGCGCTTACAACCGTGTCCGTGAATTAAACTTTTCGCTCAATGGACTGGTGGGCTTCGACATCCATGGCAAGACCGTTGGGATCGTCGGCACAGGCAAAATTGGACGGATCGCTGCCCAGATTTTTCGCGGTTTTGACGCCAACGTCATGGCGTATGATCCGTTCCCCGAGACCAAGTGGGCCGCAGATAACGGCATTCAATACACCGACTTCGACAGGCTGTTGGCGGCGAGCGACATACTTTCGCTGCACGTACCACTCGTACCGGACACGCTCCATCTCCTCAACTCCAAAACGCTTGCGCGTGCGAAGCCCGGCGTATTCATTGTCAATACCAGCCGCGGTAAGCTGATCGACACCACCGCGCTCATCGCGGCGTTGAAATCAGGCCATATTGGGGGTGTGGCATTGGATGTGTATGAGGAAGAAGAAGGCATCTTCTTCCAAGACCTCTCCGGACAGGTCTTGCTCGACGACGAGTTATCACACTTGCTCGTTTTTCCCAATGTCCTCATCACCGCGCACCAAGCGTTCCTGACCCACGAGGCGCTCAGCGAAATCGCACGCGTGACGACCATGAATATCCTGGCGCAGGGAGCGAGTCAGCCCTTTCTGGAAGGTACTGAGTTATGACGTGACGAATTGGAATCACCGGCTTTGGACGTATCGTCCGCCGAGTTTGGCAGCCCATCCGTGATCATGACCCATGCGAATGGAGGAAGGGTTGCTCTGAGTGACATGGGGGACGAAAAAGACCATGGCCCGCATGTTCCAGTGCGAATCGAACTCTGGGCATGGCGACGGTACGGTGGAAGCTGTGCGGATCGCGCTCATCGATCTTGACGTGCCGAGCTACTCTCAGAGTCTGGAGCACCTCCTGCGGTACTGCGCCCGGCCGCTCTTCGCGCTGGAGCGGCTCTCCATGATCCGCCGCCACCGCGGAAGCACCGGCACCAGTACCACGGGGTGTTTGCCCCGAATCACCGGCTCCGGAAAGCCGTCACGTCGCTGGCGAAAAGGGAACATTGGCAAGCACGGCGAGGACGCGACCGGTGGGCATTCGGTCGGCGGGCAGTCGCCCAGCGACTGCTGCGATTCACAAGACAAGCCCCGCTCGCGCTTTTGGGGCCCAGGAGACGCAAGCACGCGGCGCACGAGGCGCACGGGCCGCTCACCAGCTCGGGAATGTTGGCGGAAGTGCCATTGGCCGGGCTATCCTTCACTCGAGACGCCCCCCGGCGCATTCTCGCGTGGCTCGCTCGTTCACGCCGATACGCTGGCTGCGATGCGCACAACCTTGAGCAGCGGCTCCGACCGCGTCCTCGTGGAGTTGGTGTAACGTCTCTTCTGTAAATCACCGGTATGGGCCTGCTCGAGTCGAG
>JBBAVS010000089.1:0-16982 GCA_040397585.1 Pirellulales bacterium
TCATCGCCGCCACCTACACGCCCTTCGACACCGCCGGCAGGCTCACACCCGAGCCGATTCCCCGCCTGGCGGCCCACCTGGCAGCGAGCGGCGTGGACGGGGTGTTCGTCGGCGGCACGACGGGCGAATCGCTATCGCTCACCGTGGCCGAGCGGATGGCCCTGGCCGAGGCCTGGGTCGAGCCGGCCCGCA
Source organism: Pirellulales bacterium (assembly GCA_040397585.1). Classification (GTDB taxonomy): domain Bacteria; phylum Planctomycetota; class Planctomycetia; order Pirellulales; family UBA1268; genus QWPN01. Next base: position 193 of record JBBAVS010000089.1, read on the forward strand.
CGCACGGCCTCAGGCTGATGGTGCACGTGGGGGCCTCGGCGATCGCCGACGCGGTGACCCTCGCCGCCCATGCCGACGGCCTCGGCGTGGCGGCGATCTCCGCGATGGCGCCGTCCTACTTCAAGCCGGCGACGCTCGCCGACCTGGCGGCCTCCCTTGCCGACATCGCCGCCGCGGCGCCGGCCACGCCCTTCTACTACTACGACATCTCCCAGCTCACCGGCGTCACGCTGCGACCGAGCGCGCTGCTCGAGCGGCATGCCGACCTCATTCCCACGCTCGCGGGCGTGAAGCACTCCTCCCCCGACATCGTCGAGTTTGAACGCTGCGTGGCGGCCGCCGGGGGCCGGTTTCACGCCTACTGGGGCTGCGACGAGGCCCTCACGGCCGGCCTCGTGCTCGGGGCCGCCGGCGGGATCGGCAGCACCTACAACTTCGCTGCTCCCCGCGCCCGCGAGGTGATCGCGGCCTTCGAGGCGGGCGACATGCCGCGGGCCCGGGCGGCGCAGCTGGCGATCGTGCGGCTCGTGGACGTGCTCGCCCGCCACGGCTACCTGCGGGCGTCGAAGGCCGTGATGGCGATCAAGGGCATCGACTCAGGCACCGTCAGGCTGCCGCTCCAGCCGGTCGGCGCCGCTGACGTGGCCGCGATCCGCGCCGACCTCGAGGCCGCCGGATTCGCCGACGTTGTGGCGCCGGCGCTCGCGGCGCAGACGGCTCACACGTGAGATTCAATCGTACCGCTTACGCGGTTACGCTTTCTGGATCGGATATCGTACCGCTTACGCGGTTACGCTTCCTGGAGCAGCCTGATCGCGTAAGCGATGGGGACGGATGCGAGCATCACGGGTGACGCGGCTCACACCCGCGGCAGCTCGTAGCCCTTGCGGTAGTCGCGGGTGAACAGGCGGTTCGCCTCGGCGTCCGACGACTTCTCGGTCGTGGGGTCGATCGTGAGTTCGCGGCCCAGCGAGAGCCGCGTCTTCGACACGTCCACGGCGTTGTCCTGCAGGTACGTCCGGAAGGTATCGAGCGACGCCTTGACGTGCGGATCGTCGCCCGCGAGCGTCGGCCGGGCGTCGATCGGCACCGGCGCGCCGAGCGCCCACGAGACGTTGCCGAGATGGGCCAGGGCGCTCGAGAGGTGGCCGTCCTCGATGTCGAGGTGGAGATCCTCGTGCCGCCGGCTGCGGATCGCCTTCACGAAGTTGGCAAAGTGCTGCCGGTATTGCCCGCCATCCCATTGCCCGAGTTCGTGGCCGTCGTAGTCGAAGGCCACGCCCGAGGTGTAGTTCGGGGAGACCACGAAGCCCTCGGTGCCGTAGATCACGGCCGAGGCCTTTTCCAACGGGTTCGCGACCTTCAGGCCGAACGTGACCGGCGTCTTCACCGGCAGGCCGCGGACGTCGGAGATCAGCACCGCGTCGTCCCACTGGAAGATCGTCACCTGGCTGTTGGCCACGTCGCCGTTGTCCACGTAGCCGAGCCGGCCGCCGAGGCTCACCACCCGCTTTGGCAACTCCTGCTTGCCGATCGCCCAGCGGCACTTGTCGAGTTCGTGTGGATTCTGGTTGCCGAGGTCGCCGTTGCCGGTGACGTGGTTCCAGTGCCAGTCGTAGTGCAGCCGCTTGCGGACCGGGATCTCCTTCGGTGCGGGGCCGGCCCAGAGGTCGAAGTCGAGGCCCGGTGGGATCGGGGCCGGCGTGTTTACGAGGCCGATGCTGTCCCGCAGCCGGAAGCAGATCGCGTGGGCCGCCTTGATGGTCCCGATCTTTCCCGACTTCACGAACTCCATCATCTTCCGGGTGCCCGACATGCTCCGGCTCTGCACGCCCATCTGGCACATGCGGCCAAGCTTTCGGGCCCACTGCGTCATCACCCGGCCCTCCTCCACGTTATGGCTGCAGGGCTTCTCGACGTAGACGTCCTTGCCCGCCTGCATCGCCCACACGGCCATCAGGGCATGCCAGTGGTTGGGCGTCGCGATCGAAACCGCGTCGATGTCCTTGCGGTCGAGGAGCGCCCGGAAGTCCTTGATGTACTCCGGTTTGGTGCCGCGGACGGCGGCATGCTCGGAGTCGCCCTTTTCCAGCCGCCTCATCTGCGCCTCGTAGGCGTTCGGATCGCAGTCGGAGATCGCGACCAGTTCAACCTCGGGCAGGTCGAGCCATTCGCGGATATGGCCGCCTCCCTGGCCGTTGCAGCCGATCACGGCGACTCGCACCTTCTGGGTTGGCGTCGTCGTGGGGCCCGCGGCGGGTGCGTCCGCCGCGCGGACGGTCGCCCCCGAGAGGGCGATGCCGGCCATGGCCAGCGCCTGCTCGACGAACTCGCGACGAGAGGGATCGAGACGGATGTGCTTCGGCATGGGGAAAGGTTCCTGAGAAGGGCGTGGTTCAGAGGGCGCGGGCGCGAATGTTCTTGAACTCGACCTTCATCGGCAGTCCCTTGTGGATCTGCAGGCCGATCGGCGCGGGTTCAGCGTATTTCGGATTCGTGTAGCGCGACACCTGCTCGCCGTTGAGCCAGACGGTGAAGGTGTCGCCCTTGGCCTCGACGCGGATGCGATTCCAGTCGTCTGGCTTGAGGAGCTCCGCGGCCCTCGTGGCCCGGGCCTCCTCGGGATACTTTCCATTGTAGAAGGAGCAGGTCATGTCGCGCTTGAGGCTGCGCGACACGCCGATCTGAACCTGGAGTTCCGGCTTCCGCAGCATGATGCCGCTGTCGATCTCGCCGGAGAAGCGGCAATCGGCCTCGACGACGACGTCGCCGTAGGCGCGGTCGGTGTGGAGCATGGAGCCGGTCTGAGCGACGTCGTTCTCGCCGATCAGCACGCCGTTCTCGACCCGCCAAAACGTTTCGGCGGAGGGCGTCCAGCCGGCCAGGTCGCGACCGTTGAAGATCGGCTCGAGCGGCACGTCGGCCGGCGCTTCGGCCCGGGCCGTCAGCGGCGCGAGCATGAACAGCACGGCGGCGATGGCAGCACGGGCGACGTGAGATTCGGGCATCGGCGACTCTCTCTGGCTGGGAATGAGGGCGGCGGGAAGACCGCTCCTCCCCCACATCGCACCAGAATACCGTGGGGCTCGCCAACCCGCATCGGCCCTGCGGCCGATGCCTCGATTGCCCCTGCCGGCCCCGGCGCTCGCCTTACAGAGTAGGGCCCCGCAGGTTGAAAACCTGTGGCCACGTGCAGGCACTGACGGCCATCCCTGCGACGACGGTTTTGGAAGTGAGGATGCAACAAGTGGGAATGATGCGGACGGTTTCGGCCGGGTCCTGGGCCCGGGTTTCTCCCCTCCGGGAGGCGGTCGGCTGGTTGGCCAGGCAGCGGCGGGAGGAGCCGCTGCCGGCCCGGCCGTCTGTTGTGGCCGCAGCCTGCCTGGCCGGCGGGTGCGGATTGATTCGGCTCGTGGACATCTGGCCCGGCGAGAGTCTGGCGGTGGCCTGCTGGGGCGCGGCGGTTGCGGCGCTTGTCGCCTGGGGACTTGCCTCGTGGCTGGGGCGTGGCCGTGTGGCCGTCGTCTCGCTTGGCCTGGCGATCGCCGCGTGCGGTGCCGCCTGGGCGGAGGCGCGGTTCGACCTCTTTCGTCGCGACGACCTCGCCTGGCAGCTCACGGAATCGCCCGCTCCGGTGGCGATTCGAGGGAGCATCGAGCAGGCGTTTCGCGAACTGCTGGCCAGCGGGGATCCACGGCGGGCTGCGGCGATCGGGCCATCGAGCGAGTGCGTGGTGCGTGTCGAGGCGCGTCGGGTCGGGAGTCGGTGGCAGCCGGCAACGGGCCGGGCGGCGGTGATCGTGGACGGGAGCCCGCCGCCGCTCGGCGTCGGCGACCGCGTCCGCATCCTCGGCCGCGGGCTGCGGCCCTCCCCTGCCCTCAACCCGGGCGAGTTCGACTTCCGGGCCCGCGCCCGGGCGCACCGCTGCCTGTCGATCGTGAGAGTGGCGTCGGCCCGCGGCATCCGGGTGATGAAGCCGGCCGGCCCGCTCGCCGTCGGCAGGTGGATCGAGGGCCTGCGGACCCGCGGCCTGGCCGTGCTCGACAGCCACCTCGCCCCCGCCCGGGCGCCGCTCGCCGCGGCGCTGCTCCTCGGCAGCCGCGAGTCGCTGCCCCGCGACGAGGCCGACGACTTCCTCGCCACGGGCACGATCCACATTCTTTCCATTTCGGGGCTCCATGTGGGCCTGCTGGCGCTGGCGCTCTTCAAGCTGCTCCGGCTCGCCGTGGTGCCCCGCAACGCGGCCCTCGTCGCCGTCGCCGTGGTGACGGGGCTCTATATGCTCCTGGTGCGGGCCGAGACGCCCGTGCTTCGGGCCACGCTGCTCGTCTGGCTCTCGTGCCTCGCCGCCGCCGCCGGCCGGAAGTCACCCGCGATCAACGCCCTGGCCGTGGCGGCGATCGTGGTGCTCGCCCTGCGGCCGGCTGACGTGCTCGGTGCCGGCGCGCAGCTCTCGTTCCTCTCGACCGCCGTGCTCGTCGGCATCGCCGCCGCTTTGCCGGGCAGGCAGACCTCCGACGATCCGATCGACCGGCTGATCGACCGCAGCCGGTCGCCGGCTGAACGCCTCGCTCGGTCGATCGCCTGGCAGTGCTGGGCAGGCTTCGCCGCCGGGGCCGCGGTCTGGATCGTCACGCTGCCGCTGGTCGCTGCCCGCTTTCATGTCGTGAGCCCCGTGGGCCTCGTCGTCAACGTGATCGTCGCGCCGCTCGTGGCCCTGGCGATGGCATGGGGCTTCCTCTGCCTCGGGCTCTCGGTCGTCTCGACCACGCTCGCCTCGTGGTGCGGCGCCGTGTGCGACGGCATGCTGGCCTCCATCTCGGCCGTGGTGCACTGGTCGGCGCGGGTGCCCGGTGGCCATTGCTGGGTGGTCGGGCCGCCGGACTGGTGGGTGGCCGGCTGGTATGCGGTGCTCACGGCGGCGCTCGTCTGGTTTCGTCCGGAAGCCCTGCGGCGGGTGCGCACCTGGGCGGTGGTCGCGGGGGCCTGGATCGCGATCGGGCTCGTGGCGGAGGGCCTTGGGGGCGCGATGGCCGCCCGCCCCGCCGGCCTGCGCGGCGTGGTGGCGGCCATGGGGCATGGCTGCGGCATCGTGTTCACCACGTCGACCGGCCGCACCCTCGTGTTCGACGCCGGGCGGCTCGGAGCGCCGGCGGCGGCCTGCCGGTCGCTGGCGGCCGTGCTCTGGAGCGAGCGGACGCGGACGATTCACCATCTCGTGATCTCCCACGCCGACGTCGATCACTTCAATGCCGTACCCGAGCTGCTCGAGCGGTTTGCCGTCGGGGAGGTGGTGGTCACGGAGCCGCTGCTGGCCAGTCCCGCGCCGGCCGCCCGGGCGGTGCTCGCGGCCATCCGCGACCGCGGCATCTCTCTGCGGGTCGTGCGAGCCGGCGACTCGTTCGCCGTCGATCGGCAGTGCCGCGTGCGGGTGCTCCATCCGGCGGCGGGCGCGGGCGGCGACGGCACCGACAACGAGGCGAGCCTCGTGATGGCCGTCGAGGCGGCCGGCCGCCGCTGGCTGCTCACGGGCGATCTCGAGGGCCGGGCGCTCGGCCGCTTCGTGGCCGCCGACCCCGACCGCTGCGACGTGCTCGTCGCCCCGCATCACGGCAGCATCACGAGCCTGCCCCCCGACGTGGCCGCCGCCACGGAGCCGGCGGTCGTGCTCGTGAGCGGCGCCGAGGGGCGGTCGTGGCCGGTGGTGCGCGAGGCCTACGCGACGGCGTCCGGCGGCGCCGCGGTGCTCCAAACGGGCCGCACCGGGGCGCTGGCCGTGGAGGCCGATGCGGCCGCGGTCGTCGTTCGCCGATTCAGCGGCGGCCGTTGGCGGCCGGTGCCGTGACCGGCCCGGTGAACAGCAGGCCGGCGGCGATCAGGAGCAGCTGGCTGGCCACATAGCCGGCGAGCAGGAGCAGCACGCCGCTGGTGAAGCCGTAGCTGTGCAGCCCGATGCCGAGCTGGTTGGTGCCGAACCAGCTCCAGGCCGTGACGATGTTGCCGCCGATCGTAAACAGCGCGAAGCCGCGGGGCCCGATCCAGCGATCCCAGCGGGCATGGAGCACGGCGGCATTCCAGAGCACGATCATCAGGGCGCCGTTCTCCTTGGGATCCCAGCCCCAGAACCGACCCCAGGAGTCGTCGGCCCAGAGGCCGCCGAGCACCGTGCCGATGAAACTGAAGAAGAGCGCGAAGCAGACCACGCCGTAGGTCATCCGGTAGAGGCGATCCTGGATCTCGCGGTCGCCTTGGTGCACGGCCGCGTGGCCCGCCAGCCGCGCCCAGAGCGCCTGCACGATCGAGCAGGTGCCGAGCAGGCCGGCAAGGAACGTGGCGCCGTAGCCGAGCGTGACCGTGACCACGTGCGTGGAAAGCCAGAACTGCGTGTCGAGCACCGCCTGGAGCACGTGCATCGTGTCGCCCGAATCGAGCCCGTAGGCCACCATCAGCGTGAGGCCGCCGCTGAGGGCGGCGACGAGGTTGCCGATGCCCAGCCGATAAAGCGATTCGAGCCCCAGTCCGGCCAGCACGCAGGCCCAGCCGATGAACACGGCCGAGGAGTAGAGGTTGACCACCGGCGGCCGGCCGGTGAGCCAGATCCGCGCGGCCAGCGCGAAGGTGTGGAGCACGAGCGTGCCGACGAGCATCCACCAGATGAACCGGTTGAGCCGCGTCTGCCCGACGAGGAAGCTCGCGAAGCAGAGCACGGTGGCGAACACATAGAGCCACTTCGCGGTGTCGGTCGGATTGAAGGCGTTGAGCCAGGACTCGAACGCGGCCTTGCCCGCCGACTCGCGCACGGCGGGCAGGTCGGCGATGGCGCGGCGGTAGGCCGTGACGGCCGAGTTGAACTCCGCCGCCGGCCCATCGACCTTGGCGAGCAGGTCGGTGAACGGGAGGATCGCAGGATTGAGCTTGAAGGCCGGCTGCCCCTCGCGGCCGTCGAGCACGCGGCCCACGAGCGCCGTGACCACGGCGGGATAGAGCGCCTGCCACGCTGCGGCCGGGCCTCCGCTCCCGTCGGCCGGCGGCGTGTCGACGGGCGGGATCGCGGCCGGGGGATGGTTGTCGGTGATCATCCTCGCGCCCTGCACGAGCCGGCGGACCTGCTCGAAGAGCTCGCGGCGGGCCTCCTCCCCTTCCCCGCTCGGCTTCGGCATCGCCGGCGTGTCGTAGGCGAAGCGGACGAGGTCGTAGGCCATCAGCTTCTGCTCGAGTTCGAGCAGCTTCTTCTGCACGAACGACCGCTGCTCGGGCGGCGTTGCCCGCACCGGCTCGAGCTGCTTCCGCAGCGGTTCCCTTCCCTTCTCCAGCTCCGCCGCCGAGTAGCGATGCCCCTGCCGGCGGGTGATGTCGAACAGGTCGAGCACCTCGAAGGCGTCGATCCGGAACACGGGCGCGGCGGCCACCCAGTCGCTGCCGGCCATCAGGGAGAGCAGCCACTGCGTGGCCGACACGCTCCCCCGCGGACCCTGCGGCACGTCGTCGGGCAGCTTCACGCTCGTGCGGTTGCCGAGCAGCTGCAGCGTGTTGCGGGCCACGGTGTCGAGCGGCTTCACGCGGCCTTCGTGCATCACGGGAAGCGCCCCCGCCGCCCGCCAGTCGAAGCTGCCGGCGGCCGTCGGCCGCTCGCTGAGCCGCGGGGCCACGGCCGCGGCCACCAGCGCGAGGCCAAGCGCCGGCGCGAGCCAGCCGCCGCGGGCCGGAGTCCGAGCGGTCGCCGCCGATCGTTCGTGGCGATCGGCGAACCGCACGAACGTGAGGCCGAAGTGGGCGAGCATGCCCCAGAAGGCGAGCACGCAGGCGACGTAGGGGACCAGCCAGCCCGCGTTCTCGACCACCTGCAGGCCCGTCATCTCGCCGGTGCGTCCGGCGCCGAGATCGACCTGCGAATACTGGCTCTGATAGAAGGTCTCGCCCCGGTAGCGGACGGGGTTGTTCATCCAGATGCGGCCCTTCTGCTCGGCCTTCGTGGCCCGGTCGGTGAAGGTGACGTACGACGAGTAGTCGCGCGGGGTCGTGCTGGCGGAGTAGTCGATCCGGCGGACGTCGTCGAGGGTCACGCTGTAGGGCTTCTCCGCGCGGCGAAACCGCAGGGCCAGCCGCCATGGCTTGCCGCCCGCCTCGACGGTGTCGCACTCGTCGCCCCCGCCCCCCATGAAGATCCGGGCCTGGTCGTTGAGGAACTGCGAGACGAGGTAGGTGCCGAGGTCGCGGCCGGTGCCGCGCTCGAGGAGCTGCACGTAGGCCGAGGCGATGTTGGACCGCGACGAGGCGCCCCCCTCGGGCGGCCGGCCGTCGGCGAGCCACTGCCGGCCGAGGCCCGTGGTGGCGGGATTCGGCGCCACCGGCCCCACGCGGATCACGCTGGAGTTGGGGAACCATTTCACGACGCGGATGTCGAACGGCAGCCCATCGACCGCGAGCGCCGCGCCGCCGGCCCGGGCGGCCAGCAGCCGCCCCGAGATCGCGGTCACGTGGTCGGCGGCCGGATCGCTCGGGTCGATCACGGCCAGTTCGGTCTCGTCGGTGCGGTAGGCAACGCTCGTCGTCTGGCCCTCCACGAGCGAGATCCGCTCCTCGATCTGGCGGTCGCCGAACAGGAACTGCCCGACCATCAAGAGGCCCACCGCCACGTGGATCAGCACGTTGCCCCCGCGGACGCCGAACACCATCACCAGCCCCGCCAGCAGCACCACCGCGGCCACGCTCGACTGGATCAGCTGCCACATGATCCGCAGCCCCGGATCGTTCATCCGCCACGACTCGCCGCCGGCGATCGTCAGCACCACGAGCGTGCCGACGGTCGCCGCCGCCGCCCAGAGCGTGCCCGCCACCAGCCGCCTCCGGGCCAGCCACGCAGCCGTGCCCAACGCCCCCGCGAGCACCGCGCCGCCGAGCTGCACCATCCGCCAGACGGTCTCGTAGTCCACTGGCGGCCGGCCCTGGAGGCCGTCGGTGCGATGGCCGGTGAGGATCACCCCCGCGGTCACGAGGCCGCCGAGGAGCGAGACGATCGTGCCCCAGAGGAGCCGCTTGCCGTGGGCGGCCACGTGGAATCGCGTGACCTTCGCCGCGATCAGGTTGACGAGCATGACCAAGCCGATCGTGGCGCCACCCGGAAAGGGGAACCAGCCGGGCACGTGGGTCTCGCCGAACACCGTCACCGGCAGGAAGTCGGCGAACGGCACCCGGGCGAGCCAGCTGTTGAAGTATTCGGCCTTCACCTCGGGGAGGTTCTTCTCGTCCTGGGCGAGCGTGCCCACGAGCAGGAGGAACGTGGCGGCGAGGAACATCACCACCGTGATCTTGAGCGACCCCGCGGCCCGCAGCAGCTGCCACGCGAGACCGCCGGCCCCGGCCCGCGGGACGGGGGTGTCGAGATCGAAGGCGGGGCTTCCTGTGGCCACGGCGAAATGCTACTCCTGCCAGCGGATCGACGACACGAACCCCGCGAATCGCTCCCGCTCGCGGGCCGCGACGGCCGCGTCGCCCTTGAACTTCACGAACAGCGACCGCGTGTCGTCGAGGGGAATCACCGCGGCGAGAATCGCCTGCCCGTCGGCCCCGGAGGTCGCCGCCGCGTCGCGGAGGAGCACCAGCTTCGCGGCGGTGCCGGCGACGTCGATCGATTCGGCGGCCGCGATCGCCTCGCGGGCCATGGTCGCGAGCGTGCCGGCATCCGCGTCGGCATCGAGCTGCCCCTGCCAGCGTTCGACGTTGCTCTCGAGCGTGCCGGATGCCGGGATGATCGTCACCTCCCGCTTCTCGGCCGGGGCGCCGATGAAGAGCGTGGCCAGCCGCATCCCGGAGCCACCGCCGTCGCTCCAGCCCTCGGGCACCTCGTAGCGGACCGCCGCATCGCGGGTCGCGGCAGCGACCGGCGGCGGGGTCGGGCTCACGGGTGCAGTGGCGGGGGCTGCGGCCGGCTCCGCGTCCTTGGCGATCGTGTAGGTGCGGATGTCGCCCGGCCGGATCGCCGTGGCCGGTTCACAGCCCGACGCTGCCACGGCCGCGGCCAGCATCAGGCCGCGGGCGACAGGTGACGCCATGGCAACGACAGGCGGGCGAACGGCACGGCGCACTCGGCGGGCTCCGACGGCGGGAGGGACGCCGAATTGTAGCAGGCTGGCGGGGTCTGACCGCCGGACCCACTACCGCCACGAGAACAGATCGGTGAGGGCCTTGAGCAGCGGGCTCGAAATCGGCACACCCGCCGGCGCCCGGATCGACCAGACCAGGTCGATCATCACCAGGGCCGCGGTCAGCAGGAAGAGCGTACAGCAGATGAGGCCCACGATCTGCAGCATGCTGAACGGGGGGCCCGCGGACCCGTCGAGGAAGTCGTCGCCGGCGACGAGCGCCGCAGCCGCGGCCGAGTCTTCCAGCGACACCGATCCCGAGTCTTCGGAGACCGTGCCGAAGAAGCTGGAATCGCCCGAGTCTTCGGTCGAGATCACGACCGACGCGCTCTCGTCGTCGGTGGTGGCGTCGCCGAGTTCGAAGGCGTCGCCGCCGAGGCCGCCCACGTCGTCCACGCCGGAGCCGACTCCCGAACCGACGCCGGAGCCGGCCCCCGAGCCGATCCCGATGCCCGAGCCCAGCGCGATTCCCGAGCCGCCGAGGTCGAGGCCCGAGCCCCCGAGGTTCACGCCGGAGCCGGCGACGTCGCCTTCGAGCGACAGGCCGCTCTCTCCGATGGCGCCGGAGAGCGCCGCGGCGGCGGGGCCGGACAGGCCGCCGATCGACCCCGAGCCGAGGTCGATCGCCAGCGTCCCCGAGCCGCCGACCACGTTGGAGTCGGTGCCGCTCGGTGCATCCCCCGTGCCCAGGGCCGGCGACGAGGCTTCGATGATCGAGTCGAGTTCGAGGTCGGAACTCGCCAGGGCGCTGCCCGCGTCGCCGATCACGAGGTCGTCGTCCTTGGGCTGAACGATGGTCCGCGAGGGCGCCCCGCTCGTGGTGTCGCCGAAGATCGACCCGGTCTCCTCCGGGGCGTCGTCGATCACGAGGTCGTCGAGCCCGCTGCCCGCCGCGGAGCCGCCCCCGAGCCCAGGCGACGACAGGTCGAGATCGAGCGCGAGGCCGCTGCCGTCGGTTGCTGCGTCGTCGGCCGTCTCGGCCGCCACCCGCTCGATGTCGTCGAGCCGAAACTTCACGGTGGCGCCGTCGCGCATTGGAAACAGCTTCTTGCGGTCGACGAGGCGATTGATGTCGTCGATCGTCACGCCGAGGTGGCGCGCCGCTTCCTCGAGCGACAGGAACTTTCCAGCCATGGCTGCCGTGCTTCCCGCGGGGCCGGGCTCGACCCACGAGCCCACTTCGTGTTTCGACGAAACCGCACGCGCATTCTACCCCCAACCGCCACGGGCGGTGCAGGCGTCATCGCCGGCAGAGCCTGCCGGCCGCCGCGGTGCCGGGGTCAGCGGCTCCCGCCGTCCCCGGCCGTCGGTGCGCCGGCCTGGATCAGCCGCTTGAGCGCCGCCGGGCGGGGCTCCTGGGCGTTGAAATCGTCCACCAGCAGATCCCAGGTGAGGTCGCGGGAACTCTTGAGCTGCAGGGAGCCGGTGGCGTTGTCGAGGTGGTAGACGGCGGCATGTCGTGTGGCGGAATCGACCACCACGAGGAGTCGGCGGGCGTCGTCCACGGGGGTGTCGGAGATCCAGAGGCCTGCGGCCTCGGGGATCGGCCTGCCGGCCCGCTGGGCGGCGAGCTCCCGCGAGCCGAGGAGGATCGCCGCGGCCACGAGCACCAGCGGCCAGGCGTTTGCCAGCCGATGGACCGGGGCGGGCTGAGACGGGATGGCGCTCACGGCGCGTTCTCCGGTGCAACTGGACAGGGACGGGAAGGTAGGGGGCTCTCGGCGGTCGAGCAAGGCCACTGCGTGGGCCGTTCGCCAGGCTCTGCCGCCTGCCCTCCCTGCCCCGGTTGCCGGCGGCACTGGCGTTCCGCGCAGAAAGATGTTTCGGTTCAATCGCCTGGGCAAGGCATGACGATGGAAAGGATCGAATGGGCGGCGCTGCCGCTGCCGCGCTGCCTTGCCTGAACCGCCTCGGGAGTTCTCCGGTGTCGAAGCTCAACGCCATCTCCACCCAGCTGATGCGGTCGCCCCTCCTCTGGGGCGGCGCGATGTCGTTCGCCTTCTTCGCGCTGATCCACGGCGGCGTGGTCACCAACACGCTGGTGATCCGCTACCTCGCCGGCCACTGGGTCGAATATGTCGAGACGGCGATGTTCTGCGTGGGGATCGCCTTCCTGGCGCTGCATGCCGGCACCTTGGTCCGCCAGCGGCGCCGCGTCGGCGAGCCGTTGCTCGAGCCGGTGGCGGACGGGGGCGTGGATCCCGCCGAGGCGCGGGCCGTGGTCGCCTCCATTCCCGCGGGGGCATCGGGCTATCTCCCGCGGCGACTCCGCGAGGCGCTCGACTTCGTGGTCCGCACCGGCTCCGCCGACGACCTCGAGAACCATCTCAAGTATCTCTCGGATCTCGACGCGTCGCGTGCCTCGCAGGGCTACGGCCTCGTCCGGTTCGTGATCTGGGCGATTCCGATCATGGGCTTTCTCGGCACGGTGATCGGCATCACCGAGGCGATCGCCTGCCTGTCGCCGACGCAGCTCGACAACATCTCAGGCGTGGTGGCCGGCCTGGGCACGGCGTTCGACACGACCGCGACGGCCCTTGCGCTCTCGATGGTTCTCATGTTCCTGCAGTTCGTCATCGACCGGTATGAGCAGGCGCTGCTCGGCGAGGTGGACGAGGCCGCGTGGGCGGCGCTCGCCGGCCGGTTCCAGACGCTCGGCGGCGGGGACGGCACGGCGCTGGCCGTGGCCCGGCTCGGCGAGACGCTCGGCCGCGGCACGGCCCGGCTGCTCGAGGCGCAGGAGCAGGCCTGGGCGTCGCTGGAGCGGACCGCGGCGGCGGGCGTCCGTCAGCTGCTCGACGAGAGCGGCGGCACGCTCCAGGCGTCGCTGACTGCCGCGCTCGACAAGAGCCTGGGGGCGTGGGCGGAGTCGTTCGCCCGCACGCAGGACGAGCTCGCCGCCCGCCGCGAGGATCGCTGGGTGACGGCGGCGGCCTCGCTCGCGGAGGCGGTGCGCGGGCTCGAGGCCCGGCACGAGTCGATCGAGCGGCAGACGGCCGTCATCGCCGGCGTGGTCGAGGCCACCCGCGACATCACCGCGCTCGAGCAGTCGCTCGATGCCAACCTCGCCACGCTGTCGTCCACGGGCCGCTTCGAGGAGACGCTCACCACGCTGGCCGCCGCGGTCCAGCTGCTCGCCGCCCGCGCCGCCGATCAGGGCCGCGACGCCCACGCCCTCCGCCGCACCGGAAAGGCCGCATGAGCCGAGCCCGTGCCCAGTCGGGCCCGACAATCTCCCTGTTTCCCTTCCTCGCCGTGCTCCTCTGCACGATGGGGTCGCTGCTCGTCGTGCTGGTGATCTTCAGCCGCTCGGCGAAGCAGGCGGGGATCGCGGCCGCCGAGCAGGCGCGGGCCGCCGCCGCCGCGGCCGCCGATGCGGCGCGGCAGGAGCTGGAGCTGGCCCGCGAGGAACTCGGCTGGCGGATCGACCATGTGAAGACGATGCGGGATCGCACGGCCGAGGATCTGGCCAAGGCCCGGATGCAGCTGGCGGGGACGGAGGAGAACGCCCGGCAGCTTGCCGACGAGCTCGACGCGCTGGCACGCATCGTCGAGGCGCTGGAGAGCGAGGCCGCCACGGCAAACGACCGCACGATTCTCGAGCTCGAGCGGAAGCTCGCCGAAGCCCGCAAGGCCTACGACGAGGCGAAGGAGCGGCTGGCCGACAAGCCGCCGGCCTATGCGGTGGTGCCCTACGAGGGCGCCAATGGCACGCACCGCCGGCCGCTGTACATCGAGTGCTGCATCGACGGTGTGTTTCTGCAGCCGGAAGGAATCCGGTTCGGCCCCGCCGATTTCGAGGGGCCGCCGGGGCCGGGCAATCCGCTGGCCAGCGCCCTGCGGGCCGCCCGCGAGCACATCGCGCGGCAGCCTGGTGAGTCGGGCGACCCGAACGTGCAGCCCTATCCCCTGCTCCTCGTGCGGCCGTCGGGCGTGATGGCGTATTACGCCGCCCGCGAGTCGATCCAGTCGTGGGGCAGCGAGTTCGGCTACCAGTTCGTGGACGAGGACTGGACGATCAGCTATCCGCCGCGTGATGCCGCCCTCGCCGAGGCGGAGCTCCGCGCGGTGGAGGAGGCGCGGCGGCGGCTGGAGTGGCTCGCGCAGGTGCGGCCGCCGAAGAAGACGAAGCCGGCCACGCAGTATCGGGCCGCGACGACCCGCGGCGGCGTTGTGTCGAACAGCGGCCCGACCGTGCTCGGCGATCAGTCGCGGTTCGAGTGGACCGAGGAGCAGGCCGGCGACCGTGCCGGCGGCCCGCCCGGTCGGGGCTTCAGCGCCGCCGGTGACGACCGTGGCGACGGCGGGCTCACGAGCGGCGGCGGCGGCGATGCGATCCTCGGCAACCGGTACGCGGGCCCGTCGAAGTTCTACTCCGGTGGTCCTGGCGGCGGAGGCGTGGCAGCCGGGGGATCGGGCGGCCCAGGTGACGGTGGCCTTCACGATGGCCCTGGCGGCAGCGCGGGCACAGGCCCCGGCGGTGCGCCGGGACCCGGTGGTCCTGGTGCCGGCGCCGGCGCGAGCGAGGGCGGCGGCTCACTGGCCCGAGGCGGCTCCGATGGAGGCTCTGGCGGAAGCGAGGGGACGGCCGCTGATGGCCTCGCGGCGAACGGCGCCGGTGAGGGCTCGGCGGGCGCGTCGGGCGGGGCCTCGGCCGGCGGTGCTGCGAGTGCATCGGGCATGGCAGCGGCGTCGGGTGGTGCCGCCGATGGATCGGGCGGTGGCTCATCCGGCGGCAGCGAGGGGGCTTCCGCCGGTGGCGCCGGGTCAGCCGGGGGTGGCGGTGGCGGCAGCGGGCCCTCGATGCCTGGCCTCGCGCAGAGTGGCGGCGGCGCGTCGGCCGGGACCGGGGCATCGGGCGCCTCGGCCAGCATGACAGCGTCGCTGGCCGGCAAGCGCGGTAGCAACTGGGCGAGCCTCGCCACGATGGAGACGCCGGTGCCGCTCACGCGGCCGATCAAGGTCGAGTGCGCCGCCAGCGAGTTTCGCATCCTGGCCGACGGCGGCCGCGTGCAGTCGCGGATTCCGATCGGTACCCACACGGTCGACTCGGTTGACCTGCTCGTTCGCGAAGTGCACGTGGCGGTGGGCCGCTGGGGACTGGCCGGTGACCGGATGTACTGGAAGCCGGAACTCGTGCTCTCGGCCACGCCCGACGGCGTCGCCCGCCGCGAGGACTTGGAAAAGCTGCTCGCCGACAGCGGCCTCGACACGCGGCGGAGCGAGCGCAAGGACAAGGTCCGCAACCTGCCGCCGGTGGATCGCACCGGCGGACTCTTTCCCCGGCGCTGAGCGGAGCACGCGATGGCACGACCCAGGCAGGAAGAGGATCTGACGGCGGGGCAAGACTCCTTCCTCGACGTCATCACCAACATCGTCGGCATCCTCATCATCCTCGTGATGGTCGTGGGGGCGCGGGTGCAGAAGATCTCGCTCGATGCCGCCAGGCAGGCTCCGCCGGCCGCGGACCACGGCGCGCTCGAGAAGGACGTCGCGGAGCGGGAGCACACGCTGACGTCGGCGGAGAGCGAGATCGAAGACCTGCAGGCTCAGACGCAGATGGTGCAGGCTGCGATCGACGGGGCGTCGAGCGCGCGGCTGCAGCTCGCCACGGCGGTGTCGGCGGCCAAGGTGGAGGTGGAGCGGAGGAAGGAGGCGGCCGATGCGGCGAAGGTGGCCGAGGCCGAGCGGGCCGCGAAGCGGCGGCAGCTCGAGGAGTCGATCCAGAAGTGCACGCTCGAGGCCGAGGCGCTCAACCACCAGAAGGCATCCACGGCCGAGGTGCTCGCCTATCCGACGCCGATCGGCCGCACCGTGAACGGCGAGGAGATCCATTTCCGGCTCGCGGGCGACCGGATCGCCTACATCCCGCTCGAAGAACTCTTCGAACTCGCCAAACGCAACACGCAGCGGCACGCCGGCTCGATCGCGAGTATGTCGGCCAAGATCGAGACGGTGGGCCCGATCCAGGGCTTCGCGCTCGACTACGTGATCGAGACGAAGATCGATCAGGCCCGGGGCCAGATCCTGGTCCGGTCGCGGGAATGGGTGGTGCGGCCCGCGGAGGCGGCGGTGGGGGAGCCGGTGGCAGAGGCGCTGCGATCGCCGTCGCGGTTTCGCGGCGTGCTCGGCGGCGTGAAGCCCGACACCACGATCACGCTCTGGTGCTATCCCGACAGCTTCGCCGCCTACCGGCAGGTGCGCGAGGAACTGCACCGCCTCGGCATCCCGACGGCGGGCCGGCCGCTTCCGGAGGGGGCGCCGATCGGCGGCTCGACCGAAGGCAGCAAGTCGGTCGTGCAGTGAGGCGAACTGGCCACTGGTTTGAAGTGGCCACTGGTCTGAAGTGGCCGCAGGTGTCTGAAGTGGCCGCAGGTTTTCAACCTGCGGTGAGTCGCGCCGGGGGTTATTGTGCAGGTTAAAAACCTGCACCCACTTTGCGGAAGGCCGGCACAGGGCCCTGGAGTGGCGGCAGGTGTCTGACGTGGCCGCAGGTGTCTGAAGTGGCCGCAGGTGTCTGACGTGGCCGCAGGTGTCTGACGTGGCCGCAGGTTTTCAACCTGCGGTGAATCGCGCCGGGGGTTATTGTGCAGGTTATTGAGCTTTGAATAGTTCTTTCAAGGATCTACAGATCGAGTTCAGCCTGAC
>JBBAVS010000090.1:0-16849 GCA_040397585.1 Pirellulales bacterium
GCCTCCGGCCGGCTGCGGCGCCACGCGTTGCAAGCAGGTTTTCACCCTGCGGAACGGGAGTGGAGGGCCTGCACTCACCGCAGGTTGAAAACCTGCGGCCACGTGGGAAGCCTCCGGCCAACGCCGGCTACTTCACGATCGCGCGGAACCGCACGAAGCCGCTCTCGCCGGGGCGGAGCGTCTCCTTCAGCCGCCACGTGAGCACGGTCGAGCCGTCGTCGCCCGTTTCGGTGGCGAAGTCGGCTTCCACGCTGGCGGCGGCCGACTGCGGGACGTAGTCGAGCCGCGTCGGCAGGGCGTCGGCGAGCACGATGCCGGCGAGCGGCCGGTCGCCGGAGTTGAGCATCACGATCGTGAAGTCGAGCTCCTCGCCCGTCCGGGCCGTGTCGGTGCCGGCCCGCTTGCAGAGCGTGAGTTCGGCGCGGCCCGGCTCCTCGAAGCGGAGGGTGGCCGTGCCCCGATCGACGGCCACGACCCGGGCCGACTGCTCGCCCAGCAGGACGTTGGCCGCCTTGATGCATGTCCAGGCGATCGGCACGTCGAAGCCCACCTTCACGAGCGGACGCTGCCGGAGCCGCTCGAGCTCCGGCGTCTGCTCGACGACGTCTTCGACCGGCCCCACGACGCCGTCGTCTTCGTGCGGCGTGTCGCCCTGATCGAGGGCGAGCGGTCCCAGCCGATCCTGCACCGCGATCCCGGGCAGCGACTTCCGGGCCGCCTCGAGGCCGACCGTCTGCACCTGGCCGCAGACGGGCTCGCGCCGCTCCTCGAGCTCCACCGCCGTGTCGGCCGCGTAGCCCCGCGGCCCCGTGGGCTGGTTCTCCTCGAGCGGACGCGTGACCTCGCGGACGGCGCCGAATCGCGGCGCGAACACGCAGGCGCAGTTGGAGGTGACGAGCCGCACGCAGTCGGATTCCGGCATCTCGTCGGCGGCGTGGTAGCGGGCCACGGTGTCGCCGGCGGTGAGGTGCCCGAGCCGGTCGGGGCCGATGGCGATCGCGGGACGCTGGTGATCGCCGCCGTCGCAGACGAGATACGGCCCCACCACCGGTGGCGGCGGCGGTTCACACACGAGGCACGGCGGCGGCGGGCAGGTGGGCGCGCACGTGCCGGTCGGACAGGCGGCGCCGGTGCCGCAGCTGCGGCAGCCATGGTGGCCGAGACGGGGCAGGGGAGGGCAGGCCGCTTCCAGGCCGGTGCGGACGATCTGGGCGTCGCGTCGGGCCGGCGTGGCGGCCGCAACCTGCCGCACCTCGCGCTGCCACGTCGCCTCGGCCACGGCCATCGTCGGGCCGGCCGCATCCACCTCATCGACCGCCTGCGTCACCGCCGCGGTGCCGACGAGCGCCGACGTGGGCACGCCCCGGCACGAGGCCAGCGACACGGCCGCCACGGCGATCGCCACGATCCTCAGCCAGCGCAGCCGCACGGCGGCTGGAGCCGCCGCATCATCGATGCCGGTGGTGCTCGACCGCGACGTCATGGCTCACCTCGCAGCGTCGGCACCCGATTCCCGAGCACCAGTTCCACGACCGGATCGCCAAGGGTGCTCGCGACCTCGAGCGCGTCATGCCCGGGCTTGACGTCGAACCAGCCGGCCGGCACCGGGTCGGGCTGCTCCGATTCGCACGAGGCATACACGACGCGGCGGACGTGTGCGCCCTCGGCGGCGGTCTCGAGATCGTCGCGGTCGATCACCACCTCGACCGGAAACCGCCAGGCCATGCCCGCGGGTGTGGCGAGCTTGGCGAGCACGACGATCGACGGAAACAGCTCCTCCCCCTCGCGGCCCGGGATGCCGCCGACCCGCAGCCGGTAGGGCTGCCCGACGACGAGGCCGATCCTCAGGGGGGCCGGACGGAGCGGCGACCAGCCCTCCGCCGTCTCCACAGCGAGCAGGAGCCCTTCGGGCCCGCGAATCTCGACCGGCTGCACGCGGTCGGGGAGCACCGTTTCCGGACAGGGACCGGGCTGCAGCCGCCCTGGGGCGCCAATCGCTCCCGGGTGTGAGGTGTTGGCGAATGTGTCCGCCGCGTTCGCCGCGACAGCCCGGTGGGTGGAACCCATCCAGGATGTCGAGACGAGGACGGCGGTCGCCAGCAGCCCGCGGGCAAGCCGCAGCACGGTCCCTGTCCGGAAAAGTCGGTTGCTCGTCATCACTCCATCGGCTCCGGCGGACACGGAGCGTCGCCGGCCATGCCGTGCCCGTGCATCATCCGGGCACCCGCCTCGAGGGCGTCGGGGTCCGCCCCGCCGTTGTCCACCCACCGCGTGCGATCCTCACGCGGCTGCTTGAGGTGGATCTTCGGCACGTCGTGCCGCTCGAGCACGTAGGCGTGCCGCGCGGGCTTCGGATAGCTCAGGCCGGGAGACTCCTGCACGTGGAGCCCGACCGACCGCGACGGCGGCGGGATGTGCATCTTGGTGTGGTTGGTGATCGTGTGCTTCTGCAGGCCGGCCGGGATCCCCAGCGGGATGTGCGCCGGACCGGGGAGCCCGATCGGCGTGCCCACCATGGGCATGCCGTACTGCGGCGCGGTCATGCCGGCCACGAAGGCGGGGGGCAGCTGCGACGGATCGCCGCCACAGGGCATGCCCAGCGGCGCGGCCAGCCCTGCCGGCGTGGCGGTGCCCGCACCGGCGAACCCGCCGGCCGCGACGCCGCCGCCACCGTTGCCTGGCGACTCGAGGTCCTTGTTGCCGATGCGGATGATCGCGAGGATCGAGCCGCGGCGATCGGCCTCGACCACGGGATCGCACCCCGGATCGAGCCTGGTGCTCACGAGCGTCTCCACGCCCGCCACCGCGAGTTCCTGATACTCGGCGTCGGGAAGGTAGACGACCTTGGTGACGAAGTTGCCGCTCGTCACCTGGTCGAGATCCTCCTCCGTGAGCTGGAAGGGCACCGCGTTGTGGGCGAGGTAGGCCGCCGTCCGCGGCGTGACGGGCGCGACCTCGAGCGACGGATAGAGCTCCACGCCCTCGCGGCCCGCGATGTCGGTGACCTTGAGGCGATAGATGGCCCCCTGCGGAAAGTCGTAGCGGCCGGGGGCCACGAGCGGCTCGGAATCGAAGCCGCCGCTGGCCGAGATGTCCCAGCGGATCTGCATGCCGTCGGGGCCGACGAAGCCGATCTGCGATGTGGGCGCCATGCCATACACGCCGCCGAGATCACCTCCGCCACCGGGACCGCCAGGACCGCCCGCGCCGGCCGCCTCGAGGGCCGCCTCGTAGGAAGCCGGCGTGATGATGCCGGGGCCAGGGCCCTCGACGCCCGGACCGGGGTGCTGCAGCATGGCGGCCGGCGGCAGCACGTTGGTGTGCGGGGTGGCGATCGGCCGAATCTGGGCGAGCCCGGTGAACGGCGAGTTCGCCGGAATCGTGCAGCCCGTGAGCGAGGCGGCCAGCGACATGCCGACAAAGCCCCGCAGACGTCGCGTTCGCATTGCAATCCCTCCGAATTCCGGGCCCGAAATGCCGCCCATCGACCGCGGCGGGAGGCCTCGCGATCCGGCATGGGCCGGTCCGGGAGGTTTCCCTACACTCGCCGCCCGCGAAGGCGTCGGTGGATGGCCGCGGTCGGTCCATCCACAGGGAATGTTTCGACGCTCCGCAGGTGGTTTCTTTGGCAAAACCGACAGAGTCAGCCCCATCGTGACGACCAGCCCATTCGCCAGACTCTCCAGCCTCCGTCGCCTGCCGTGGTCGGTCGCAGCGCTGGCGATCGTGGCTGCTTGGGCCGTTCGGGGCGGCGCCGATCCGACGGCGACGAGCGTGTATCAGCGGCAGACCGCTCCGACGGCCACGGCGGAGGGGGGCGCCGCCGCATCGACCGGCGCGACCGGCGAAACGGAAGACGCGGCCACGCAGGCCGAGCGGATCGTGCTCAGTTCGGCCGCGGTCATCGCCCGGGCGGAGTCGTTCTCCGTGCGGTTTCGCCAGCGGGCGCGGATCGGCGACCGCGTGCTCGTCGGCACGGGCCGCTACGTGCAGTCGGGGCAGGGGGAGGAGCAGCGGTTCCGCTTCGATTCGACGCTCACGGCCGACACCGAGACCTTCGAGTTCACCGAGGTCTCGGACGGACTGTTCTGCTGGACCCACCGCCACAACGGACAGGAACCGGCGTCGCTCCAGCGGATCGACGTGCGGCGGGTGCGGGGCCGGCTGGCCGAACTCAAGGCGCCCGACGCCGCCGACGGGTCCAGCTACCTCGGCGGGATGCAGCGGATGCTCCGGCTGATGCGGCACTGGTTTCGGTTCAGTAAGGCGACCCCGGTCGATCTCGACGGCCAGCCGGTGTGGCTCGTGGAGGGAAACTGGTACATGGACTTTCTGCCGATCGTGCTGCCCTCGCTCAAGGAACGGGTCTCGGCGGAAGGGGGCATCCGGCCCTGCGACCTGAGCGACGGGATGCCGTGGCAGGTGCGGATCGCGATCGGCCGCAACGACCTGGTCCCCCGGCGGATCGAATGGCTCGCGATCCCCGGACCGCGGCCGGTCGCCGACGGCCCGCTCGAACCGATCGCAGTCACGGATTTCCACGACGTGGAGATCAACGGGCCGGTCGATGCCACGGCGTTTTTCTATCAGCCCGCCAGCACGGGGCTGATCGACGTCACCGAGATGACGGTGAGCACGCTCGGCCTGATGCGCTGACGCCCGACCAGCCCGCTTCGACGAGCCGCGTGGCCGCAGCGATCGCGGCGAGCATGCTGGCGGGATCCGCCCGCCCCGAGCCGACGATGTCGAAGCCCGTGCCGTGAGCCACGCTCGTCCGCACCAGCGGCAGGCCGAGCGTGATGTTGACCGCGCGATGCATGCCCAGGAGCTTGATCGGGATGTGCCCCTGGTCGTGATACAGGGCGACCACGCCGTCGAACTCCCCGCGGCTGGCGCGGAGAAACAGCGTGTCGGCGGGCAGCGGCCCCGTGACGTCCATCCCGGTCGCGGCCAGGGCCGCGACGGCGGGGGCCACGATCGTGGTCTCGTCGTCGCCGAACAGCCCGCCTTCGCCGCCGTGCGGATTGAGCGCCGCCACGGCGATCCGCGGGGGACGGCCGAGCAGCGCGGCGAGCAGCGACTCGAGGCGGACGCCGGCCGACTCGATCGCCGCGGGCGACAGCCGCATGACCGCCGTCCGCAGGGATTCGTGGAGCGTGGCGTGGACCACGCCGAGGCCTCCGCCGGCCGCCGCGGGCAGCCAGAGCATCATCGACGCGGCGTCGTCCGCGAGCCCGCAGGCCCGTGCCAAGAGCTCCGTGTGGCCGGGCACGTCGTAGCCGGCGGCATGGAGCGCCTCCTTGTGGAGCGGTCCGGTGACGATGGCCGCCGCATGGCCCGCCCGTGTCGCCGCGAACGCCATCTCGACGGCCCGGACCGCGGCACGGCCGCCGGCCGCCGACACCTCGGCGAGCCGGAGCGGAGGCGCGCGGGTCGATTCCCCGGCGTCCACCACCAGCAGCGTGCCGGGCGTGGACGGCCGCCGGTCGGCGAAGGACACCACCTCGATCTCGAGCGCCGGCATGCCACGCCGGTCGCGCAGGGCCGCGGCGAGCATGGCGGGCTCCGCCACCACGCGGAGAGCCGCGTGCGCGTGCGCCGCCGGCTCCGCCCACGCCAGGCAGGCCACCTCGGGCCCGATCCCGGCGGGGTCACCGCAGGTGAGGGCGATCACGGGAATGTCGCGGTCGGTCGGCCGCAAAGGAGGGGTCATGGTGTCACTCGTGTCCCCAAGCCTATAACGCCGGTGACGGCGATGCAGGCGACCTCTTCGGGCCGCCCGCCGCGGCGGCCCAGGAAAATGGTGCAGCGATGGAGCAGGTGTTCACCCGGGCCGCGCTCTTCGCACTGGTGCTCATGGGCGCCACGGCCGGCCTCGGCCTCTGGCTGGGCGATCTGCACGGAGTCACCGACCCTGCCGTGCTCCGCTGGGGCACGGTGCATCGGCTGACCGGCGTGTTCGCGGCGCTCGCCGTCGTCCTCGTCAACAGCCTCACGGTCACCTACTTCATCGGCACGGGCCGCTGGTGCCGCGAGGTGGTCGAGGCCTACGGGCTCGACCAGGCGTTCGTGGCGCGGAGCGCGAAACTCAAGCGGGGGGCGTTCCCGTTCGCGCTCGCGGGCATGCTCGCCGTGGTCACGATCGTGGCGCTCGGCGGCGCTGCCGACCCCGCCGCGGGCCGCAAGGGAAGCCGCGACTGGGTGACGTGGCATCTTGTCGGCGGCATCGGACTGGCCGGGGCGATCGCCGCCTGCTTCCAGGCCCAACTCCCGGCGATCCGCGGCCAGCACGGGCTCATCGACGACGTGATGGACGAGGTCCGCCGCGTGCGGCAGGCCCGCGGGCTCGACGTGGACGGCGTGAAGGCCTGAGCCGTCGTCGCGGCGCGACCTCCGCGCCGGCTCAGCGTCCGTCGGCGGCGGGCGTGGCGTGCCGGGTGTGCGCGTGCGACGACTTCTCGAGCACCGTGATCCCCCAGGCGAGGGCGAGGCCGAGGGCGAGGGCCGTGGTGAGCAGCACGCGATCGTGGCTGTGGAACTGCACCTCGGGTAGGAGGTCGGCGGCGGCGATGCAGATGAAGGCGCCCGCCGCCACCGCCATGGCGATCCCGAGCACCGCCTCCTGCCTGCCGCCCGCGAACGGCAGGCTCACGAGAAACGCCGCCGCACCCAGGGGCACGACGAGCGCATAGAGCACGTTCACGATCGTCCGCAGCCGCGGCGACGCCCCCGACTCGATCATCAGCGTGGCGATGATGCCCGCGTCGAGCGGTTTGTGGAGCAGGATCGCCAGGAACGTCGCGAGGCCGGCGAACAGGCCGGCACCATGCTCCGCGTCGGCCCGCACGCTCGCGGCGAGGGCGGCCCCGTCGGCGAGGCTGTGGATGGCGAGCCCGGCGAAGGCGCCGCACCACGCCCAGCGCCGGCCGGCCTGGTGGTGGACCGGCCGATGCCGGTCGTGGTCGTCTTCGTGGTCGTGGTCGCAGCAGCCGTCGTCGGGAGTGTGGTGGGCATGCGCGTGAAAGGCACGCTCCAGCAGGAACATGAGGCAGAAGCCCCCCAGGGCCCAGCGCATGGTGGTGTCGATGTCCCGGCCGAGTTGCAGCCAGGCGTGCGGCAGCAAATGGAGCATGCCGACCCCGAGCAAGACTCCGCCGGTGAGCGAGAGCAGCACCTGCATGGGCCGGTGCCCGAGCGACGCCAGGGCCACCGATGACCCGCCGGTGAACGCCGCCGCCGCGATCAGCAGCAAGGCCACCGCGAGGGTCGCCACCGCCGTCGCATCGGGGAGCAGGGCGGCGGCGGGCAGGACGAGGCACATCGCGAGCATCCGGGGAAGGAGCCGGCCATGATCCCGCGGTCCGGCGCGGGGGGCAAGTGGCGGCCGACTACCGCCGGAACTGGTATGGCTGCTGCTGGAACTGCGGCTGATACGTCTGCGGGTACGTTTGCGGGTAGACGCGGGCCGCATGCTCCGTGTGCTGGCGGATGCTGGCAAGGCGTTCGGTGCGATGGGCGTCGCCGGCGGCGACGGCCCCGAGTGCGATCACGATCCCGTAGGCCACCAGGTTGGGCCAGAGTTCGGGGCCGGCGAACTTCAAGGCCGTGCCGAACGCCTTCTTGACCTTCGGCCCGAACAAGCCCTGCCGCACCGCCCAGATCTCGTCGAGCACCAGGTGCGAGAGGAACCCGAGGACCACTGCCCCCGCGATGAAGTAGCGATGCAGCGGCTCCGACGAGACGAACGCCAGGAACGTGAACTGGCCGGCGATGGCGGCGGCCGGCACGCTGTGGAGCATGCCGCGGTGCTTGGAATAGTTCTCGAGGAGCCAGCTGAGTCCGTACCGGACCGCGGCATAGATCGCGGCCGCTGCCAGGATCATGCCCTCGATCGGCAGGCCCCACTGCTGAAACCGCTGGATCATCAGCATGGGGACGAGGGCGGCCGCGAAGCCCACCGTCTCCCGCAGGGGAACCTCGTCACCGCCGTCGAGATCGGGAAGCATGCCGGAGGCGGCACACAGGCCCGCCCCCAGGGCGGCCGTCGCCGGCGGCATGCCACCGAGATACCATCCGGCCGCACCGTAGCCAGCGGCCACGATCGACGAACCGATGATGTGCGCACGGAATCCGGGCACGACGCGCTTCCCTGACAAGTCCCCCTCGGCCCGGAATCCATTCCGGACCGCGCAAACTCTTGATCCGTATCGGCCGTCGCGCCGGAAACCGTCAGCCGACCACGCGGCGCATCCCCTGCACTGCCAAAAACATACGACCGGCCCGGTTCGGCATTCCTACCGATACCGCCGGGAGAAAACTCCTCCACCATCAAGCTGGGTAACGCTGGAAAGATGGGGTGCATTCCAGCGGCTGACACAGCGGCACAGAAGCGTCAATCGCGGCAATCTGCGTATCGTGCGGGCTTTGGGAAATAGATGCTGATTCTTCGGGATGGGCCAGCCTGGCGGCCACTCCGCCCCCATCGTTGCCGACCGGCGTTTCTGGCCTTCGTGGGCGGGCTCAGTCACCTCTACACTCCTTCGCCCTGCGTCGTGAATGCAGGCACTCTTCCGGAGGCTGGTCGGCGATGGCGATCGAAGGCTACGACCTGGTCATGCTGGGCATCCTCGCGGCGGCCGCGGTTCTCGGCTACTTCAAAGGCATCGTCTGGCAGATCGCCTGGATCGCCGGCATCGCCGCCAGCGGCTTTCTAGCGCTGCGGTTCAGCGGCCCCCTGGCCCCGATGTTCGGCCAGCAGGCGCCCTGGAACCGGCTGATCGCGATGCTCGCGATCTACGTCGGCACCTCGCTGGCCGTGTGGCTCGTGTTCCGCGTGATTTCCGGGGCCATCAACGCCATCCATCTGTCTGCCTTCGACCACCAGCTCGGCCTGCTCCTGGGCATCGCCAAGGGCGCGCTGATGTGCGTCGTGGTGACCTTCTTCGCGGTCACACTCGCACCGGCCTACCGCAACCAGATCGTGGCCAGCCGGAGCGGACGGCTGGTCGCCGAGATCATCATGCGGGCCGACGAGATCCTGCCTCCGAAGATCGTGGAACCGGTGCAGCCGTTCGTGAAGCAGTTCGAGGATCAGTTCCGGCAGCCCGCAGCCGGCGGCATGCCGCCACCTCCCGCCGGTCTCGCGCAGCCCCAGACATCGGCCCTCAAGGCGATCTGGGAGAGCGTGACCTCGGCCACCGCCTGGACCAACTCCGGCGCCGTGCCCGCCGGACCGGCGCAGGGGCAGGGGGGACAGGCCGCGCCCGTCGGGTTCACGACACCGGCCGCCTGGGGCGGACCGACCGCCGTGCAGGCGGCGCCTGTACAACCGGCACGACCGACGACCAGCGGCTTCCCGAACCGGCCAACGTTTCCGCCGCCGCAGCCGGCCGCACCGGGCCAGTTTCCGGTCGGAGCGCAGTCGCCCCTTCCGATCCGCTGAAGCGCTCGGAGCGAGCGTGGCCCGCGGCCCGCGCGGCGCCACGACGACACCCGGCAGCGGTCCTCGAGCAGCCGCGGCGGCGCGGCATCAGCCGGCCGGTCGGCGGCGAGCGCGAGCGCCGCGGCGGAGCGGGGCAGGTGAGTGAAAGCCCTGGAAAACAGGGCCCAAACGCACCCCCGAACCGGACATAAGAGACATTATCGGACGTTGGGGAGAGGGGCGGAATCGGGGCCGCCAGATATCCTGCTTGGCATTTTTGGATCCCCTCCTGGTGATGCCCATCGAACCCAACGACGTCGATCACGACAACGAACAGCTTCTGCGGTCGCTCAAGGCCGAGAGACGCTGCCGATCCTCGAGGCGTTCTTCCATGCCAAAACGTTCCTTTCGCTGACGGTCCGCTATGCCCGGGCTCTCGACCGTGCGCCGCGACTGCTGCCGAGTGGCTGGGCTGCAGTGCTCTCCCTGTACAATGTTCGCTGACCAGCATCCGTTGGCACCGTGGTTCGAGACACGGGATAATCGTCCGCCGTCCGACCGACACCCCTTCAGCGCGAGGGCTGAAATCATGACCCGAAATCTGACAGCCATCATTCACGCTGAAGACGGTGGCTTCGTGGCACTCTGCCCGCAACTCGACGTCTGCAGCCAAGGCGACACAGTCGAGGAGGCCCGCGCCAACCTGCAGGAGGCACTCGAGCTTTTCTTCGAGACGGCTCCGGCAGATGAAGTCACCCGGCGGCTATCCAACGAGGTCTACGTGACCCAGCTGGAGGTCGCGGTTGGGTAAGCTCCGCGTTCTTTCTGGCGCCGAGGTCTGCCGGATACTCGCAGGCCATGGGTTCGCCGAGGTTCGGCAGCGCGGCAGCCACGTCATCATGCAGAAGGCTGATCCCGACGCCACGGTCACGGTGCCGGTTCCGAACCATGCCGAACTCAAACGCGGAACGCTCCGATCGATCATCCGACAGTCGGGTATCGACAGGTCCGAGTTTGAGAGCGATTGATCAAGCCGGCGCGTAGCCGGAGTCAGTGCGGCGGGCGTGGCCGAGGGCCACGAGGGTGTCGAGAATCTTTCCCACCTGCGGCGCCCGGGCGCCGGTGAAATACCTGGCCACGTCCGCCGCCGACATCACCTGGCCGGTGGCATTCATGAGCGACCGCACGAGCTTCGCCTGATCGGCGAGATCCTTCGGCCACGGCCGCGTCGGCACCTTCCTGCCGGGCTTCCCGGCGGCCTTCTTGCGAGGGCCCTTCGCCGCCGCCTGGCCGCGGCGGCGCTTTGGGGCCTCCGCGGGCTCGTCGTCCTCGTCGGGCTCGGGCTCATCTGGCTCGTCGCTCGACTCCAGCCCGAGCGGCACAGCACCCGCCTTGTTCTGAAACTCCGGCCGCAGCCAGCGGACCAGCCCGCGTTTCTCTTCCTCGGCCCGCTCGTGGTTGAGCGCCACCAGCCGCTCCAGGATCTCGTCGTCGGAAAGCGACGCCGGCCAGCCGTACGCGTCGAACACCGCGGCGTCGAGGTCGTCGTGGATCTTCTTGAGCACGCTCACGAGACCGTCGTCGTGGATCTTTTTCTCCTTGGCCGTGAGCGCCTCGCCCGAGCGGAGCTTTTCGAGGACGTTGTACATCCCCGTGATCGTCAGCCCCGCGTGCGTTTTCTGTTGTGCCTTGCGATGGGCGTCGAGCGACTCGCCCAGCTCACGGATTCTTTGCTGCTGGGCTTCGGTCGCGACGGGAAACGGAAACGGGTCGAAGCAGGCCGTTTTGTTGTAGCGGGGGTCATTGCCCACACCGAGCCGACCGCCCGCGGCCAACGCCCACGCAACATGGGTTCGGCTCGACATGACGCCGAGATGAAACGCATCGTCGAGCCCGAACGTCACCATGGTGCTATCGGGCAAGACAGCCTTTGGCAGAAACACAGAAAACCGATGCTTGGACGTCTCGATTGTCGCGATGAAACGACTGATAGTCGCCGTAAAGGCCCGAAACAGAGGCCTTGGATGCCCGATGACCCACCAGACGTCGCGAAAAATGCGATTCCGATTGTGGTCGCGTTCGGGTTTGGCCCCATGCAGAAGATGTTGGTAGACCTCCGGGAATCGTGACTGGACGTCCGCAATCGAGAGCCCGAACAAGTCGATCACCATCAGGCCGCGACACGACTGCGAAACATCCCTGCCATTCAGATACGGTCGAATGTGATCGTCGAGGCCCGGCCGGACACCGAGTCCGAGCGTAGCCGCAATCTTCGGCTCAACAACAAAAGCGCTTCCGATCGTCTTTACCCCAACGCAGCACAAGCCCGCGTTGCCTTTCAGTTCGGCCGCGCCGCCGGCATCCGCTCCGATCTGTAACCCAGCGTTGATCGTGCCCGTCGCGGACCGCGTCTCGATGGCGACTTCCTCGTGATCTGCGTCCGACCGCTCGGCCATGACTTCCACCAGTGCACCCGGATGGGATGCGCGAGTCGCCGCGGTCATGGCGATGCGAACCGCAGCACCATCCGCGGAATCCACCCACGGGTGATCGGGGATCGCAAACATCAGATTGCAATCACCGGATTCGATGTGCGGCTCGATCGCACGGCGGTTGTACGCCTGACCAATCGAGTTCGTTGTGACGAACCCGAAGGCTCGTATCTTCTCCTGTCGCAGGAGTTCGGCAGCTTTGTGCCACCAGCGCAGCACGAAATCCGTCGCCTGCGGCACTTCCGGCCAGGCCTCCTGAATCGCATCCACGTACCCGTCACCCAGGCACTCGCGCATACGCTTCGACCCCAGAAACGGCGGATTGCCCACCACAAAACCCGCCTCAGGCCACTCGGCTTTTCGCGGGTTCACGTAGCGTTCGACGGCGACGGTCGCCTTGTCGTCCGGGACGTCCTCGCGCGTCACGGGGTGCTTCTTCATCGTCACGCCGTCCCAGCGCGTGACCGGCTTTCCATGCTCGTCCCGGACAAGCTCCTTCCTGTCGTACTGCAAAAGCGCGTCGCGGCATTCGATGTTGCCGTAGGCGTGCAGAATCGGCTCCGAAAAGCTGTCGGGGCTCTTTCTGTCGCGGAGATGCCACTGGAGCCAGCCGATCCAGAGCACGACTTCCGCGATCGCGACGGCCCGGGGATTGATCTCGATCCCGAGAAACTGGTGCGGATCGACCGTCTGCCCCATGTGCTCGAGATCGGCCTGCGTCTCGCCGAGCTGCCGAAGCCAGTCGCGGACCTCCGCCTCGATCTCCTTGAGCTTCACCATCGACACATACAGAAAGTTCCCAGTGCCACAGGCCGGATCCAGCACTCGCGTGGCGGTGAGGCCGTCGAGAAACTTCCGCGCCTCGGCCTTCGCCTTGTCGAGCCGGCCGGCGTTGGCCTCGGCCAGGCTCGCCGCCCGGGCCGCCTCCCAGTCGTCGCGCACCGGCTCGATGATCGTGGGCACCACGAGCCGCTCCACGTAGGCCCGCGGCGTGAAGTGGGCGCCGAGCTTGTGCCGCTCCCGCGGGTCGAGCGCCCGCTCGAGGAGCGTGCCGAAAATCGCCGGCTCCACGTCCTGCCAATCCGACTTGCCCGCGTCGATCAGGAGGCCGATCTCCTCCTCGTCGAGCTTGAGCGGCTCGTGCTCCGCAAACACGCCGCCGTTGAACTTCTTGATCCGGGCACGGAGGGCGATCGAGTTTCCGCCCGTGTTCATCGTTCGCCAGACCTCGCCCACGAGCGGCACGAACTGGTCGGGACTCGCACGCAGACTGACCAGCAGTTCAGTAAAGGACCCCTTCGGCATGAGCCCCACATCTTCGGCGAAGAACGAAAACAGACAGCGGATCAGGAACCATGCCACGCTTTCCGGATCATGCCCCGAGGCCTCCAGTCGTCGAGCCAAGACGGCGATCCGCCCGGCGATCTCCCGCGTGACCTTTGCCGCCCGCCGGGCGGGATCGAGCGAGAGCGGATCAAGCCAGAGGGTCTTGAGCCGCTCGCGGATCGCCTCATCGCGAAGGGTGTCGAGCGAGAAGCGGTGGCTACGAGCGTCGGGAAACGCGGTGTAGACCTTGCCGAGCCGGGAGAAGTCGGCATAGAGCTCGAACGAGTGGCCGATGTCGATCACGAGCAGAAACGGCGGATTGTCGTCGGGGAGCGCCCGCACGTAGCCCTCGGCCTGGCCGCGGGCGGCGATCATCGAGTCGTCCCAGCCGCCGGTACCGCGCACGCTCGTGCCGGCCTTCCGCCGCGGCTTGGGTGCGGCAGGATCGGCCACCGACAGCGGATCCTTCGCGGGCCGCTCCACCGACTGCTTCGTCTCGCAGACGAAGGCCCCCTTGCGGTAGAGGTCGATGTAGCCGGTGGACGTGGAGCCGTCGGCCGCCCGGAACGTCACCGCCTTGTCGAACACATACGTGTTGGCCGCCTCGTCGGCCACGCTCGGGTTCGGCCTGGGAACGCCGAGCAGATCGCAGAGCTCGGCGAGAAAGAGCTGGTAGTTGGCCCGCTCCGCCCCGGAACTTGCCGCCCACCGGGCGATGAAGGCCTCAACGCCGGTGCCAGCTGCCGAGCCGGGGTCCTCTCCCCTGCCCTCGCTCGAATCGCCTGAAGCCCTGCCGGCCGGTCTGATGGTCATGGTGGGAAGCGTACCCGCCGCCGGTGGGAAAGCCTACCGGGCCGAGAAGCGAATTTGAGCGATCTTGTGGCAATGGTGCGGTGGCCCGCGACTTTCGGCCTGCGGCTACCGCTCCACGGAAGTCAGACGCGCTCTACGCGGTTGATAGCGCCGTGCCCTGGCCATAGGCATCGCCGACGCCAGGGACGGCGTACTCCGGCCGGCTCTCCGTGCCGGACTTGGTCAACAGTCCAGCCTTGGCGAGATCGACGACAGCCCGGCGGACTCTTCGGTAATGAGCCTCGAATTCCTTGATGGCCTCGCCCTTGCCGCTGCCATACCAAAGGTCATACGCGATCTTGCGCGCCGAAACCGCGGGATGCGCAGAGAACTTGGTGGAACGGTAGGCGATGCTGAGGACTTGCTGCTCCAAGGCCCCGATTGAGTTCCAGCGCTCGCCGACAATGCCGCGGAGCGGCACCGAATAGTCGTCGATCAGCAGAGTCGGGTCCGGCACATAGACGGGATAGGTCGGCGTGCTAGCCGGATGCCGGATCACCAATCCGGATGACTCCAGGCGGCGAAGTGCCGACAGGTGGTTGTTGTCCGGCGTCAGCAGGATGGCGTAGCGGTTGGCCTGGTTCGCCCATTCCGCGTGGATGAGGTAGGCCAGCACCAACTGCTCCTCGCGGGTCAGATCGGCGCCGAGTTTGGCCCGCAGGTATCCGTCAAAGGACGAGAAGATCGCCAGGACACGGTCATCAAGCAGTTTGCCCGGCCGCAGGAACAGGGCGACCTCTTCGGTGAAGACCTGGTAGGTCGGCAGGCCCATGCGGTCGTCCAGACACAAACTGACCAGCGTCGACATGCCGATGCCGCGGCCTTCCCACTTCCGGTAGGCCCGCAGAACGTCGGCCAGCCTGGGGTTCCGGGGCTTGGGCTCGGGAATGATGCGGCGCAGGCGCTCGCCACCGGACCCGTCGTGCTCGATGAGCAGCTGCTGGCGGAATCGTCCGGGGTTGCGGATCTGGAGGTGGACGCCGGGCTTGATGGCAATGAAAGCCTGCTTGTCCACGCTGTAGTCGCGGTGTGCCAAGGCGTTATTGATCGTCTCTCGCAACACGTCCTCGGGATACTCCGGGGCGCTGGTCCCTCCGCCAGCGGCAGATATGCCGACGCGGGTATTGCGCAGGACGTAGCCCAGGCCGTCGTCCATCAGCGTTAGGACATTGTCGATGAAGTCCTGCTTGTCGCGGGCGATCTCCTGCGGCACGTCGACGTAGCCGTGCATCTGGCACCGGAAGCCCAGACGGTCGCCGGGATGCTTGCCGCACACCAGCATGCCCAGAGTGGTAACCACTCCGTCTCGCAGGAATGAGCGCCGCTCCAGGAAAGGCTGGGCGTCGGCCAGCGTCGGCTTGATCGTCTCCACCTGTCGCGGCCGGTTGAGCGCGTAGATGAAGGCATTGAGCTTGTCGAGGTCGATGTCGGCGAGGCCAGTGCCGGGCACTGGCTGCAGTTCGCGTGCGATCAGCGCCTCCTGCTGTATCTCCTCCTGGCGCTCGATCTCCGGAGCGGTGATCTTCTGATCGGCCGTCAACACTCGGCGGAAGGCGACAGCGGTGCCGTCGCGTCTCCGCATGAAGGCGAACTTGCGATCAGTCGGCAGGGGCTCGACGTAGAGGATGGCGATCTGCTCACCCATGAAATCGCGGATCTCGGTTTGCGGGAAGCACTCGGCCGGTATCGCAAATGGCCGCCCCTGGCTATCCAGGTAACCGTCCATAAGGTTACGCATCTGCGGCTCGGCGTCCGACCGCCAACCCGTGACGCGGTAGCGCTTGCCGTCGTCCCGCTGCTCTTCCGTAATCCCTAGGATGACCGCCCCGCCCTCCGTATTCAGGAAGGCCGTCACCGATTCACGGATGGTCGTCCATTCCTTCCCCGTCGGCGGCGTCGGCTTGATCTCGATGGCGTGCGTCTCTCGCTCCTCGAAGCGGTCTTCTCGGATCAGCCGCTCGATCTTGGCCAGGGCGTTGTCGACGTCGGTGGGCATGGCTGAACTTCAGGTGAGGAGCGGATCTGGCCAGTCACCGCCTCGTGCGTGAGGGAGGCGCGGGCATCTGCGAGAATCACGACCTGGCGATCGTAGGCAGTGGTCACCCGTGCGCCGGAATGGGGTCAAGCCAGGCAATGCGCAAGTCACTGGAGCGTGCAGTTTGATTCAGGCCGTGCGCGATGGTGTGATGAATCCGGGATTGAGCATTCGACACCAGCAGTTCAACCTGTTTCTAAAGCAATTTGATCAGCCGGTCGATTGTGGCGGTGTACTCATCGAACCACGCGGCGGTTCGGCGTTCCTCGTTCAATAACCGGGAATCCCCGGATCTATTTAGGATAGTCCGGTCGATGGCACCTCCGCAACGCTTTCCCGACGGACGAACGGCGCTCGATCCGCCGACGCATGCACCCCGGCCTCCGAAGTCGGGTCATGGATCACGTTCGGAGCCCCCTGAAGGAGCGTTTTTCGGGTGTTCGCGCGAGCGTTCTCCTAGTCCGGCTTCCTGACGGGTTTCTTTTTTGTGGCCTCGCGCCGCGCCCCGCGCAACCGCCGTGGATGGCGATCGCGGGCCACTCGTCAGGGACATAGGCGATCGCTACACGGAAGGTAGACTCGATCGAACGCGCGAATTGCGACCCCGAGCCCGCTGAACAACTTCGGCGAACGTCCGATGCCACCGAGTTCAGCCGGGCTACTCCTGGAACACGCCCATCCGGCGGAACTTCTCGTACCGTTCCGTCACCAGCTGGTCGCGGG
>JBBAVS010000091.1:0-5690 GCA_040397585.1 Pirellulales bacterium
GGGTATCGGCCACCCGGCCCATCGGCCATGAATCTTTTTTTCAAGCGTCAATAAAAACCTGCACCCACTT
Source organism: Pirellulales bacterium (assembly GCA_040397585.1). Classification (GTDB taxonomy): domain Bacteria; phylum Planctomycetota; class Planctomycetia; order Pirellulales; family UBA1268; genus QWPN01. The sequence continues at coordinate 71 of JBBAVS010000091.1, forward strand.
TGCGGAAGGCCGGCACAGGGCCCTGGAGTGGCGGCAGGTGTCTGACGTGGCCGCAGGTGTCTGAAGTGGCCGCAGGTTTTCAACCTGCGGATTAACACGCCGGGGGTTGTTGTGCAGGTTAAAAAAACCTGCACCCACTTCGGGGACAGCAGCCGAGTCCGGCGTCGTGCGATCGTACGGCTTACGCCGTTACGCTTCCTGAGCAGGGCGATCGTACGGCTTACGCCGTTACGCTTCCTGAGCCATGGTCGTGTCCCGGATGCCGCGTTCCGTCGCCGCCATCAGGAGGTCGAGCTCGGCCAGCGTGATCGCCAGCGGCGGCATCACCACGACCGTGTCGCCAAGCTGCCGCAGGAGCACGCCGTGCTTGCGGGCGGCCAGGCAGGCCCGCGCCCCCCGCCGTTCCTGCCACGGGTAGCCCCGCCCCGTCGCCTTGTCGGCCACGAGGTCGAGCCCGAGCACCAGCCCGCACTGCCGCACCGCCCCCACGTGGTCGAGCCGGCCGAGCCGCTCCCCGTGCTCACGGAGCCGCGCGATCTTCGGCGGCAGCCCATCGATCACGCGGTCGTCGCGGAAGATCGCGAGCGATTCGAGGCCCACCGCCGCGGCCAGCGGGTTGCCGCCGTAGGTGTGGCCGTGAAAGAAGGTCCGCTGGTCGGCGTGCGTGCCCAGAAACGCGTTCCAGACCCGCGGCGTGGTGAGCGTGGCCGCCATCGGGATGTAGCCGGCGGTGAGCCCCTTGGCGAGGCAGAGGAAGTCGGGCGACACGCCTTCCTGCTCGCAGGCGAACATCGTGCCGGTGCGGCCGAAGCCGGTGGCCACTTCGTCGAGGATCAGGAGCACGTCGTGCTTCTGGCAGAGGTCGGCGACGCCGCGGAGGAAGCCCAGCGGGTGCACGTAGATCCCGGCCGCCATCTGCACGAGCGGCTCCATGACGAGCGCGGCGATCGTGCCGGCGTGTGCCGTGAAGGCCCGCTCCACCGCGGCGAGGGCGTCGGCGAGCGACGGCGGCGGGCTGCCTGTCGCCGGGCACGGGCCGCCCGGCGATGGCACGCGGATCGCCTCGAACGTGAGCGGCTGAAACAGCGCCGTGAAGCGATCGACGCCGCCCACACCGATCGCGCCGAGCGTGTCGCCGTGATAGGCCTCGCCGATGGCCACGAACCGGGTGCGGGCATGCTCCGGCGGGGCCGCCTGCCGCCAGTATTGGAAGGCCATCTTCAGAGCGGCCTCGATCGCGCTCGAGCCGTCGCCCGAGAAGAACACCTTCTCGAGGCCGGGGGGTGCGATCTCGACGAGCCGGCGGGCGAACTCGACGGTGGTGGAGTTCGAGAGGCCGAGGTTCGTGGTGTGGGCCACCCTGCCGGCCTGGGCCACGAGGGCGGCGTCGAGGCGGGGATGCCGGTGGCCGTGCACGTTGCACCACATGCTGGCCGAGCCATCGAGGTAGCGGTTGCCGTCGGCATCGACGAGCCAGCAGCCCTCACCCCGCTCGATCAGGAGTGGTTCATACTCCTGCATCTGCGTGAAGGCGTGCCAGACGTGCTCGCGGTCCCACTGTAGGAGGACGTCGATGTCGCGTGGCCCGCCGGGCGCGTGGCCTGCGATCGGGGGCGTGGGAAGCGGGTGGCGGAGCGTCGCGGGAGCCGTCATGCCCGCAGTGTAACCGGTCGGGGCCATCCCCAGCGCTACCGCGATTGGGCTCCCTGGCAGGAAGCGTAACGGCGTAAGCCGTACGATCGCCCTGCTCAGGAAGCGTAACGGCGTAAGCCGTACGATCGCACGACGCGAATCGTCTTACTCCCGTGAGGCGAGAACGTCGTCGAGCTTCGCCTCCACGCCGAGCTGGCCGGCCCAGCGGCGGAGGTAGGGTTCGTCGAGATCGCCTTGCGTGAACAGGACGTCTTGGATGTCGAGAAGGTCTCTGGGCCGCGCGGCCACGAGCTTGAAGAGGATCAGGTCTTCTGCAGACACCAGTTTGACCGACAGGCCCTCGACATCCGCAGTGATGCGCCGGTCGAGAACTTCACCTTGAAAAGGTGTCTCGGCGATGAACATGTCCGCATCGACCGAGCGACCTTCGAGAAACAAGCGAACTTTTACCAGCGGCATTCCACCGACCATATCGACCCAGCCTCTGGAATACTGCTCGGGCACTGTGTAGCCACGATCGGCGATGGCTTCGAAGAGCTCGCCGAGCCGATCCCGCGGTACGGCCAGCGTGAAGTCCACGTCGTACGTCGGCCGTGGGATGCCGTAAGCCCGGACCGCGATCCCGCCCATGATCGCGTACGGCAGGCCAAGCCGATCAAAGACGCGGACGAGATCGTGAATGACGGCTGTCAGATCTGTCATCGCCCGGAGCCCACTCGTGGCTTCATCGCCTGCAAGGCGGCGAGCAGCCGAGTATTACGAAGGTCATTTTCGCGACGGAGCAACTCGAACCTCCGGTCAACCACGTCGGGGCTTCCCGCAAGCAGGTAGGGGGTGTTCTCACGGATCATTTCGAACGTGAGCGCGAGCCGCTCCCCGGGCGTCATGCGGCGGTAGGTTTCGAGAGTTTCCTTGCTGAGCATTTCAACATTGTAGTCTTCGCACCCGCAGGTACGCTCTGGGGACTTCTCGGGGAAAATCAAGGAACTCGATCATGCAGTTTTCGGGAGCATCGGCCGACGCGCCGAAGGGGTGGGGCGTGCGGTGGACGGTGTGTGCGATGCTCTTTGCCGCGGCGGCGATCAACTACATCGACCGCCAGGTGATCGGCATCCTCAAGCCGACCCTCGCCGGGGAGTTCAGCTTCAGCGAGCGCGACTACGCCGCGATCGTGTTCAGCTTCCAGGCGGCCTACGCGATCGGCCTCTTGCTCTCGGGCCGGATCATCGACCGGATCGGCGTGCGGGCCGGGTTCACGATCGCCGTGGTCGTGTGGAGTCTCGGGGCGATGGCCCATGCGTTTGCCGACAAGATGCCGTGGCTGCGGCTGCCGACGGTGTCGATCGACCCCCCGCAGGTGCTCCTGCTCGGTGGGGCCGCGGCGGGCCTCGCGCTCTCCCGCGTGATCCTTGGGCTCGGCGAGGCGGGCAACTTCCCGGCGTCGATCAAGGCGGTGGCCGAGTGGTTTCCGAAGAAGGAGCGGGCCCTCGCCACGGGCATCTTCAACTCGGGCACCAACATCGGCGCGCTCATCACGCCGCTGGTGGTGCCGTGGATCACCGTGAAGTATGGCTGGCAGTGGGCATTTCTGCTCACCGGCCTGCTCGGCTTCTTCTGGGTGGCCTGGTGGATCGCGGGCTACCGGCGGCCCGAGGAGCATCCGGGCGTATCGAAGGAGGAACTGGCCTACATCCACAGCGACCCGGTGGAGTCGATCGTGCCGGTGCCGTGGTCGGCGGTGTTTCCGCTGCGGCAGACGTGGGCCTTTGCGGTGGGCAAGTTCCTCACCGACCCGATCTGGTGGCTGTATCTCTTCTGGGTGCCCGACTTCCTCAACAAGAACCACGGCCTCGACCTGAAGACGATGGGGCTGCCGCTGGTGGTGATCTACCTCGTGGCCGACATCGGCAGCATCGGCGGCGGCTGGCTGTCGTCGCACCTCATGGCCCGGGGCTGGAGCACCAACGCCGCGAGAAAGCTGGCGATGCTCGTCTGCGCCCTGGCGGTGGTGCCCATGCTCTTCGCGGCGCAAGCCAAGAACCTCTGGGTGGCGGTGGGCCTCGTGTCACTGGCCGCGGCGGCGCACCAGGGCTGGTCGGCGAACCTGTTCACGCTCACGAGCGACATGTTTCCGCGGCGGGCGGTGGGCTCGGTGGTGGGGATCGGCGGCATGGCCGGGTCGGTGGGCGGGATGCTGATCGCGCTGGTGGTGGGGGCGATCCTGCAGAAGACCGGCGGCAACTACGTGCCGATCTTCGTGATCTGCGCGTCGGCGTATCTCGTGGCGCTAGCGCTCATCCACCTCCTCGCCCCGCGGCTGGAGCCGGCGCAGCTGGACTGACGCGGCGGGCCTGGCTTCTGCTTCACCAACAGACATTCTATCCGCCGGCGAAGATCGTTCGGCTGCGGGCCCGCCTCGCCCTGGTCCGAACGTCATCCACGTCGCTTGCGCGGATGCTTCGTTGACGAAAAGAAGGGTGACTCTGGGGCCGGCACCGCGTCCCGCCAGCAGGAACCGCGGGCTCCGAGACGTTAGACTAGGTGTCACGACCAGGAGGCGGCGAGCATGAACGACGGATACGTGACACGCAGGGAGTTCGTGGGTGGGTGTGCCGGTGCCGCGGCGGCGCTGGCGGCCGCCGGGACGGGCCTCGCCGACGATGCCGCCACGGTGGCCCTCGCCGACACGCTCGCCGACTACGTCACCACCCGCGATCCCTCGACGGCCGTCGAAACCCTCGGCTCAGGCGCTGCGCTCGGTGGCCGCTGGCGGACCTGCCGGCTCACGAGCCAGATCTGGCAGGGCGTGCCCTGGACGCACGAAGTCTCCATCTTCCTCCCGGCCGACGTCCTCAACACCAGCCGTATGGTCCTCTGGATCGACGGCGGCAGCGGCTCGAAGGTGCCCCAGGCGGGGATCAGCGAGCCAACCGACGCGCTCAAGGTCGTCGCGGCGGTCGCGAACGCCGCGGGCGTGCCGGCGGCGGTGGTGCGGCAGGTGCCGTTCCAGCCGATGTTCGGTGACCTCCGGGAGGATGGCCTGATCGCCCACACGTTCGTGGAATACACGAAGACCGGCGACGCGACGTGGCCCCTGCTCCTGCCGATGGTGAAGGCCGCCGTGGAGGCGATGACCGCGGCGGCCGCGCAGGCGCGGGAGCACTGGGGCCTCGAGGTGGACGAGTTCGTGGTCACGGGGGCGAGCAAGCGCGGCTGGACCACCTGGCTGTCGGCCGCCGTGGACCGGCGGGTGAAGGGGATCGTGCCGATGGTCATCGACATGCTCTCCCTCGGCGACCACGTGAAGCTCCAACTCGCGAGCTTCGGAAAGATGTCGGAGCAGCTCGAGGACTACACCTCGCGGGGCATCGAGAAGCTGCTCGCGTCGCCCCGGGGAGGGGAACTCGTGCAGATCGTCGATCCCTACGCCTACCGCGACCGCTACACGATTCCCAAGATCATCGCCCTGGGCACCAACGACCCGTATTGGCCGCTGGAGGCCTGCAGCCTCTACTACGACGGTCTGCCGGGGCCGCGCTGGGTGTCGTATTGCCCCAACGCCGGCCACGGCCTGCCGGTGCCGAGGATCGCCGCCCTCGTGGCCGCGATGGGCAGGCACGTGGCGGGCATCGAGCCCCTGCCGCCGCTGGCATGGCGATTCGAGGACGCCGCGGCGGGGGGCGTGGAGTGCGTGGTGGCCTGCGAGACGCGTCCGGAGCGGGTGACGCTCTGGACGGCGGCCTCGCCGACCCGCGACTTCCGCCAGGCGCGATGGTCGTCGGAGCGGATCGAGCCGAGCGGCGCCGAGTGGCGGGTGCCGATCGGGCGGCCGGCGAAGGGGTTTGCTGCGGGGCTCGTGGAACTCGAGTTCGCCCGTGAGCCGGTGCCCCTGCTGCTCACCAGCGGCGTGAAGGTGGTGCGGGCGGTGTGATGATGCTGTGGCCGGAGGTGGTGCTTGTGCAGGTTG
>JBBAVS010000091.1:5790-10716 GCA_040397585.1 Pirellulales bacterium
AAAACCTGCACCCACTTCGGACAAAAGTGGCCGCAGGTTTTTAACCTGCGGTGAGCCCAGGTCCGGGGTGGTGCTTGTGCAGGTTGAAAACCTGCACCCACTTCGGACAAAAGTGGCCGCAGGTTTTTAACCTGCGGTGAGTCCAGGTCGAGGGTGGTGCTTGTGCAGGTTGAAAACCTGCACCCACTTCGGAAAAAGTGGCCGCAGGTTTTTAACCTGCGGTGAGTCCAGGTCGGAGGTGGTGCTTGTGCAGGTTGAAAACCTGCACCCACTTCGGAAAAAAGTGGCCGCAGGTTTTTAACCTGCGGGGAGTCCAGGTCGGAGGTGGTGCTTGTGCAGGTTGAAAACCTGCACCCACTTCAGGACACCTGCACCCCCGAGCGGGCTCACTCCATCGCGCGGATCAGGTCGAGGCACATCTGCCTCACCTTGCCCGGATTCGCATTGGGGTTTTTCTTCTTGGCCTGGCCGATCAGGCCGGCCGCCGCCTGTTCCTTGCCCCCCTTCACGTCGGCCACGATCTTGGGGTTGGCCGCGAGGAGTTCCTGGCAGAGCGCCACGAGGTCGTCGTCGCTGACGGCCGCGATGCCCATCGAGGCCACGACGTCGGCCACCGACTTCCCCGTCTCCAGCACGGCGGCGAAGATCTCCCGCCCGCGGCTGGTGTCGAAGTCGCCCTTCTGCACGCGGCCGATGATGTCGGCCACCTGCTCCGTCGTGACCGGGAACTCGGCGATCGTGCCCCCCCGCTCGTTGAGCGTGCGGAGCACGTCCTGCTGCATCCAGTTGCTCGCCACCTTGCCCTCGCCCACGCGGGTGGCGAGGTCTTCGTACCAGGTCACGAGCTCGCGGCCCTGGTTGACGAGCACGTCGGCGTCGTAGGCGGAAATCTTCCACGTCTCGGCGAGAGCGGCACGGAGCACCGTGGGAGGGTCGCCCATCGCGGCGCGGGCGGCGGCGATCTCCGTCTCTGACACCGTCACGGGCACGAGGTCGGGCTCCGGGAAGTAGCGGTAGTCGCTCGACTCCTCCTTCTGCCGCTGCGGCCGGGTGATGCCGGCCGGGTCGTCCCAGCCGCGGGTCTGCTTGGGCATCTTGCCCATCTCGACCTTCGTGGCCTGCCACTCCTCCCACTGCCGCGCCGCCTCATAGGCGAGCGCCCGCTCCACCGAGCGGAAGGAGTTCATGTTCTTGATCTCGACGATCGGCGTCTTGGCGATCCGGCCGTCGGCTCCTCCCTCGCCAGGCAGCGGGATGTGGAGGTTGACGTTGGCATCCACGCGGAGGCTGCCCTCCTGCATGTTGCAGTCGCTCACGCCGAGGTACACGAGCAGCAGCTTGAGCTCATTGAGCCAGGCCCGGGCTTCCTGCGGCGAGCGGAGGTCGGGCTCGGAGACGATCTCGCAGAGCGGCGTGCCGGCGCGGTTGAGGTCGATGCGGGTGTCGGCCGTGCCCGCCGCCTCGTCGTGCATGCTCTTGCCCGCGTCCTCCTCGAGGTGCACGCGGATGATGCCGACGTTGCGAGAAAAAGCCCCCTTGGGATCGACGACCTCCAGGTGTCCGTCGCTGGAAAACGGCAGGTCGTACTGGCTGATCTGATAGCCCTTGGGAAGATCGGGGTAGAAGTAGTTCTTGCGGTCCCACTTCGTGAACGGGGCGATCCTGCACTCGAGGGCGAGCGCGGCCCGCACGGCGAGGTCGAAGGCGCGGCGGTTCATCACGGGCAGCGAGCCCGGCAGGCCGAGGCACGTGGGGCAGACCTGCGTGTTCGGCGGGGCGCCGAACTTCGTGGAGCAGCCGCAGAAGAGCTTCGTGTGCGTCTGCAGCTGGACGTGGACCTCGAGCCCAATCACGGTCGTGTAGGGCTCGGCGGCGGCGGTGGCGGGCTGCTTCGACATGGCGGTGGCGTCAGGCGGGCAGTTTCGGGCGGCGGTTGTGCCAGTCGGTGAGCTTCTGGTAGCGGTCGGCGGCCCGCAGCAGCAGCGGCTCGGAGAGGGCCGGCCCCTGGAGCTGGAAGCCGATCGGCAGGCCCCCCTTCGTGAACCCGCAGGGAAACGAGATCCCGCCGATGCCGGCGAGGTTCGTGCCCACCGTGTACATGTCCACGAGATACATCGCCAGCGGATCGCTCGTCTTCTCGCCGAGCGGGAAGGCGGGCGTGGGGGAGACCGGACCGCCGATCAGGTCGACGTGGGCGAAGGCGTCGAGATAGTCCTGGCGAATCAGCCGGCGGACGCGGAGGGCCTTGGCGTAGAAGGCGTCGTAGTAGCCGGCCGAGAGGGCGTAGGTGCCCAGCATGATCCGCCGCTTCACCTCGGGACCGAAGCCCTCGGCGCGGCTCCGGCAATACATCTCGACGAGCGGCGACTCGAACTCACCGAACGGCTGGGCCGTGCTGCGGTGGCCCCTCCCGGGCTCGGCCCGGTGTCCCCTCCCGGGCTCGGCCCGGTGCCCATAGTGTGCTCCGTCGTAGCGGGCGAGATTGCTCGACGCCTCGCACGGCGCCACGAGGTAGTAGGTGGCGATGCCATACTTCGCGTGCGGCAGCTCCACGTCGTGGATCGTGGCCCCCGCCGCCTTGAAGGCCGCGAAGGCCTCCTCCACGCCATAGGCCACCTCGGGGTCGAGACCGGGGCCGAAGTGCTCGGCAACGCGGCCAATCCGCAGGCCCGTGAGCGGCTTCTCGAGCATCTCCGTGTACCGCGGCACCTCGTCGGCGAGGCTGGTGGCGTCGCCGGGATCGTGGCCGGCAATCGTCTCCATCACGAGGGCACAATCGGCGGCCGAGCGGGTCATCGGGCCGATCTGGTCGAGGCTCGACGCGAAGGCCACGAGGCCGCGGCGGCTGACGCGGCCGTAGGTCGGCTTCAGGCCGGTGATCCCGCAGAGCCCGGCGGGCTGGCGGATCGAGCCGCCGGTGTCGGAGCCGATCGCCACGGGCGCCATGTCGGCCGCCACGCAGGCGGCCGAGCCGCCCGAGGAGCCGCCCGGGGCCCGCGTGAGGTCCCAGGGATTGTGGACCGCCCCGAAGGCGGAGTTCTCGTTGGAGCCCCCCATGGCGAACTCGTCCATGTTCGTCTTGCCGACGAGCACGGCGTCGGCCTGGCGGAGCCTGGCCACCACGTGGGCATCGTAGGGCGGCCGGAAGCCGGCGAGCATCTTCGAGGCGCAGGTGGTTGGCTGGTCGTGCGTGCAGAGCGCGTCTTTCACCGCCACGGGCAGGCCGGCGAGGGCCCCGAGCGGCTTGCCGGCCTTGCGGCGGGCGTCGATGGCGGCGGCACGGGAGAGGGCCGCCTCGTGATCGACGTGGAGGAAGGCGTTGATCGACCCGTTGGCCTTCGCGATTCGGGCGAGGAATGCCTCGGCGACCTGCACCGCCGACACCTCACCCCGGTGGATCGCGGCCACGAGATCGACGGCGGAGAGTTCGAGCGGCTGCATGAGAAGGCGGGAGGGCGGGCGGTCGCCGCGCAGGGGGACGGAGGCGGGATCAGGCGGCGCCGGATTCTCCGAGCACGGCGGGCACGAGGAAGCAGGACCCGTCGTGGCGGGGGGCCGACTGGAGCGCCTCGGCCGTGGTCAGCGAGGGCTTGGGCTCGTCGGCCCGGAAGACGTTTTGCGTGTCGAGCGGATGGGCCAGCGGAGCGACGGTCTCGGTGTCGAGCTCCTCGAGTTGCGACACGAAGCCGACGATCTTCGTGAGCTCGCCCGTCATCCGGTCGAGGTCGTCGCCGGAGAGCGCCAGCCGGGCGAGCAGCCCGACCTTCGCGACATCCTGCCGGGTGAGTGCCATGGCCGCGTGCCCCGGTCAGCGAGGATCAGGGACGAGCCCGCGGACCCGACGGCACCGCTTCCTCGGAAGCCGGTTTGGCGGCCTTGTCCATCTTGGGCAGGCGGAACGGCTGCTGCTTGACGAGCTTCGTGACCTTGCCGCTCTTGATGCACTGGGTGCAGACGAGCAGGCTCGTGTTCGTGCCGCGGCCGATCGTCACGCGGAGCCGCTGCAGGTTGGGCTTGAACTTCCGCTTGGTGATGCCGGTGACCTTGGTGCCGACGCCGCCGAGGTACTTCGCCTTACCGCGGATCGTGACCTGGTTGCCGACCGAAAAACCCTTGCTGCAGACCTGACAGGAGCGTGCCACGGGAAACTCGCAAAATACGGGGGAAAGTGAGCCCTGCATCTTACTGGACGGGCGGTTTTCTGCAACCCCGGCCCGCAGGAAACTGGCCGCAGGTTTTCAACCCGCAGAACGCGACGCCGGACTCGGTGGGTCGGGCAGGTCGAAAACCCGCCCCCACGGTGGGCTTTTCGCGGGGCAACGCCTACCATCCCCCGCCATGCCCGTTTTCGAGTACTCGTTCGTCGTGGATGCCCCGGTGGAGGCCGTGCGCGACTTCCATCGCGACACGTCGGCGCTGAAGATCCTCACGCCCCCGCCGACGATCGTGCGGATCCACGACGTCGAGCCGCTCGCCGAAGGATCGGTGTCGAGATTCACGCTCTGGGTGGGCCCCCTACCCCTCCGCTGGAAGGCGGTGCACCGCGGGGTGACTGACCGGGGCTTCACCGACGTGCAGGCCTCGGGGCCGGCGGCGAAGTGGGAGCACACGCATTCCTTCGTGCCGCTCGCCGACGGGCGGACCGAGATTCGCGAGCACATCGAGTATGAGCACAAGCGGGGGCCTTGGGGCCTCGTCACCCGGCTGCTCTTCTCCTGGCCCAACCTTCAGATGATGTTCGCGTACCGGGCCTGGATCACCCGTCGCTGCCTCCGCAGGGCCGCGTCGGGATCTTGTGCAGGTTGAAAACCTGCACCCACTTCGGAAAGAGTGGCCGCAGGTTTTCAACCTGCGGATCGAGGGCCGGTTGCGATGCTTGTGCAGGTTGAAAACCTGCACCCACTTCGGAAAGAGTGGCCGCAGGTT
>JBBAVS010000091.1:10816-16691 GCA_040397585.1 Pirellulales bacterium
AAACCTGCACCCACTTCGGGGAGCCGTGGCCGCAGGCTCACTTTTTCCGCGGGTCGGGGCCGGTGATCTCGAAGTTCTCGGTCATCGAGCCCGCCGTGACCGTGATCTTTTCTTGCGACGCACGTCCCCACGCGGCGGGCAAGAGGTCTTCGGCAACCTGAGTCACGTTGCCGTAGTCGTCCTTGCGGGTGCCGGCCACGATCGGTGCCGAGAGCTGCACGATCTTCTCGCCCGGAGTCACGCCGGTGATCGTATAGCGGCCAGCGGTGATCAGGCCGCCCACGGGGGCTCCCTTCCCGTCGGCAGGAAAGAGGCTGATCGCCCCCTTCGCCACGGCCTCGCCGTTGAAGGTCACGGTGCCACTGACGGTCGACGTGGTCGGACCGCACCCCAAGGCAGCCACGATGGCCACGGTCGCGACCATCCACGTCATCGAGGCCACGCGTCGCATGCTCACTCCATGCCGCAGGCCGGCGTCCAGGGCGCGCGGATGCGCCACGATCAAAAATCGCCCACCGTGTCGCCCTTGCGGGCGGAACCGAGAGCCCTCCAGACGGCCATGTCGATGCCGTCCGATACGCTGCGAATCGACGAGTCGCCCATCATGACGGCGACGGTGCCCGGATGCCTGCTGCGGGCGGCGCTGATCGATCCACTCTGCTGGGTCGCGGGCGTGCAGGGCCGTTCCGGAGTCGAGACGCACTCGGCATTCTCGCAGGAGTCGGGGACCGAGGAGTTGGGTGTGGTGGTGGTGTGAAACCCCCACCGGCCGTCCTTGGTGTTGAAGGCGTCGCCACGAGCATCGAGCATGCCCGTCTGTCCGGCGATCGCCGGCAGCAGCACCTCCGACATCGCCAGCGTCTTACTGGTGCCGTCCGGGATGTCCTTCGTGCGGAAGGGTCTGTTGGCCAAGGGATACCGGTTGCTACCGTTGCCGTAGTGCACGCGAAACATCCCACCATACTTGTCCATGCGGGCCACGTCCTTCGCGGCCCCCGACAGGCTCGCATCCAAGGGGGGCGGATCCGGGTCGCTGGTGCTCTCGGGGAACCGGCCGTCGCAGACCATGTAGTTGAGCCGGCAGCGGGTGTTGCCCCCGTTGGCCTCGCTGTACATCTTGCCGGGCCCGGAGGAGTTGGGATCGGATGGGCAGTAATACAGCGGCACGACCGTGGCGACGAAGGGCAGGTTGGCCGTGTTGGTGAAGGCAAGCTTGAAAGAGAAGTTGTCGGACAGCGTCTGCTGCTCGACGAAGGGCCAGATCTCCGTCACCCAGGTGTGGTAGAAGCCGACGTTCTGGGCGCCGTGCGGGAAGTGGCCCTTTGCACTGGAGAAGGTGTGCATGCCGATGCCCCACTGCCGCATGTGGTTCTTGCAGGCGGAGCCGCGGGCCGCCTCGCGGGCGCTCTGCACGGCCGGCAGCAGCAGGCCGATGAGCGTGGCGATGATCGCGATGACGACGAGCAGTTCGACCAGCGTGAAGGCCCTTCGAGCCCCGCCGCATCCGGTGGGCATCAGCTGTCGCTGGCTTCGATCGTCGCGTTGCATGCTCAGTCCTCGCCTGATGTTCTGCGGATGGTGTGCTGCAGAGCCAACGACCGGATAGCCGAGGATCGCGCTACTTGGGCTTTCGTGGGTCAGGGCCCTCGACGGCGAAGTCCTGTGATGTCTTCGGAGCCGTCACGGTGAGCGTCTGTCGAGACTCCGATCCCCATGACGCCGGCAGCAGGTCTCCCATCACCTCCACCGCGCTGCCGTCTTCGGCCGGCTTCCGTCCGAGCGAATAGATGGCGATGATCTGCACCGTCTTTTCGCCGGGGAGAACATCGCGAATCAGATACGAGCCGCCCTCGACAGGCGCCCCGACGGACTGCCCTTTCCCGTCCCGGGGAATGAGCGTGATGGCGCCGCGGCTCACCGGCTCGCCGTTGAACGTGATCTTGCCCGACACCGTGGCTTGCCCGTTTCCGCAGCCCGCCAGGAAAGCGACGGCGACCGCGAGGAGCGCGTGCATGGGCAGCCGAGGTACGAGCCAGCCATCTCCGCAGCGATCCGCGTGCATCAGTAATCCCCCACCGCGTCGCCCGCGCTGCTCGTGCCGAGCGCCTTCCAGATGCTGTCGTCGATCGTGTCGGTCACGGACCGCACGGACCCGTCCCCGAGAAGCGACTGGACGGAACCCGGGTGCAGACTCCGCGCGGAGTGCACGATCCACGTGGTGTTGGTGACGCACGGCATGTTCGCCTGAGGCTTGTTGGCAGCGGGGCCGCAGAGCTGCGGACGATCGACCGCGGAGGAGTTGGGAGCGAACGATGTCTGGAAAAAGGCCCGGTCACCCGACTGGTCGAAGGCGTCGGCCCGGGAGTCCTGCGTCGTCGCCGACAAGCCGTCGTCCGCGGGGATCAGCACCTCGGCCATGCAGAGGGTCTTGCTCATTCCGTCGGCGATGTTGCTGGGCGTGAACGGGCGGGGCGTGATGGTGACACCGCTCATCTTGTGGCCACCGAGGAACATCCCGGCGTAGCGGCGTCGCCGTTCGTCCGTCGAGAGGCCCATCGTGCTGCTCTCCGTCCACTGGCCGTGGTTGACGAGATAGTTGAGCCTCGACCGCTGGACGCTGTTGAAGTTGGCGATCCTACCGGGGCCGGTCGAGTTCGGATCGGTCGGGCAGAAGTACATCGGGAACGGTTGGGCGACGAGCGACGGATTGGGAGTGGCGGTGTCTTGCCAGTTCTTCGACATGTCGTACTGGTCCGCCAGGGTCTTGTTCTCCATGAAGGGCCAGCACGCGATCACGAACGACCGGTTGGGGCTCGACTGCACGCCGAGCGGGAAGTACTTCTTCGCGCTCAGGTGGTTGTGCATGGCCAGACCCCACTGTTTGAGGTTGTTACGACACTGCGATCCCCGGGCCGCCTCGCGAGCACTCTGCACCGCTGGCAGCAGCAGGCCGATGAGCGTGGCGATGATGGCGATCACCACCAGCAACTCCACGAGCGTGAATGCCCGCCTGCCGCGAACGGCAGCGCGCAACGAAACGTGTTCAACGGATCGAAATGCGAGACGAACCATGATCTCCTCGAAGTCTCTTGGGCCGGACGCAGCCGGCGGGATTTAAGACGTCAACCCCCAGGGTCACAATACTCTTTGCAAGGCTCGAAGAACAGAAACAAATCTGCGCAATTAGACGGCTAGCGCCAGGCGGCAGGCAGCCAAACGGTCATCTCTGAGTCGCCGCGATTTCCCCATGCGAAATAGGGGATGAAGGTGAGTTGCGCAGGCTGGGCCCTCGCTGGCTCGGCCGCCCGGTAGAGGGCGTCGGAGGTCCATGCCGGCCGCTGCCGCACGAGTCCCGGGGCGACCACGGCTTGCACCGCCGTTCCGGCAATGGTGGCCGCCTTCGTCGTCAGGCCGCCATCGTCCGTCGCGGCCGAGAGTATCACATCGGAGAGCCGCACGCCTGCCGGCAGATCCTTCGACTCGAGGCAGTAGATGAGCGGCCCGCTGCGGACGGCCACCTGGCCGAACGTCTCCTCGACGAGCGGGCTGGCCTCCACGAGCACCGGCGCGTGCGGTAGCGACAGCTCGATCCGGTCGCCGGCGCGGTAGTGGCGACGGAGCGTGGCATACGATCCGGGCGTTGGCGGCTCGGCCACGGGCTCGCCAGTCACGCGGATCGCCGCCGCCCCCGGGCGGACCCAGCCGGGAATCCGGACCTTCACGGCGAGTTCGCCCTCCGGTGCCTCGTCGATGACCAGGGTGACCGTGCCGGACCACGGATAGTCGGTCTCCTGGCGGAGGCGGACACGATCGCCGGCCGGCAGCCGCGTGTCGAGCGTGGACGACCCGTAGAGGTGCACCCAGAGCGTGTCCGGTGAGACCGCATACAGGTAGTTGTGGGCCTCGGCGATGGTGCGGGCCACGTTCGGCGGGCAGCAGAACGACGACGGGATCGTCGCCATCCTGGTTCGTGACCACCGCAGCGGCACCGTGAAGTCGTGGAGCTTCCGCAGCGGATTCACATAGAAGTAGGTCCGGCCGTCGAGACTCACCCCCGGGAGGATGCCGTTGTAGAGCGTCTCCTCGAAGAGGTCGGCATAGCGGGCCTCGCCGGTGACCAGCAGCATCCGCCAGAGCCACATGCCGTAGCCGATCGTGGCACAGGTCTCGTTGTAGGCGGTGAGGTTCGGGAGCTGGTAGTCGCGGCCGTAGGCCTGGTGGACGGTCTTGATCGCGGGATGCAGCTTCGCCGGCACGCCGTCGGGCGAGGCACCGTCGTAGAGCGCGCCCGTCATGCCGGTCACGTAGCGCTTCCGGGTCTCCACGTTGCGGTCGATCGCCAGGAGCGGCTCGAGGAGCGAACGGTCGCCGTCCTCGGCATAGAGGTCGGCCACGCCGGCGTAGAGGTAGTTGGCCCGCACCGCATGGCCGACGGCCTCACGCGACTCGCGGAACGGAATCCGATCCTGATTCTGATCGCCCCCGACATCCGCAGGCACGAGTGAGCGGATCTCGATCAGCCGCCGGGCGAGTTCCCGGTAGCGGGGCTCCCGCGTCAGGCGGTAGAGCTCCACGACGCCCATGGAGTGGCTGGGGCAGATCGCGTTGCGGGCCAGTTCCTCGGGCCGCTCGCGGGCGAGGCGGTCGAGGTAGTCCGCCGCCTTGCGGCCGCAGTCGAGCAGCGACGTCTTGCCCGTGGCCCGATGGTGGACACAGGCCGTCGTCATCAGATGGCCCATGTTGTAGGTCTCGAAGTGCTCGCGGTCGGCGAACTCCTTGGCGTCGGCGGCCGACCGCTGCTGGCGGACGATCGTGGGCGTGTGCAGGTAGCCGTCGTCCCGCTGGGCGGCGGCGATCACGGCGATGATCTCGTCGACGGTCGGCCCCTGCACGGCGGCCATCGCGGCCGCCGTCTCGGCGGGGGCGACGGCTTGGGCCTGGATGAGGGCCTCGAGCCACTTGAGAAAGTCGCCGTCGTTGAAGGGAGGCCCATGCGGACGGCCGTCGCCACGACCCTCGCCGCGGCCCGCTGCCATCAGGAAGTTGTCCCAGGCGTGGCTCTCCTGTGGGTCGCGCAGCACCGTCCAGAGATACGGGATCATCGAGTCGCGACAGGCTTCGAACCGCTCGCCGAGCAGGCCGCCGGTCCAGCGGACGTCGGCGAGATCGACCATCTGCATGGTTGCCTGCGGTGATCGGGTCGTGTCGATGATCGCTCGGTCGCCCGCCACGGCAGGCGCCGTCGCGACGACCGCGGCGATCGCGACCGCCGCGGCGGCGGCCACCAACGAGACGTGCCAACGCATCGCGGGGCGCGACGGCACGTCGGTCAGGTGCGAGAGGCTCACGGCGCCGCCGATCACGGCTGCCGCCGGCGGAGGGCGGCCAGCGTCAGCCCCGCGGCTACCGCGAGCAGTGCCCACGTCGAGGGCTCGGGCACAGCGGCCACGCTGCCGGCCGTACCCGGCGCGGCGTTGTACGGCCCCGCATCGAACAGGCCGGTGGAGAGGAAGCTCGCGGCGTCGAGGATGTCCACCACGCCGTCGTAGGTGAAGTCGCCCTCGTTCCACGAGGCCGGGCTGCCGCTGTCGAACTTGCCCCCGGAGAGGAAGTTGGCGGCGTCGAGGATGTCCACCTGCCAGTCGAGGTTGGTGTCACCGGCAGCGGCGAAGGCGAACGTCACGGAGCCGTCGCCGTTGTCGAGCCAGCCCACCGTGCGGTCACCGCCGCTGGTGGCGGCCACACTCGAGGTGATGCCGCTCGCGCCGTTCCAACTGCCGTCGCCGAGGCCGGTGACGATCGCAGCCACCATGTCGGGAGCCGTGAGGCCGGCCGCCACCGTCACCATGCCGTTGCCCACGTCCACCAGGCCGCC
>JBBAVS010000092.1:0-16593 GCA_040397585.1 Pirellulales bacterium
GCCCGGTTCTACACCCAGCGACGCGAAGGGGGAGATCGAGGTCGCCGCACGCAGGCCCAGCGGAAGGCCGACCGCCAGCGCGATGCCCACCGGCTCCTGGCTGAAGGCCACGAGGTCGAGGCCATTGGCACCGCGCTCGGGTGCTCGTTGCGGACGGTGTATCGACTGCTGCGAACCCCGCCACCGGCTGACGCCTAGCCTGCCCTGCGGACAGTGAGCCACTGCGATCTTCGGCCGTACGCGCCGCGGCTCACCCCGCGCGCCGCAGACGTTCACCATCCGCTTGTCGTGCCATCGGCCACCGGCTGGCAGCCATCCGCAACCGGATGACAAAACCGCGCCGCCGACCCTTGCACCCTTTGCTTCCGTGAGAGATGACACCCCTCACACGTGCGGTTCGCACGGAACGCTTGACCAGTGCCAAAGAGAGAGGTGATGCACATGGAAACCACGTCGGAAATGCAGCCGGTGACGCTGGAGAAGGGGGCCGCCATCTGGGCCCGACTGACCGGGGTGCCCCGGCCCCATCGGGCCACGGTGCTCCGCTGGGCCAAGAAGGGGGTGAAGGGGCATCGCCTGCGGGCCGAGCGGGTCGCCGGCCGCTGGTACACGACGCCGGCCGCCATCGAAGAGTTTTTGCGGAAGGCATCGCAGCCCGGCGACCCGGCCGACACGAGCCCCGCCGGCCCCGCCCGGTCGGCCCAGGTGCAACGGACCATCGACGCGCTCGACCGCAAGATCGCCCCCCGGCGACGCGGCCGGCCATCGGCGAAGTAAGGGAGGGCCCCGTCATGGACGACCACAACGACAAGCCCTACACGCTGCCGGCCGCGACCACGCTGGCCGAGCGGTTGATGGATCGAGCGTGGGACGAAGACGTGAGCGACCCGGATCGTCTGCTCTTCGAGCAGGCCGCCGACGCGATCAACGAGTTGATGACCAGGCTCCTGCGGTTGGCCGCCGCAGGCGAGCGGCACGAGGCCGGGAGGGTAGTGCGATGAGCACGCGAGAGAACGGCGAGCAGGTGGCGGTCGGGGTGAAGTGGCGCGACATCCTCTGGGCCGTGATGCCAGACGTGCCAGCGCTCTCGCAAGCCGAGTGGCAGCACGTCGGAGCCCAGATCGAGCAGCACATCGACGACATCGCGGCCATGGGCTTCCACGAGTGGCAGGCTCGCGTCCGCAGTCAGCGGACCCAGGACGACGAGTTTTTGTCTTGACGCATCGCAGTGATACACGCCTGGCGGTGAGGTGCCGCCGGGAAACCCAGGAGGATGAGAAATGAGCACGGAAGTGTTTTGGAATCAGGCGAAACCGCCGAGGTCGGAAGGCGAGCACGTGGCGGCGGGATGGCTGGCGATGATCGCCCGTCAAGTCGGTCTGACGAGCGTGACCGAGGACAACCGCAGCGAATGGCTGTGGCGGTTCGCGTTCACGCAGGAGATGGCGGGCCGTCGGTTCGGTGGGAAGCGCGGCCATGAACGTGACACGGGCCGGCTCGAAGTCGTGCTCAATCGGTTTATGACCGCCACGCTGGAAGGTCGTGTCGCGGAGGTGAGTCGCGAGCAGTTCATCAAGGAGTTCACCAGCGTGGCAATCGACGCCGCTCGCGAGCAAGCCGACGCCGTTACCGCGGAGGATCACTGCGAGGCGATTGCGTGACCCCACACCGCCCACAAGCGGCAGGCCCGTGCAAGCCGGGCCGGGCGGGATGGAACGACAGCCGCAGCGTAATCGGCCGACGCTGCGGATCACCAGTAGGCCGCGATGAAAGGGACGACGACTATGCAAGCGACCTCTACGGCGAGTCACATTCCAAAGGACACGCATGATCTCTTTTCCAACTGTTCGCCGGAAGCCAAGGCGGTCTATGCGAACACCTACGGGCTGATCTGGCGAGATGGCGGAAAGCACGCTGCCACTCTCTACATCCTGAACGACTACGCAATCGCGCTGTTAGCAGTGACCGGCACTGCGCAGACATGGTGCGACAGTCTCGGCCCGCGGCCCGGCGAAACCGACGAGATCGCGCTGGCATGCGCTCGTATGTTCGCCCTGCTTGAATTGATCCGTGAAATCAATCCGAAGTGCCACACGCTTGACTGGGAGGAGCTAAGCGCGAAACGCCGCGAGAACGGCATAGATGAGCTGGTTTCAGCTGGACACGCCGCAGCTGCAAAACAGATTCGGGACGCGGTCAACGGAATCCCGCGCGACTGACCACCGCAGCCGCCCCCGCGACGGGTCGTGCCGGCTCGATGCCGGCGGGCGGAATGACCTAGGCGTGTGCCACGGTCAAGTGAGGGAAACAAAAGAGGGGCACGATCATGGACGAGAAAAGCAAGCAATACCGACGCGACCTGCTGCCCGCTGCGATCTGCGACGGTGGCCTACGTGATCTGATCACGCAAGGGCTAGAGCATCACGGCCCCGCCGTCGTTGCCATAGTGGCGTGTAGCCAAACTGATCCGGGGCGCACATTCCTGCGCTCGATTGGCGGTTGCCCCAACGCTCCGGTGCGATGGCAGCGCGACGTTCGCGAGGCGTTGGCCTTACATCGTGCCGCGAGTGTTGTCGTGCCAGCGAGCACTTTTTTGCCGATAGCGGACACCCTCGCGCAGTCGCTCGAAAGTTCACTTCGCGACTTACTGTCACGACCCGGCATCGTGCCGACCGTCGTGATGGGCGGCGGCGCGACTATGACAGCGGCTATCGCGGCTGCTGCGTCCGATGGCACATTCCCCCAGGCGGTATTCGACGCCCCTGGGGCTGTTTGGGCGGTCGCATCCCCGAATGAATCGCCCGCAAATCGTGAGCGGCAACGCCGGGCTGATCGGTCGCGGCGGAACGGCATGAACTGACTCTTCCGCCGCCGCGATAGGCGCGGTGCCCGTTCGATCCGGGCCGGCGACATCAACGAACCAGCACGACAGCGAGGAAGCCATGGAAGGCGAAAACAGACAACCCCCTGCCACCAAGCCGGCCGCATCCCGGCGACGCCGCGGGGTGCCATCTGCCGCAGAGCGGATCGAGATCGCGAATCGCATCCGCATGCAGCGGCTCATGTGTCGCGGTGCTCCTGGCCTGCTCGACTGGCGCGGCCTCGCGAGCCGCCTGGCAGACGAGCTCGCCGCGATGAAGGCCCGGTTGTCCGCGCTACCGTCGTTGACCGCAGCCGATGCAGAGCGCCTCGAGCGGGCCGACGGTGTGCTCCGCGACTTCGAGGTCGCGAGCAGTTCGGAAGTCGAGCAGTAGCGCATCACGTTCACGGAGGATCGCATGATTGAGGTCATGAAGACCGACACGCCGGGCTATGCAGTCGTTGTGCGGTGCGATAGCTGCGGCCGAGAGATCACCGATGCCGCCCTCGCTGTCGTGTTTCGCGGCCCCAACGGCGTCGCGATCTTCGCGCACAAGGGCGGATGCCATGGCGACGCGGAGCGCCGGCTCTCGACCGCCGGCAAGGGCTTCATGGAACTGCGGGCAGGGCTAGAGCAACTGGTCAGCAACAGCGGCATGCAGTGGCACGGGCCGAGTTTCTGCTGATTCGCGGATCAACACCGCCACACCCCCTCGGGCTCGTCTGCTCGTTGTAGTCGATTGTGCGGAGAAGTTGCGCACACCCCCGGAGGGCCGCATGCGAGCCACTGCAAACCCACCCCAGTTGATGAAGCCCTGCGAGGTCGCGCGGCTCCTCAGCGTCACGACCAAAACCCTGCGCGACTGGCGACTCGCGAAGCCGATCCGTGGGCCCGCGTTTTTGAAAACGGGGGACGGCGAAGCATGTGCAGTGCGGTATCCGCGCGAGGCCGTGGCCGCCTGGATCGAATCGCGCACCACCAAGTAATTCACAGGAGCATCACCATGCTCGTTGAGCCATTTGATGATCTGTTTGACGACCAGCCGCCCAAGCGACCAGCGACGGCGGCGCGAGACTTCGAGGTCGTGCCTGAAGGTCGCACGGACCTGGAGGTCGTCGCGGCCAAGATCGGCCAAGTGCCGTGGCGGGTCAGCGACGCCAACCCCAGCGGCACATCGTTGCAACTGCGGTTGAGCGCTGGCCGCCGCTCGCAGTTCGTGTTCTTCGACGTGGCTCTCGACAGGCTGCCGCTCCTGCGGGCCGTGGCCGCCGCTCTGGGCCTGGAGCCGGGGGCCGACGGCAACCTGACCATCGACCGACCTGACGAGCTCGTGGGCCGCCGCGTCCGCGTCGAGATCGGCCATTTCCAGAACCGCGACGGCCAGACGAAGGCCGCCGTCCGCAGGTGGCTCCCGATGCGAGACAAGGCGAAGGCCAAGCTCTCCGCGCCGCCGGCGCCCCCGAAGAGGTCGCGCAACGCGGTGCGGCCCGCAGGAGATGACGAGATTCCGTTTTGAAACAAAAAGCCCCCGCCGGCTGGAACCGGACGGGGGCAACGGGACGACCACGGCAGTATAGCCCGGTCGTCCATGTGACCGGATGGGCAGCATCAACAGGGACGACGACATGACGACCATCGCGACCAGGCCAGCGCGCAAGCGGGACCGCAACCTGCTCGACCCATCCGACATCTCGAGCCCATGGGCCGAGAAGTCGTTGATTGCAAACGTCATCTACGTTTTCGATCACAACGCCAGCGACAGCGAGATCGACGACGCGCGGCAGGTGCTCGCGTCCGTGTCGTCGGAGATGATGACCGATCCCGATGCGGTCCTCGCGCTGGCGGTATTGTCGGATGCGATTGAAGCCAGCCCGCCCACGATGGCGGACGTGTCGCATGCAGCCAGACAGCGAGCGGTGAAAGCCGGTGTGCAGCCGCAGCAGGTAATCGCCTACATCGCGGACGTGGCCGAAAAGGCTACGTCGTGGAAGGCAGCCGGTCGGCTCGCGGAGCAGGCGGCCACGGAGATCCGTGAGGCTCACGCAAAGCGGTTGTCGGTGCTCCAGTGTGCGGAGTGGGTCGCCGCCATCCGTGACGGCCGGGCACAACCAGGCAGCCTTACTCAACTGGTTGATCGCATGGCCGACGTGGCCATGGTCACGCAGGAGCGGATGGCCGGCGAGCAGCCAGCGCAGACGATCACGACGACCAGAGGCGGGCGGCAGTGGCGACCGTTCCCTGTAAATGCGTTGCCGTCGTGCGTGCGCGACTACTGTGTGCAGACCGCCGAAGGCATGTCGGCCGATCCAGTCATGGTCGCGCTGCCCATGCTCGCGGGGCTGGCGTCTGCCATCGGCAACACCCGCACGATCCGGTTGAAGCCTGACTGGGAAGAGCCGGCGATTGTGTGGTCGGCGATTGTGTCGGAAAGCGGGTCGGCAAAGACGCCCACGATCCGCAAGGCGCTGCAGTTCATCACGGAACGCGAGCAGGAGATCGAGCAGGACAACAACGCAGCCTTCCAGCGGTACGAATCGGAGCGAGTCGTCCACGAAACCCAACTGGCTGCCTGGAAACAGGCGGCGCGCAGAGCAAGGGGAGGTGCGGACGAAGCCCCGCCAGTCGCCCCAACCAAGCCGCCACGGACAGCGTATGTCGTCAGCGACACGACCATCGAAGCGGTCGCGGCCATCCTGGCCGACAACCCGCGTGGCGTGCTGCTCAAACGAGATGAGTTGTCCGGCTGGTATGCCGGCTTCGACCGCTACAAAAGCGGCGGCGGCAGGGTATCGGCCGAAGTCGGCCACTGGCTTTCTATGCACACCGCCGAAGAGCTCCGCGTTGATCGCAAGAGCAGCGGCCGCGTCTATGTGCCACGAGCGAATCTCTCAATCGCCGGCGGCATCCCGCCAACGACGTTGACCCAGGCGATTGGGCACGAGCATCTAAGCAACGGCCTGCTCGCCCGGTTCCTGATCGCATCGCCGCCTCGCCGGCCCAAGAAGTTCAACACCGCCACCGCCGACTTTATGGTCGTGGATGGCATGCGGCAGTTGTTTGCCACGCTCTACACGCTGTCTATGCGAGACGGTCAGCCGACCGCCATGTCGTTGAGCAGCGACGGCGAGCGCGAGTGGGAAGCGTTCTATGACGAGCACGGCAGGCGGCAGTCCGCCGCCTCTGGGGCGCTGGCATCCATGCTGTCGAAGATCGAAGGAGCCGCCGCGCGGCTCGCGCTGATCGTGCACGTCTGCCGGCAGGCGACAACGGAGCCGACCCTGCAGAGCATGGTGGACGCTGAAAGCATCCGGCGAGGGGTGACGCTGGCCCGCTGGTTCGCTGACGAGTGGCAGCGCGTCTACGAAGCCACAGTCGGCACACAACAGGCTCCTGACCACGAAGGCGAGCTCCTGGCCTGGATCGACGAACGAGGGGGCAAGGTGGCCGTCCGCGAGATCGGGCAGCGCAACAGACGCTACCGCGACACGGCCGTCCTTGAGCGGACCATCAACAGCATGGTGCACGACGGGCGACTTGAGGCATTCAGCGTGCGAAACGAGCACGGCGGACGACCGGCCCATTGGGTCCGGCTGCCCTCTGCGATAGCCAAGCCGCGATGACCCAGAAACGGAAGTGGTGTGTGCACACAACCCACATGAAACCCGACGAAACAGGGGTTTCGTTCTGTGCACGCTAGAAGGTGATTTTGAAACTTACTTCTATGACTGACTGCTGCTTACGTCGTTTTGTGATTTCAGACACATCACTGGCGTGCACGGAACGAAACCCATTTCCCGCAGGCAATCGCGCGGGTTGTGTGCACATCGCATGCGTCTGCTACTGCGTTGACGGTCACGACCAGGCGGGCAGGCGTGTCGTTGGCGACGCTATCCGGGCTGCGATGCCCATAGAACACCGATCACGACGGCCTTGGTGTGCGAGGCCGTTGTCGAGGCCGACGGGGCGGGACGGGCGGCAATGGGCCGCCCTCGCCCCGGCGGTGCCAGACTGGCAGGCGGCAGGACCGGGGCTGGCTGCGGGTCCTTCCTGGGGGTCGCAGCCTCCTGACTGCCCGCCGCTCCGCAATCGTAGGGAACCGCGTGATGCGATCTAAGACCACTGCCCCAGTCCCGGCCCCAGCCCAGCGACCGACCCCGGCCTCGCGTCACGACCGCAATGTGGCGACCAGCGCGGCATGGAACCGCCGGCAGTCGGCCATCGGCCGCGACATCGGCACGATTCCACCTGTTGCCAACCCTGCTCGCCGGGCCGCTGCCGAAGGCGACTTCCGCCGATTCTGCGAAGCGTACATGCCGGCGACGTTCACGCTCGCCTGGAGCCCTGACCACCTGCGGGCGATCGCGAAGATCGAGGCCGCAGTTCTCCACGGCGAGCTCTTCGCGTTCGCGATGCCGCGCGGCTCTGGTAAGACCAGCCTGGTCGAAGCCGCCGCCGTCTGGTCGTTGCTCTTCGGCCACCGCGACTTTGTCGTCGTCGTTGGCGCAGACGAAGGCCACGCTCGCCGGATGCTCGACTCGTGCTGGCTCGAGTTCGAAACCAACGATCTGCTCTTGGAAGACTTCCCCGAGGTCTGCCACCCGATTCGGAGCCTGGAGCGGATCACTCAACGAGCTCGTGGCCAGATGCACGCCGGCCAGCCCACGCGGCTGACGAAGGCAGCCGGCGAGATCGTATTGCCGACGGTCGCCGGATCGGTGGCATCCGGGGCCGTCGTCAGAGCCGTGGGGATCACTGGCGGCATTCGCGGGCTCGCGTCGAAGCGAGCCGATGGCACACGATTCCGCCCGTCGCTCGTGCTGATCGACGACCCGCAGTCGGACGAAGTTTCCGGCAGCCCGAAGCAAGTGGCCGACCGGCTGGCCGTGATGAATGGCGCGGTGCTCGGGCTGGCTGGCCCTGGCAAGACGATTGCCGGCTTGGCCACGGTGACGGTCATCCGGCCCGGCGACCTGGCTGACCAGTTGCTCGACAGGGCCGCACACCCCAGTTGGCAAGGCGAGCGATCCCGGCTCGTCTACGAATGGCCAACCGCCGACAACCTCTGGGAGCAGTACGCGGAGATGCGTCGCGACGGCCAGCGGTCGGGGGCTGGCGTCGCGGCCGCCACCGAGTTCTACGCGGCCCATCGTGACGAGATGGACGCGGGTTCGCGCGTTGCATGGCCAGAGCGGCACAACCCAGACGAGCTATCGGCCCTGCAGCACGCCTGGAATCTGCGGATCGACCGGGGCGAGTCGGCCTTCGCGGCCGAGTACCAGAATCAACCGCTCGCCCCCACGCTGGTCGCGCCGGTGATCGACCGCGCCGCTCTCCGCGCCCGTGAGATCAAGCTCGACCGCGGAATGATGCCGTCGGGGCATTCGACGCTGACGGTCGGCATCGACGTGCAGGACAAGCTCCTGTTCTGGCTCGTGGCATCATGGGGCTCGGGGTTCGGCGGGCACGTTGTCGCGTATGGCGCGTACCCAGAGCAGGGCACGTCGATGTTCACGGCCGCGAGCGCGAGGCGGACGCTACGGCAGGCCCACCCCGGCACGGGCTTCGAGGCCGCATTGCTCGCCGGGCTCACGGGCCTGGTCGATGACCTGCTCGGCCGCGACTGGCTCCGCGAGGACGGCACGCGGCAGCGGATTGACGCAGCCGCCGTCGATGCGAATTGGGGCAAGAGCACACAGGTGATCCGCGAATTCACGCGGCGGCATCGGCTCGCGAGCACGCTCCACCCCGCGCATGGCCGTGGCATCGGAGCCGCGACGCAGCCACTCAACGACGGCAAGAAAAGGGCCGGCGAGCGGATCGGGCCGGGCTGGCGACTCGGGACCATCGGCGGGCAGCGCGGGCTGCTCTTCGACGCGAATTTCTGGAAGTCGTTTCTGGCCAGCCGGCTCGCCACGGCCGTCGGCGATCACGGGGCGCTCACGTTCCATCGTGGGCAGCACGAGATGCTGGTCGAGCATCTGGCCGCCGAACAGCCGGTCACGGTCACGGCGAAGGGCCGCACGGTTGACGAGTGGAAGTGTGCGCCCGGAGCCGACAACCACTGGCTCGACTGCCTGGTCATGGCTGCCGTGGCCGCCAGTGTGGCCGGCATCGCAGCCCCAGGTGCCGAAGCAACCCAGCGGCGGCGGCGGAAGGTGGAGATTCCGACCGGCCCTGGCAATCGCCGCGTCATCCAGGTGCGGCCGTTCGTCCGGTGACCGCCGCCACACCCCCTCTCGACCCCCATCCGCTGCCACTACGTTGAGCCTGCACACCGCCCGAAGGGATCACATGCCAGCGATCATCGAAGCACAAGTCGTCACGGTCAACGAGCTCGCGACCATTCTCCACCTGTCGCCGCTGACGATCCGCGACTGGCGGAAGCAGCGGCCACCGCGCGGGCCCAAGCCGCTCAAACTCACACCGACCCGACAGGGGCGGATTCTGTTTCCTCTCACCGAAGTCGCGGAGTGGCAACGCGACCCGGCAGCCTATGAGCGCCGCCACAACAGGAGATCACATCGTGGCCCTCGCAACTGACACCGACTTCGACATTGAGGCATTCGCCATGCGCGTCGCGACGTTGGCCCACGAGCACGACCAGCGAGATGAGGCTGACGCCAAAATCCGTTCGGCTGCGGCCATTCGCCGCTGGGGTTCGCGGGTGCCGACGGCCCTGCGGCTCACACTCGACGACGTGGTCGCCCGACATCGCGAGACGTGGCTGCGGCACGCGGAGTGGCTGGTCAAGGTGCTCGACTGGCCCTCGCTCCCACCCGGCCGCACGTTCCATGCCATCGACTTCCAGAGCGCGGGCATCAAACCAGACTGCGGGACGATGGGCTTTGCCGGCGGCCAGTGGCTCCTGACGGCAGCGGACCACCTGTTGCCGAAGCGGATCACGAGCAGGCCGGTAGCGGTCGTCGCGGTCAACGTCGATGGCCTAGCTCGCGCGTGCGGCCGGCAGGTGATCGACGACGCCGATGACGAGGCGGAATGGCTCGGGCACGTTGTCGGGGCCGTGGCCTGCCACGAGTACGCGCATCTCGCGGTCGCCGAAGCCGCCGGTAGCTCGCAGGACATGGGCCGGTTCAACGGCGTGCGGCTCGAAGAAGTGGCCGCCGCATTCAACGACTCGCCGGCAGGGCCGTACAGGGCCGATCATCACGGGCCCGAGTGGGTGCGGGCCTTCGCTCACCTTGTGTATCGCGGCCGTCATCTGGATGGCCACCGCGTCCGCGAGGCGCTGCTCCGCAGCGACATCGACGAGCGGCTACCAGGCCAAGCCGATGCGGTGCTTGACGCGCTCCGAAGCGAGCTTGAGGCCGACGACGGCAACCAGCGGATCGCGGACATCATCTGCGTCGCAGCCCCGACCGAGTTTGTGGAACTGTTCAACGGCACGCCTGCGGCTACGGCCGCCTAACTGACGAGGACGACGAATGCTGGAACTACTGGAAAAACTCACATCGCGAATGCGGGCCCGCGAGCTCAACGCTCACGATCAACTGGCCGCCGCTGCAAAGGCTGCCGCGCGTGGCCATTCGGTTGACGTTGGGAGCCTAGAGGAGGCGCTCGTTTCGACACGGCAGACCGTCGATGACTTCCGCCTGCTCTGCGAGCACGAAGCGGATCGAGCCGAGCGGCTGGCCGCCATGGAAAAGCTGGCCCCCACGAAGGCCAAGCACACCAAGCTGCGCGCCGCCATGGATGCGGAACTGGCCAAGTTCAACAGCGTTCGCGACGCCTTCCAGGCCCGCTACTCGAAGCTCGAAGTTGAGGCCCGTGAGGTCGATCGCGAGGTTGAAGCGGCCAGCCGGGCCCGCGACTGGTTGCTCGACTACCACAACACTCGCGGGGCCCTGGGCGTGCAGTATCGCGAGGCGATTGACGAGCAGACAGCAACGGCCAGCGTGGTTGTCCAGTTGAACCGCCGCATCAGCGATCTACAGCGAGGCATCAAGGGCTGCGACTCCGAGATCGAGCAGACACGGGCAGAGTGGGATCGCACGCTTCTTACAAGCGGCCCGCCGATGGTGCGGAAGAAGGGCGAGGCCGGCGAGCGAGCCCTGCCTGCGGAAGTCGTTGACAAGATCGAGGAGCTCGACCGCAAGAAGAAACGATTGGTCGCACAACTGGCAGAGGCGGATCGCGAGATTGTTACGGCGCAGAAGGCAGTGGCCGCAGCGGAGGCTCGCGTCGCGGACCTGCAGAAGCGACTCCTGCAGCCATAGGACTACGTCTGGGTGACGGATGGCCCCCGTCGCCGGCAGCCCGCACAGGGTCGCCGGCGGCGGGCGGTCCCGATGAGATCAACACATCACGAGGTGAAACATGGACGACATGACGGTGGCGCAGCAGCTTGTGGCCGATGTACTCGCGATGCGAGGGCCGGCCGAAGGCGGCAGCGTGTTCATGCGGGGCATCGACCCCGAGCACATGGCCCCGGAGCGGCTGCGGCTGGTCAAGCGGTTCGGCCACATGGTGCCAGCCGGCGCGAGCATCGACGAGATCGACCGGGTGGCCCGCGGCATCGTGCCGTTTCTCAAAAGCGACCGGGCTGGCCAGTCGGCATCGGTGCCCGACGGCAGCGGCCGGCCATTCCTGACCACGTAGACAACGAGCGGAGGTTGTGATGATCCAGGCCAAAGTGACCGTGCGGACGAAACTCAACGTCGCGCGAGTGAGGCAAAAGGTGCTCAACGCCAACGAGCGGGCGCTGAAGATCGCCGGCGCGGATGTGCAGGAAAAGACGCGCCGGCAGATGAGCAACCGCACGCCGCTGTCGCGGCCGAAGCAGTGGGTCGTCGGCAACAAGGATGGCGCGCCGCTGGTTGCGCTCGTCAGGAAGATTCCGAAGCCGGATCGTGTGACCAGTTGGCGGACCAGGCTGTCGCCGCGAGGCTTCCTGCTCAGCGACATCAAATGGGACTACAGCAACCGCCGCGTATCGGTGGCCATCGGCCCGGAGAAGATTCCGCAACTCAACAAGCTCCACGAGTTCGGTGGCAGCATCACGGTGCATTTCAATCCGGGCGGCAAGCCGAAGCGATCGCGGAAGCTCAAAGGCGCAGTCTTCGGCACGCTGTCGAATAAGAAGACCGACCGCACGATCTACAGTTTCTCAAGGCGAGTGAAGGGTCGCGGCTACATGGCGAAGGGCCTGGCCAAGTCGCTCCGCAGCATCCCGGCTAAGTTTCGCGACACGATCAAGGGGCCGTGAGTCGCCATCCATGACCGTGTTTTTTCTGGACGAAGATTCGATCCGGCGGCAGCAAAGCCAAGCCCTCGCAAATGCCTGCCTGCGGCTGCGCGACACGATGGCGGAAGACGACTTCGAGCACGCCCCCGCCCACTCGTGCATCGTCGTAGCGGATGCGTTGTGCGAGGCCCTGGAGGGGGCAGGTGTGCGGTTCGCGGATCGCGATGCCGCAGCCGCCAACCTGACCGTGGCATTGTGGGAGGGGATGGCGGTCATCTCCGCAGACGCGCAGCGTGCCGACGACGGGACTTCCCACTCGCCGGTCTTCCCGTGGCTGGCCCCTGTGGTGCATGCCCTGGCTGCGATCAACGACTCCGTGGCCAGTGCCGGGCCGATCCCAGTTGATGATCGGCTGCGGGCGCGGTTCCGCGAGCAACTAGCGGCCGAAGCCGATTAGATCTTCTCGTCGTCGTCGATGAAGATCGAGAAGCCGGCCCGCGCGCGGGCTTCCATGACTTCGACTTTGCCCATGGTGCCCGGCATCGCCTTCGTGGGGGTCGCGCTGTCCATCACGGACTGGAGCTCACGGAGCACGTCGGTGTACTCGTCGATCGCGACAACCAGGGCATCATGCAGAATCGTTCGGTCGCGTTGCTCGGCCCGCTGGTTGTAGTTGTCGTTGGCCGTCAGGCTGTCGCCGCCCACATTCCGGCCCCGCCCGTAGATGGCCGTCTGGGCCTTCATGTGAGCCAATACGCGGGCGACACGGGTGAGCCACGTCCGAAGTTTCGGATCGAGTTCATCGTGCCAGCGGATGCGCTTGTCGGGGTTCATCGACAGCGATTGTCGAAATGGCCCGTCGAGCCCATAGGCGGTCTGGCTCGTGCATACCCGCGCCCCCGCCGCCGGCTTGCATCCGTGGGATACTGCGGGCCGACACGATCACGACCAGCGACCCGGAGGGATCACGTATGGAACTACTCGCGACGGTGCTCGTCTGCACAGTGGAGATCGACTGCGATCTGCACATTGGGGCAGTGTGGAACGGAGGGCCGACCATCAGCGTCCACGTTGACCGCTGCGGCCAGACGAGCCGCGTGGCGAAGTGGCCGATCTGGAATCCCGAGTGGGACTGCCCGTTGATCCAGCCGACCCCCGACTCCCTTGGCCGGTTCGTGACCGGCCGATTGCAGGAGCCGGGGGTGCTCGACGCGCTGATCGGCGTCGAGGCCGCCTAGCGTGCGGCTAGAGCCCCTCGCGGACGACGGGGCGGGGCAGGACGCCGTCGGCGTCGAAGGCCGGCCGACGCTTCGAGGGTTTGGTCCTGTGCCACATGCCTTCAACGTGTTTCGCAATCTGCTCGTCAGTGGTTCCCATGAAATGCCACATGACCGCCAGTGATTCCGCTATCGCGAAGCCGAGATCGGCAATCAGTTGGGCGCTACACAGCGGCCAGAATTGCGCCGTGATCGTGTCGGGGTGCACGACCGCCGCCGGCCCGTAGTACAGATCGAAGTCTGGGCAGACGAGCTCGGCTTCAAGCCGCTCTTGAAACTCGACCCACTCGGGATGACTGGGGGTGAGAATGTGCTCGTTGGTGGCGCGGGAGCCTTCGTAATCAGGGACGCCAGTGATGACCGTCCATGTGTTTTCAACGAAGTCTGTCCGCATGTAGATGAAGCGGTGGAGGGCTGCCGCTGGATCGGTTCTCAACACCCTCGCCTTCTTCCATATCGACCACCGCAGATGACAGCCATATGCCAGTTGCTCCCCAAGCCAGATTTCATGGCCGATTTCGGTGGGGTATTTTGCGTGGAACCCGTGGGAAATGTTCATCGGATCGTCGCTCCGTTTGGGCAGCCGGTATCGGCGGCCCGTTGGCCGCCTTTCGGGGGACGGTTCTACAAGCGCAACAAGTGTTGCGCCAACGGCAGCCCGTGATTCGGGGGGAGTAGCGGCAGGACGGCTACGGCGTGCGGCCGGCGATCCAGCGGTTGAGGTCGCCGCGGAGGATCACGACCAGGGGCTTCTTCCCCGAGCCGATCCGCTGGCATTTCGGCCCCTGGCCGGCGGCCAGTAGGCGGGAGAAGTGGCTGCGGTTGAGCCCCGCCACCCGCGCAGCCTGCGGGGCCGTCAGGAGATCGTCGTCATCGGTGGGGCGACCAGATTGAGGCTTGGCCATGTCGATCGACTCTAGCGAAATGGTACGGCGAGCGCCTGCCCCGCAGCGGAGGAGTAGCGGCCCTCGCGAGGCCCGTGGCCATCGGCACGAGCAGACAGTCGGCTGGCTGCGGGAAGTGCTCGCCGGTCACCCCGATTCCAGGGCACAACGACTACTCGTTTGGCTACCCGATAGCGGCCGTCCGGTGTGTTGTAAGCGATCCGCACGTTTTGCTACACTGCTCCGCGTTCGGTTGATTTCCCCGCGAAAAGTGGGATTTCGGTCGATCAACGGTCCGCGACAATTCGACCAACACCTGTACAAATTTCTCGCTGATAAGGTGGAGGTCCCAAGTTCGAATCTTGGCGCGCGCATTGTTGATTGGTTCGTTATTTCACGGGATTTCGTGACCTGCCCGCGTGTGGCAGCGCCCCTCGGGGAACCGTCAAACGAGTAGAAACGAGTAGTACTACTCGATTCCCTACTCGTTTGATCCGCCGGACGGTTCCACCGGAGGGTCTGGTCATGGGTCGGAGGATCACAGGGGCGATGCCGCAGGTGCGGCTCCACAAAGCCACCAAGCAAGCCTTGGTGCGGGTCAGCGGTCGGGCGGTTTACCTGGGGCGGTTCGGCTCGCCCGACGCCAATGCCCGCTATGTCGAACTGATGATTGAGCACGGCTTCCTGCCGGGTGCTCCCCGAGCAGACAGGCCCGAGCCGCCGCCAGTGCAACCAGAGCCGGCCCCCGAGCCCGAGCCGACACGGATGCCGGCCGCCAACGAGCCGGTGCCCGTCGGCATCACCGTCGGCGAAGTCGCGCACATGTATCTGGACCACATCGAGGCCACGCTCCCCGCCGGCCGCCGGTCGTCCAAATACGAAAAGGCCCTGACCGCCACGCGGGCCGTCCGGGCGCTCGCCACGATGCCCGCTGCCGCCTTCGGCACGCGGGCCCTGCTCGACGTGCGGCAGCGGCTTGTCCTGACGCCAGCGGCCCACAGGAAGCCCGACGCCACGGGCCGTGTGCCCACGCTGTCGCGCCGCTACGTCAACGAGGTGATCGGCTACGTGCGGCGGATGTTCGACTGGGCGGTGCTCCACGAGCTCGTGCCCAACGACCGCGTGGCCGCCCTGGCCGTCGTCAAGCCGCTACGGGCCGGCGACACGCTCGCTCGCGAGACGAAGCGGCGAAAGCGGGTGCCCGTGGCCGTCGTCGAGGCCACGCTGCCCTACCTGACCAAGGAAGTGGCCGATCTGGTCTGGTTCATCCGGCTGACCGGCTGCCGGCCCAGCGAGGCCGCCCGGCTGCGGCTCTCTCGGGTGCTCGACCGCCACAAGCCTGTCTGGCGGTACGTGCCCACAAAGCACAAGACCGCCCACATGGGCAAGCAGCGCCACGTGCCCATCGGCCCCGCCGCCCAGGCGATCATCCTGGCCCACACCGCCGGCCTGAGTGACCGGAACTACGTGTTCTCGCCCCGGCGCAGTGTGCCCCCACGCAAGCCGAAGGACGGCGTGATCGCCATCGAGCCCCGCCAGCCGACCGCCCACGCCGGGCCCATGTTCAACAAAGACGGCATCCGGCAGGCGATCCGCCGGGCCGTCGAGCGGGCCAACAAAGAGCGCGAGAAGAAGGGCGAGCCGCTACTGCCGCTCTGGACCCCGTACCAGTTGCGCTACACGCGGCTGCAGGAGATTCGCAGGCGGGGCGGCAGCGAGGCGGCGCAGGCCACGGCCGGCCACTCGAAGCTCGCTATGACCGACCACTACGCGCCGCCCAACTGGAGCAAGGCGGCGCGGTTTGCAGAAAGCCACGGGTGAGGTGCAGCATGACAAAAAAGCGATCCACGCCAGCCAAACCGAAACGACGGAGCGACGAAGACCAACGGTCCCTGCTTGAAGACATCCTCTCGCTCGTGCAGCAGGGGAGCATCGCAGTTGCCGGGTCTGGCGACTACCTGACCATGGACACGGTGCTCGTGCCCATTCCCGATGACATGCAGGTGCCCCTTGCTGTCGATGCCGACACGCGGCTCGCAGAGGATCGGCTCCTCCTAGAGCAGTCCATGATCCCCGAGAGGCTGGCCAAGGAGTTGCGGAACAATTCGACGGCGAGATGGGCGCACTTCAAGCGGATGGTATTGAAGCCGCTGATCGAGGCCGCCACAGGCCGCACGTTTGAGCAGGTGTGGAAGTCTCTCGCCCATCACGACCCGGACGGCGTAGGACAACGGCTCGCGGCCGAGATCATGCTCGCTGGCTTCGACGCTGCGCTGTCGCGATACGCTGCCCAGTTGAAGAGCGTTCTAGAGTTGGCCCGGTTCTACACCCAGCGACGCGAAGGGGGAGATCGAGGTCGCCGCACGCAGG